>JANLPS010000458.1:0-1801 GCA_031367385.1 Archangium sp. | reverse complement strand
CGTCAGCCCATTGGGTCAAATACTAGCGAGTTAGCTCCAACAAGCTGACCGCCTTGATCTCTGTCACTGGGCTTCTGAGGCGGTTACTGCCCATCGACCAGCGACTCGGTTTGTTCGTGTTCGCTGAGGGTCCGGTGCCGCCAGGCGGTATCTGCCCCGCCTGCGCCATCGGTGATCTTTCCGCTGAGTACATCTGTTTGCCGTAGGCTCGTGCACCAAAGGGCAACGGAGGCCTCGAGATGAACGGCCTCCGTCAAGTCGAGCTCGGTGCGCTGTGCTCAGCCGGTCGGCACTTTGAACCCAGAGAGCGCTTTGCAGAATTCGCCGAGGCGGTCGTAGGGCACGCGCAAGACGAGCTGGGTCTTGGTGGCGGTGGCTTCAACACCTTCGACGGCCGCTTCTTTCACCGCGGCGACGGCGGCTTTGGCGACGGGTGACTGCTTCACACGCTTCGGGCGGCCGCTGAGTTGGCCGATGGCTTCGAGCAACTCTTCGCGGGTAGCGGTCTCCAGGCTGCGGCTGACGGTCTTATCGCCGTGCTTGAACTGAATCTTGAGGTTGTCGAAGTCAACTGCCCCTCGGTTCGGTATGGGCGCCTTGGTCTTCGCTTCGACATAGGCGATGGCGTACTTGAGGTTCGTCACGCTGAACTTGGCGATCTCAGCCGGGGTTGTGAGCTTCGCAATCTTGATGTTTCGGGCGACCGAGATCTGGGTCTCGAGAAGTATCGTTTCGCAGAAGGCGGCGGCGGTCGCGAACCCACCAGCCAAGTAGAGGGGAGGGACGTGCTGGATGATGCCTGCCACGCATTCGTACTTCTTGTGCCAGGCGACGGCATCGGCAGCCGACGCGGCGGCGAGCGTTTGAAGGGCTGCGACCCAAAGCCCCTTGAGGTTGGTGTCGACCTTCACAACGACGGGCTGGGTTTCAATCAGTGATTCAGACATGGAGGACTCCGTTGAAAACGCGCTCACGAAATGTGGCGTGTGGCGTCTCCACGGCGGTGTGGGAGGGATATTCACAGCCTCCGACATCTTCTTTTTTGCAGAGTAACTGCGTGAGGTTACGCGACTGCCCAATTCTAGAATTGGGCAAACCCAATTCTGGAATTGGAGACTCGGGGAGCCTTCAGCTCAGTGCTTGGGCTTCTGCGCACCGGTCGGCCGCTTCGGAGCACCGGCGGTCGGCGGGCCGTCGAGCCCGAATTCGACCCGAACGGGGCGACCTTCGATTTCGACCGGCCCACTGCGCAGCAGGCGGCCTCCCAGCCCATCGGGCACGAATTCCCACGGCGCGGCACCAAGGGGGTCGACCAGCAGCGCAGCGTCGCCCTTCGGCAGCTGAGCGGGAAACTGACCCCGATTGGCCGCTTGCGCTCGACCCACCGCCAACGTCAGGCAGGTCGCCCGCACCGTTGCCGCTTCGAACGCCCAGCGCGCGTAGCTTTGCGGCGACAGCACCGAGCGTGATTCGCCCGCTTCAGTCCACAGGCGCCGACGTTCGGCCTGGAGTTGCTCCATCGCAGCAGGCGCCGCGGGGAGCTCGCCGCCACTGAGCCACTGCTCGAGCCACCGCAGCTCCGCTTGGCGCGCTTTGAGGTACGCGTCGGGCCCGCCCAGCCGCCCAACCGTGCCGGCCACCGGCCCCTCTGCGCCAGCGGTCAAGGCAGTCACGACCTCTTGCGCGTCGTCGACGCCCGCTGACTGCGCATCGGCCAAGAACCCCTGAGGCCGATCATTCAGACTTCGGCACCCGCTCTGGAGCGCATCGACCGCCTCGACTTTGAGGTCTCCGCGAGCGG
>JANLPS010000439.1:0-14016 GCA_031367385.1 Archangium sp. | reverse complement strand
GGCGGGCCAAGGAGGCCTTCGAGCGCAGTTGGCTCGTCGGGAAGGCGGTGGAGGTGAGTGACGAGGAAGCCCTGGCGGCGCTGCGGGGGCCCGCGGAGCGGTTTCGCCAAGAAGTGCTGGTGCCAGAAAAGGGGAAAGGCTGCTTTTCGGAAGAAAAGCAGCCTGTCCCCTTTTCTGAACCATGCACCCCCTCGGTCACCCTCACCGAGCTCAACCCCGAGCTGCTCATCGAGCAGGTCACCGCCTGCGCCGACGGGTACCTCATACTCGCTGACGCCTGGTACCCCGGGTGGCGGGTCACCATCGACGACACCGAGGCCACCGCCTTTCGCGCCAACTGGTTCTTGCGCGGGGTCGCAGTGCCTCAAGGCCGCCACGTGGTCACCTGGCAATACCGGCCGTGGTCCTTGCGCCTCGGTGCATTGCTTTCTGCCTTGGCGTTCGCGACCATGGCGCTGGCCAGCAGCAAACGGTTTGGCCGCCCGCGTGCATGATGTACACGTCGCACCCAGCACCGGAGCCCCCACGTTGACCACCCGCATCGTCGTTCAAAAATTCGGAGGGTCGTCGGTCGCTGATGCCGAGAAGCTCCGCAGGGTCGCTGAGCGCGTGAAGGCCCGCAGCGTCGATGGCTGGCAGGTGGTCGTCGTGGTCTCGGCGATGGGCGACACCACCGACGAATTGCTCGGGTTGGCCAAGAAGATCTCCGCCGACCCCCCGCGCCGTGAGCTCGACATGCTGCTCACCTGCGGCGAACGCATCTCGATGGCCCTGCTCTCGATGGCGCTCCATGAGCTTGCGGTGCCCGCCATCTCGTTCACCGGCTCACAGAGCGGCATCATCACCGACGACACGCACTCCCAGGCCCGCATCGTCGAGGTGCGCCCGGCTCGCATCGAAGAAGCCCTCGGCCGAGGCAAGGTCGTCATCGTCGCCGGCTACCAGGGCGTCTCGCGCAACAAAGAGGTCACCACCCTGGGCCGCGGAGGCTCCGACACCACCGCCGTCGCGCTCGCCGCTGCCCTCGGCGCCGACTGCGAGATCTACTCCGACGTCGATGGCGTCTTCTCAGCCGACCCGCGCGTCGTACCCTCGGCCAAGAAGCTCGAGTCGCTCGGCTTCGACGAGATGCAAGAGCTCGCCTCGGCTGGGGCCAAGGTGCTCAACGCGCAAGCCGTCGAGTTCGCCAAAGAGAAGGGCATCGTGATTCACGCCCGCTCGACCCACGCCGCCGGCAGCGGCACCGCGATCGGCCACGCCCCACCGTCACACACCGGCCGCGTTCGCGGAGTCACCTGCGAATCAGACGTCTGGGTCTTCTGCACCGACCGCGGCATCGGGCTGGCCCACCTGCTGGAGTTTCTCGATGCCAACGCGGTCAAGGGCCGCAACGTGCTCTTCGACGAGCAGGGTCGCGCGCTGGTGGTGGTGCCGCTGCACGATCTGCACGGCCCCGAGGCGCTCAAGGCCAAGCTGCCTGCTGGCGTCTCGGTGCTCGAGACGCACGGCACGGTGACCTGCGTCGGCACCGGGTTGAACGCCGACTGGTCGGTCGCCCGCAGGGCCCTGGCGCTCGCGAAGGCGCCGGTGATCGCCGTGTACGGCTCAGCGCTGCAGCTGACCGTCGTCACCCGCCGCGATGGTTTGCAGGAGCTGACCCGCTCGCTCCACGAAGCGCTGGTGGGCTGATGCAAGGCCGTCACGCTTTCTGCTCGTGGTGTGGGTCACGCTTTGGCGGGCAGAGCGGCTGGCCGCGCACGTGCCCGTACTGCAAGCGGGTCACCTACTTGAACCCGCTGCCGGTCGCGGTGTTGGTGCAGCCGGTCGACGACGGAGTCTTGATGATTCGGCGGGGTGAGCCGGGGCGGGGGCATGGTGCCTTGGCGCTGCCTGGGGGCTTCGTCGAGCGTGGCGAGAGCTGGCAGCACGCCTGCGCCCGGGAGCTCTTCGAAGAGACCCGGCTCACGGTCGACCCTGAGCGCATCGAGCACCTGCGAATGGTCTCGACGCCCGATGGCTTCATGATCGTCGTGGGGCGAGCGCCTGCGCTGCACGAGGCTGACCTGCCCCCCTTCACCCCGACCGAAGAGTGCCTTGAGCGGCTGATCGTGCGCTCACCGACCGCCCTCGCTTTTCCCATGCATGAAGAGGTGCTGCGCGATGTGCTGCCGAGCCTGGCGAACCAGTCGCAAGGCACGTTCGCGTTCGAGGTCGATCACCTGAAAATTCGAATGCGGTCGCCGACCCTGCGGGTGGCGCCGAAGCATCAGCCGCTCGACTTCACCGAGGTCATGCGGCCGCCGAAGGTGCATTCGAGCCCGGAGGTGGCGACGCTGACCTTCGAGGCCGCCGGCAAGGGCGGGCAGCTGGTCACCTCGGTGCGGCGGGTGCGTGGGGTGCGCACGGCCGATGACGCCCTGGCGTTCTTCAGGCTCGAGACCGGCATCACGCTCGAGCAGACGCAGGTCTCGTTGTACGAGGTGCCGACGGGCACCGTGCTGACCATCGACCTGGCCGAGGCCGGGTGGGCGCCGGGCAATACGTATGCGTTCTTGCTGCCGGGCAACAAGCCGCGCATGGCGATGTATTTCTCGCCGACGCACTGGCTCGAGCTCGACTGGGCGTCGCTGAGCGTCGAGTAGCGCCCGCGCAGTGACCTAAAACAGGCTGACCCCGATCGTGAGAAGGCGACCCCCGTCGAGAATGCTCGAGCCCAAGGGCATCCCCGCGATGTCTGCGGCCGAGAGCGATGTGCCCTGAGGTATCAAACGGCACGCGATACGGGCAGCGGCCACGAGCTCCATTCGCCCTTCGGCGTCTTTCATCTGCGCGGCCTACGATCTCATCGGCCGGTCTGCCGCCCACGATGCACCATCGATGGAGTGGCATTTTCGCCCGACCCACGAACCCGTGCCAGACCTGCGCGCCATTGACGAGCGCGACTGCCTGGCGGCCGTGAGATGTGGCGACTCGGGTTGGGGTTGGTACGCCCTGCAGGCGGGTGGCGCGGCGCACCTGAGCTGCGACATTCAGTTGCGTGTGTTGTTGATTGTCAACGCAGGGTTGGCAACTGCCCAGCGTCGAGTTGCCACACGGTATCGAAGTCCCATCCGACGAAGGTCGTGGCGTCTCTCATTTGCGCGTCGGTCTTGCCGATGCCCCCGGGTCCTTGGGTTTGCCCCGAGGTCGTGAGGTCCCAGTAGCAACTGGTGACGGGGCTGCCGCTCCCGAAGCCCTGGCCGCGAACGATCGGGCCAGCCGCATAGCAGCGTGAGATGGGCCCTGAAGAACCGCCAACCAAACCGTTCCCCCCTGTTACCGAGCCCATCGAGTAGCTGTCTGAAAGAGTCCCTGAGTTCGCGTAGCCGATGAGCCCGCCTCCGTAGCCCGAAGTCAAACGCACCTCGGCGCTCGACGAACACCGAGAGGTTGTGCCGCTCGCGGACCCCGCGAGCCCACCAACCACGTAGATACCGCGAACGACACCGCCCTCGATTTTCACGTTGGTGAGCGAGCCGAGTGATTGGCCCACGACGGTGCCAACCTGGTACGAGCCCCCGACTTCGACATTGACAAGGCGGAGGTCGTGAAGGCTCGCTGATGCGGAGGTGGCACCGAAGAGCCCCGCATTCTGGCCGTACACTCGCAAATTCGAGATGGTCTTGCCGTTGCCGTCGAAGTCTCCACTGAAGCCCGGCCCAAGCCAATCACCCAACGGAGGAAAGTGTGGGCCCTCGGAGAAGTCGAGGTCAGCTGTCAGCTTGAACGAGGCCGAGAGGTTGCATCTGATCTGGTACATTTGTGCCGGCTGACCAATGAGATACGGGTTGGTACGGGTGCCTGCCCCACCGCCGAAAGCCGCGGCCCCGACGACGCAGGCGACCGGAGTCGTTCGGTGCTTGGGCAGGCTCCCCTCGGCGATGACCCACGTCGTGGTTCCATTCCACTTTGAGAAGGTTGCGGCGGTGTTCAACTCCGCGGTGGTCTTGCCGCTGCCACCAGCGCTGGTGGTCAGGCCCGAGCGCTGGGTGTCCCAGAAAGACTCGACCGCTTCGGCTAACACGACGAGCGGCCCGGTGGCTTGTGACCCAACAAGACCCCCGGTGCTGGCCGACCCAGTGGGTAGACCCGTGCTGTACGAATCGGCGATCAGCCCCTGGTTGAAACCAACCAGCCCTCCGACGGTCGATGCGCCTGTGACAGCTCCGACTGCGAAGGAGTCGGAGATCACGGCGCGATTCTCACCCACCAGACCTCCGACTTTGCTCGCTCCGACGCCACCCACATCGCCCGTCGCCGACGAGCGTGAAATCGCACTCGCGTCACCCATCGTGCCGACCAGCCCACCGACCTGAAGCATGCCGACGACCGCACCGCTCGCGGTCGAATCAAGAACAGAATACGCAGAAGACGAACTGGTCGTAATACTGCCTACCAAGCCGCCAACTGACGTCGACCCAGACACCGCACCCGTGGCGCTGCAGCGCACCGCGCCCGAGGAGGCACTGAACTCGCCGGCGAGACCGCCCACGAAAGCATTGCCGGTCACGTCGACTGCGCTGCGAGAGTCGCGAATGACTTTGCTCGTGTTGCTTGAGGCTGAGCGGCCCACGACGCCCCCGACCCGGTCGCGCCCCACGACCTTGCCGCTGGCAACCACGCCAAGTATTTGCCCGTAATCGGCGCCGACGACCGCACCCGTCGAATCGCGGCCGACCACGTCGACGTTCGCGAGAGTCAGGTTTCGAATCGTGCTGCCATTGCCGTTCGAGGCAAAGAACCCGACGACATCAGTGCTCGGCGCATTGTAGTGCCACCCAGAAATCGTGTGGTTGTTGCCATCGAAGGTACCGAGAAAGGCGTGGTTCAAAGTGTCAGTGATTGGGCTGAACGGCACTGCCGCAAGGTCGACGTTAACGCCCAATGCGAAAGAACGGCCCTCGGTCAAATAGGTTCGCACCCGATCGAGTTGAGCGACCGAGCAGAGAACGAAGGGGTTGGCCTGCGACCCATCGCCTCGCGCGAAGGGGTCGGCGGCGAAGTCGGCACCCTGACAGGGGTAGTCGCACATACCGACGCTGCAGACCATGCCACTTGAGCACGATGAGGCCACGCCATCGGTTCGATTCGACCACCCAGTGCTGACGGCGGCGACGCACCACTGGCACGGCCCATTCTGAGTGCCGTCGAGAACGAAACCTCCGTCAATGATGCACGCCTTCACACAGTGCCCCGTGCTGCAGATCTCGGCGCTTCCACAGCTGCTGGGCTGCCCTTCGTTGATGTTTGACCACGAGGTCGTGCTCAGCGGCGGCCTGCATTGTTGGCAACCGCCGTTGAGCTCAAGCGCCGCATGAAAGGCGCCGCCGATAACGCAACCACTGCTGCAGTCGCCTGCATGACAAATCAGGCCCGTGCCACACGAGGTGCCGAGAGGGCGCGCGCTCCAGGCAGTCGCGCTCGTCAGTGGCGTACAAGTCTGGCATGGGTTCGCGGGGTTCACGGTATCGGGCGAAAACGACACTCCATTGATGGTGCACCCAAAACCGCCGGCATCGGCACCCCCGTCGTCGGAAGTGCCTGCATCTCGGAGGGCCCCTGCATCTTGACCAGGGCCGGCATCGCGCTCGAAGAGACCCGCATCGTGACCAGGGCCGGCATCGCGCTCGAAAAGACCCGCATCGTGACCTGCGTCACTCGGGCGCTCGGGTTCGGCGCATGTGCAACTGACGAGGATGAGAACGAATGGGGTGATCAGCTGGCGGCGCATTTTGAAATTCATCAGGGAGACCCGAATGATAGGCGATGCTCCTAATCGAGCACGGGCAATCGTCACAGTCCCGACAAGAATGTTTCGAACAACCGTACCGAAATGAGCTCAGCCGCGTGAATGAAACCAGACGAACTGGGCCGCTGCACGTGTGCAGAAAATGCGCAATTTCGGAAGCTCGGGAGTCAAGACCCCAGCCTCGATGACCACACCCTCGTCGCGTTTCCCTCGTTCGGGCGATGCACCGGCGTGCAACATCTGAGACTCGAATGACCTGAGGTGTACGACGCAACAGGCATGATCCTCCCGCCCTGCTCACCGGCTTTGTCAGCCGGCGAAATGCTCACCGGCTAAGACTCCCCCTCGACGGCCATGCACCCGGTCAAATGGCACCGGCTTTGCTGAAGGGCCGGCACATGAACGGCCTCCTCCTCATCGCAGCCCTCTCGCTCCCGGCTCAAACCGAGCCGACTTCTGAATCACCCTGGCGCAGCGGGCTCTCATTGGGCGTCGGCCACGACTGGGCAGGGGTCGGGGTGCGCGGCGAGGTCGCGTACAAGTCATTCTCTGCCTCGGCGAGCATTGGCACCTTGCTCTTCGCGCCGACGGTCGGGATCGCGGTGGGCTTGCGTTGGTACCCGCTGGGCTTGGTCCGGCACAGCCTGTTCCTGGGCCCCCATGCGGCGACCTACGTCCTCATCTATCCGACGCTTCAACCGGCGCTCTTCGCGGTGGCGGTCACGGTGGGGTACCGCTTTCAAGCAGATCACTTTTTCTTTGAGGTCAGCGCCGGCCCCGCAGCGGCCTGGGTTGACGTCGGCACGAGCTCAGGCCCGTATGAGGGGCAGTCCAAGTTTCAGTTCGGTGGAGGCGCGTTCGGCGGAAATTGGTACATCCCCGACGTGGGGCTGGCGGCGGGCTGGCGGTTTTGAGGCTCCTCGTCGGCGAGTATCGATTCAACAACGCGGCCCTCAAGACGACGGAGAACTTGTTGTTGCCGACCCCGCGACCGCCTCGAGAAGCTCTGCACTGAGGCGGCCGTGCTGAACGCTCGTGCTTGCCAAGTAGGCCCGGTGGGCCAAAGCCTTCAACTTCGGGTCCGTCGCCAGCTCCCAGGTCGTCTCTAAAGCGTGACTCGTCGCTTCCAGTTCAGGTCGCGCTTTAGGGCTGACGGCCTCTCTCGCAATGGCGACCATCTGGCCTACGAAGACAGAAGCGGCCTGGTGGTCGGCGCTTCTGACAGAGTCCTGAACTTGTTGACCCAGCTCGCGGAGTCGAGTCGGGGCCTGGCGGCGAGGGGGCACGTACCACTCGCGAACGCGACCCGATGCGAGTGGCTCAAGAAACGCCAACCGCGAGTCCAACTCGTCTTTCGACCACGTTAGAGGCTGATCGTTGGCGAACCCCGACTGGCGCAGGTCGTCGCTCCATTTGCTCAGTGCAGCAGCGTATTGCGCGGGCGGGCTTCCAGCCTGGTGTTCTCGGTACAATTCCGCTCTGGTTCCCTCAAAGTCAAGGTTGGGCGAGAAGAGCGCGGCGATGTCATGAGCGCTCGCTACGAGGCGCTCGTAGTTGATCGCGTTGGCTCGATCGGGCGCCAGAAAAATACGCCGCCCTCCGCGAAGCCCCTCAGTCGCTTGCAGCGCATCGACCGTCAGCGGCTCGGAGTACGGCGCCAGCCCTTTCCATTCGACTGGGTGAAGGCGGGTCAATTGGGAATGAGGAGCCGTGTCGCCCGGAAAGTGGAACTTGCCCTCCGTGTCAAAAAAGAGGGGACTTTGCTCCGAAGTAAACACAGGAGATTCAAGCTCCCGGAGTGCGCTGACCAGCGTCTGCGTCTCACCATTGTCGAGTCGACGGAATATCTCTGGCGCTCTCTGAGCACCCTCCAGCGATACTTCGAGCACCTTGCGGGCCTCCGCACGCAGCGTCTTCGCGAGTTCGGGGGCGAGCTCGTTGTACTTGCCCGCTGAGGGGAGGCCTGGGACGAAGACAGCCTGTTCAATTTGAGTTGCACGCGTTGAGACGAAATGACGTTTCAGCGCCGCCTCGCGGTTTGGGTCGAATTTGTATTCACCCGTGATTTGTGCGCCCTGCGTCAAGCGCGCGGTCAAGTCTGCAATTGAGCGCGACGGCAAAAGAGAGGTATCGAACAGGTCGGCCGTACCGGTGACATGACCTGCCTCCGGCGTCAGGGCTCCAGGCGCCACTGCCCCATGCGAGGCCTCGAAAACACTCTCGGGGCTCGCGACCTGCTGGGCGAGGCGTCCGTTTCCACCTAATTCGGAGTGCGACGCTGGAAGACCGTGACCGGGCTTTTCAGGAATTGGTGGTAGCCGCAGCGGCCGCGTAAACAGCTTCATATTGTTCTTACCCCAGCGGAGAAGAAATCCTTTTGGCATCGCTCCGACGGCAAATTCAAGTCTCGCTCTCGAAATACCGTTGATGTGCCAGAGAATTTGCCGTGGGCGCCACCTGCAGCTCCGGCTTCAACGGCCCGGTGTGCGCGGCCGGCCTCTTCTGCGGGTACGACGGCACCAAGAGCGTGTGCCAGCCCCGCTCGGGGGCGGGGGCGGCGTGCAACGACAACGAGCAATGCGTGAGCGGCGCCTGCTTCACGCCCTATGGGTGCCTCGCGAGCGCGCAGTGCCTGTTGCCGTAGCCCCCGGCCACGTTCTTCGTTAGCTCACCGGCTCGGGGTCGACCGGTGCGGGGGCCACGGGTGCCTTGGCCCTCGACTTCGTGTTGGTGAAGAGCGAGCCGACGATCGACTCGGCTTCACGGTACGAGGTGAGCACGGCGATCGCGACGCGCAGGCGATCGTGGCGGCGTTCGATCAACGTGGCGTAGCGATCGCGCAGATCAGCGGTGCTCCGGCTCTCGGGGGTCTCGGAGGTCTCGATTCGAACGAGACTGAGGGCTGCGCGGGCTGAGTCGGTGGCAAGGGTGAGCGCCGACGGGCCACACAGACCCTTGACCAGCGAGGCGTGCGGGGTGAGCAGCTCGACGAGATCGAGCACGTCGGTGACGTTATCGAAGGCGCCGCTGCCGGCGACGATACGCTCGAACTCGGAGCTCTTCACCTTGCCGTTGATCGCGAGCGACTCGGCGATGGGCATCAGCTTTCGGCGCCAGTCGAGCGCAGCGGCGATCAGGTCTTTCGCATTGCCCCCGCGCTCGAACTTGAGCTTGTTGAGCCTGCGCTGAATGTCGACGACGCGCTCGCACAACTCAGGCAGCGAGCGCAACTCGTCGAGGTCGAAGCCGGGCGAGTGCTTGGCCAGCTCGCCGACGAGCGGCTCGAGAAACGTCAGGCCGTCGAGGCAGCCTTGCTTCGCTGCGACGGGGTCGAAGTGGAGCGTGACCACTTCTCCCTTCGAGAGATCCTGCGCGTGCATGGTCAAGACATCGGGAAAGGCGGCGACTGCTTTTGGCGACTTCATCTGGGTACCCCACTGCAAGCCGTACGGAATTGTGCGGCGAGCGGTCAGACGGAGGGTCGAAGTGCGTATTCACGCACCCCTTCATGAAGGACTCAGTTCGCCTGATTTCATGGCCTTGCAACGGTAAAATGACGGTCGGCAGGCTCCCCGGAGCCCAATTCGGGCGAAAAGAGGGGGTGGGTGGGCCCTTTGGAGCCGGGCGTGGGCTCCCGGGGGCCATCGGGGGGCCCCTTCGAGGGCAATTCGGGCGAAAAAGGGCCTGGCGACCGTCTGTTTGCGGGCGAGTTGGGCTCGGCGAGGGGGGGCGGGGGTCCTTCGACGGCGGCCTTCGGCTCCGGCTCAGCTCGAGAAGGCCCAGCTTAGCGACAAGCCGAGCAGAATCGCGTGTCGCGACAGGCCTGATGGCGGCCCGAAGTCGACGGCGTAGTACTCGTACCCCGCGTCGAACCCGATGTGCAGATGGCTCACCGCGACCGCGACCCCCAGTGCGCCGCGCAAGCCCAGACCGGTCGAGAAGACCGTGGTGCCGATGCCGACGAACGGCCGTACGCGCCCGACCACGAACGGGTACACGCGGCCCTCGAGGCGCCCTCCCGGCGTCGCCTTGGGGATCAAGGTCACCGCCACGCCCGCATACCGCCACGCGTACTCAGCCGAGATGCCGGGCGCGATGCCCAACGCGAAGACGTCGCCGTCGGCCCGCAGCCCCACGCTCAAGCCCCCGAAATGAACCGGCTCGACCACCGAGAAGCGCTTGTCGGTCTCTTGCTCGAGCACCTCGGTCACGGCCGCAGGCACCTCGTCGAGCAGGGTCGCCAATTTGCCGTCGACCCGCCGGCCCGAGCGCCCCAACGCCTTGCCGGTGCGCGCGTCTTGGAGCGACAGGTTCAGCAGGAACGTGTCGTCGATGCGCGAGAGGTCACCGCTGATGATGCGGTCGGCGTTCAACGCGCCGGCAAGCTCGGTCGCGCATGAAGATGACGACTCGCCGCAGCCCAGCAGCTGCTTCTGCCGCTCGAGCCCCAACAGGTTCGAGATGTCACCAGGCCCGGTCACCTCGTAGATGCCGGCGTTGTTGAGCTGGGTTTGCACGAACTCGGTCACGCTCTTGGTGGTCTCTGCGCTGACGCCGGCCCCCTGGTTGATGCCGACGAACGCCGCGTGGAGCTTCTCGTTCTCTTTGCCCGCCGCCTGCGAAGCGCCCGCGCCTAGCAGCACCAGGGCGAGCACCGCGCCGCCCGAACGCAGCGGCAGTTTTCGGCCCCGGCGCCGGGCCAGCATCACCAGCGCGAACGCCAGCACCGAGACGTCGACGCCGCCGACCGCGCAGCCGCCGCAGCCGAACCCATAGCGAGACTTGCCATTGGTCGAGCCCACTCGGCACACCCCGGCGCCGCATTGCCCGCCCTCGCCGCAGCTCTGACCGTCGAGCGCGAGCAGGTCAGTGGGGCACTCCTTCGAAGCGCCGTTGCATCGCTCAGCCGTATCGCAGCTGCCGGCGGCGGTGCGGCACACCGACTGTGAGTCGACCGTGTCGACGGGGCACTCACTGGCGACGCCGTTGCATTTCTCTTCGAGGTCACACACGCCGCCCTTGGTGCGGCAGACGAAGTCATTGGGTCGCACGCTGTTGGCGGGGCACACCGCGCTGGTGCCAGAGCAGCGCTCGGCGAGATCGCAGGCGCCGGCCTCGACGCGGCAGACCTCGTTGGTCTTGAACAAGTCGACCGGGCAGTCGGCGCTGGCTCCCGTGCATCGCTCGGCCACATCGCAGTCGCCGGCCACCTCGCGGCAGACCGCGGTGTTCGCCACGAAGGTCTCGGCGGGGCAGGCTTGGGTGGTGCCGTCGCAGAACTCGGCGATGTCGCAGGGCCCTGCCGCCGGCCGGCAGACGGCGTTCGCTGGGCGCACCCCGACCGCGGGGCACACGGTCGAGAGGCCATCGCACTTGCCGGGCAACGCGCAGGGCGCCGCGCTGCTGTTGCACACCGCGTTGGCGCTCTGAATCAGGTCAGCCGGGCAGGTGTTGCTCGAGCCGGTGCACTTCTCGGCCACGTCGCAGCCATCGACCGCGGCGCGGCAGTCTTGGGTCGAGGGCGCGAGGGCGTCGCCCGGGCAGCCGGGGTTGGTGCCATCGCACTTCTCGGCGGGGTCGCAGACTCCGGTCGACGCCCGGCACTCGACCGTGGTGGGCTTGGGTGAGCAGGTGCCGTCGGCGGGGGCGCCTTGCGCGGCGAGGCAGGTCTGGCAGGTGCCCGAGCAGCCGCTGTTGCAGCAGACGCCCTGCACGCAGAACCCGCTGACGCAGTCGCTGGCGGTGGTGCAGGTGTCTCCGTTGCCTACCTGCAGGCGGGTGGTGAAGACCCGGTTGGCGGCGACGCCAGGGGCCTCGACCGAGCGGGTGAAGGCGAGCAGCGTCTGGCCTTGACCGAACGAGCCGAGCGCGGGCTCTTTGACGACGTCAGTGCCGTTGAGGCGCTTCGAGTACATCGGCTGGAGCGACGAGTTGAACCACTTCAGGTCGATCACCCGGCCGGCATCGGCGACCTCGTTTTCCATCGCGAGCACATGCTGAAAGCCGTTCCAACTCAGGGCGACTCGGGTGGTGGCGGCGGTGGTGACGTCGAGCGCGACTGGAGACGCGTCGATCGGTACGCCAGCGGCGTTGACCCGAACGCCGTACACGTCGTTGCGGGTGGTGGCGAGGTTCGCGGTGTCGACCCAGGCGACGACGTACTGAGTGCCGTCGGTGTCGACCGCGAGCTCGTCTTTGCCGCCGGTCGGCAGGCTGGCGGCCCCGATGGCGTTGGTGGCGAGGGTGACACCGGTCGAATTGACGAGCGTCACGTCGAGCGTGGCGGGCGAGCCCATGTGGCTGACGGCCAGCAAGCCGTTGTTCGAGGGGCCGACGACTCCCGTTGCAGCCTGGGCCGCACTTGAGAAAGGGGCCGACCCTCCGTCGAACTGACCGGCCAGCCCCAGGTTGGCGACCCTGGTGACCCCGGTGGCCGTGTAAATCAGCAGCGAATTGCTGGCGAAGGTCAAGACCGCGGGGCGCTCACAGACATCGTTCGCGTAGCTCACCGGAGTGCTTGCCACCGCAGTCGCGTGCGTGACGATGCTGCCGCGAAGCAGCGCTCCGCATCGCCCGCTGCCGGGCACCAACCAGGTGACCAGACTCTGGCCCGCGCGGGTGCCGACGACCGGCGCAGAGAGCATTCGGGGCTCAGAGACCGTCGAGGATCCGCCGATGCCTCCGTCGCTGCTCATCACGGTGAACCCGAGTGACGAGCCGCCGTCGCTGTTCACGACGCTGAAGGCTCGGTAGGCGACGAGCGCTTCTCCCGTGGCGGGGTTGGTGCCGACGGTGGGCTCTTCGAAGGTCTGGCTCGACTGGGCCAGAATCGGGAGGTTCACGGACGAGTCGGTCTGGCGTACGAGCACCCGGTCGCCGTCGGGGCCGGCCGTCACGAAGATGACCGATGACGAGCCGGGGTTGGGGCCGAGCAGCGCGACCGAGCCCGCATAGGGCGCGAAGGTCAGGGTGACTTGCGCCGAGGTCGCACCAGTGGCCCCATTCGGCATGCGTCGTCGGAGCACTCCTTGGCTGGTGCCAGAATAGGCATAGAGGTTGTAGGCCGCCGAGTCATAGAACCCGGTGCCCTGCTCAGCGACGCCGTCGCTGCCGAGCCACGGTTGAAAGGGCGGGTCGAGCGGCGTCAGGCCTGCTGCACCGCCGAGGCGGGTGGCCCAGTAGTTGGGGCCGATCTGAAAATGAACGAGGAGCGCTTCTCCCGAAGGCCCGGGGATGAGCCGCGCGCCTTGGCGACCTCCAGACGGGTTAGCGGTCGAGTACACGAGGGTGCCGGCGCTCGACGCGGGGAGCGCAGCGGGCAGAAAGCTGATCGCCGACAAATCGACCTTGCCAGAGATGATGGAGTGCCACACGACCAAGAAGCGAGCCCCATTAAACGCGATGACGGGGAACTGGAGGTTGTTGCCCGCGGCGACGATCTCACTCGTGGTGCCGCTCGTTGCGCCCTCGGTCAACCGGGTCGCGTTGACACCTCCGGCGCCGTTGTTGTCGGTTCGATAGATGACCACGCAGGTGACGGTGCTCCCGTTGTCGCAGGCGACGCCGGGCGCGTCTTCAGGGCTCAAGAGCGCGCTGATCACGAAGCGCGATTCGACAGCGCCGGTGGCGGCATCGACCCAGGCGCCCAAGATGTTGTTGTCGCTGAAGCCATACTGCACCCAGGCTACGAGAAAGCGCGCGCCAGCCGCGGCGATGACCGGTGTCTTGGCCTGCCCGGGCGCGAGCAAGAAGCGCGAGACAAGGTTGGGGTTCTGCTTGTCGAACCACGTCGCGTAGACCACAGGCTTGCCGACTTGAAAGCGGTCGTCTTCCCACGCGACGAGCACCTTGTTGCCGATCGCCTTGGCGACCGGGTTGTTCTGGCCACGCACGGGGTCGCCGATTTGATTCGCGGTCGGCGCGATCTGGCTCTCGACGCTCAACGTCGGGTCGAGCACCGCCGGCCATGTGCTCGACGCCAGCACCGACTGCGGCACGGTCATCACCAGGCGCGAGTCGCGCTCGGCCACGGTCACTTCAATCGGGGTCTTCACCCCCGCCGCGTCGATGAAGGTGGCGTGGCTGTAGACGACGCGGGTGCCAGACTGGCCGGCCTGCAAGACGATGCCGTGCTCGGTGCGCTCGCGGGCGGTGGCGCCGGTGAGGTCGACTTCGACGACCAGGTCTCCCTCGCCCTCGGGCGCGGTCTCGAAGCGCCAACGTTGCTC
>JANLPS010000427.1:0-4841 GCA_031367385.1 Archangium sp. | reverse complement strand
CCGTAATTCTCGGGCAGTGCGAGCGGAACTGTCACCAAGGCATCGGCAAGGCGCATCGGGCGATCTCCTTACTTCGAGATCGCCGCACTATGATCCTCCCTACGGCCCGCACAACCGTTCCGTTATCTGATCGGCATTGGAGCTAGTCGAGCTCGGCTTCGGGCTTCGGGGGCGTGCCGGCGCCGTACTCCTTGAGCCGGTACTGAACTTTACGAATGCTGATGCCCAAGACCTCTGCGGTTCGGGCGGTGGAGCCATTGACCATCGCCATCGTGCGCAAGATGGCCTCGCGCTCGATGTCGAGCATGGTCGCCCCGGGAATCAACGTGGTGGCGGCGACTTCGGTCGGCCTGGGGCCAGACAACGATGAGGGCAAATCGTCGGCGGTCAGGTCACTGGTCTTGGCGAGCACCACCGCGCGCTCGATGGCGTTCTCGAGCTCACGCACGTTGCCGGGCCACGAATGGCTGAGCAGGGCATTCAGGGTGCCGGGCGCCAGGCCGGTGATGGCCTTCTCGTAGGCCTTCGAGAACTTGTCGACGAAATGGGTGACCAGCGCGGGTATGTCGCCCTTGCGGTCTCTCAAGGGAGGCAGGGTGACCGCGACGACGTTGAGTCGATAGTAGAGGTCTTCGCGAAACCGCCCGGCCTTCACTTCGGCGGCGAGGTCTTTGTTGGTGGCCGCGATGATTCGCACGTCGACCTTCAGGGTCTGGTTGCCGCCGACGCGCTCGAACTCCCGGTTCTGCAGAACCCGCAGCAGCTTGATCTGAATCATCGGCGAGAGCTCACCGATTTCATCGAGCAGCAGTGAGCCACCGTCGGCCACTTCGAACCGGCCCTCTCGACGAGTGTTCGCGCCGGTGAAAGACCCTTTCTCGTGACCGAAGAGCTCGCTCTCGAGCAGAGACTCCGAGAGCGCGGCGCAGTTGACCTTCACGAAAGGCTTGTTCTTTCGCGGCGACTCCTCGTGCAGTGCCTGGGCGATGAGCTCTTTGCCGGTGCCTGATTCTCCGAGAATGAGAACGGTCGCCTTGGTTGGCGCGGCCCGTTTGACGACATCGAAGACCGCTTGAAGCTGCGCCGAATCACCGACGATGGCCTGAAACACAAAGCGCTGGCGCACCCGCTGCCGCAGCATGTCGGTCTCACGCAGCAGGCGCCGCTTCTCGAGGGCCTTCTGCAGCACGGCGAGCACGACGGGCACCTTGAGCGGCTTGACCAGGTAGTTCTCTGCGCCCGCGGTCATCGCCGAGACCGCCATCTCGATGCTGGCGAACGCGGTCATCATCACGAACACCGCGTCTGAGCCTGCCTCCTTGGCCTTGGTGAGCAGGCTCATGCCGTCCATCACCGGCATTCGCACGTCGGTGAGCACCGCAGCCGGGGCGAAGGTCTCGATCAGCTGGAGCGCTTCTTCGCCATTCGAGGCACCGGCTGTCTCGAACCCCTCGGCCGTGAGGAGCGTCTCGAGCGCCTGCCGCGCGTTGGGCTCATCATCAACGACCAGAATTCGTTCGGGAGCCATGACAACGCCCTAGCAAATCTCGTGCTCGAAGTGCGACGGGGCCGCGACGCAGGGGCAATGCAAAATTTGCGTTGCCGCTAAGGGTACAGCACGTCGAGCACCTCGGGCTTCTCTTCTTCAGTGGCCAGCACGTCGTGACACGCGCCAGAGCACTTCTGCTGAATCACCTGGCCCTCGCTGTCGGCGTGCTTCTTGTCATGGCATCGAAAGCAGCCCTGCTCATGCTGAAAGGAGTCGGTGTAGCTGCCCCACGTCACCTTCATGTCGGGGAAGTTGTTGTGGGTCCATTCCACCGCGAGCAGCTGGCCGGCGGCGTCGACTTTGGGTTTCGAATCGCTCGGCAACGACGGCACCTGGCGCGCGTAAAAGGCAGTCAACGCTTTCGGTATGCCGATCAGCGCGGCGTCGTGGGAGGGGTACTGCGTATTGAGCACCTCCAGGGCGCCCTTGGCGATGAAGGGCAACTCATGGTCGATGGCTCCGCGCGCCAGCGCCTCGTTGACGATGGTCTCGGGGCTGCTCAAGCGATGCGCGGGGCGGCTGTGGCAATCGGTGCACCCCATCTCGTGCCAGTCGGCGTCGGGTGGCGGGGTCTCGGCCTTGACCGTGAACGTCGAGTGGGTGCCGTCAGGCCGGGTGACCTCGACTGATGAAATCGTTCGCCGCAGCGGGTCTGACAGGTAGCGAATCTGGCGCCCGAGGTGGCCGTGAGAGCCGCTCCAGTGCCCGTCGCGAAACCCGCCAACTCGCATGCGGTACACGGTGGTCTTCTCGACCGCCTGCTCGTCTTCGCTGTAGGTGCGCCGAATGTGCAACCGGTCTTCGATGAAGCGATCGGGTTGGTGGCAGCGCGTGCAGATGACGCTGTCGACCTCGGTCGGCCCAGGTATCGGGCGGCGCATGTCGTTGGTCATGAACTGAAGCAACTGGGTCGCGCCGCGAAACTTGGCTTTGACGAAGTGCCCAGCGCCTTCGCCGACGTGGCAATCGGCGCACCCGACGTTGGCGTGCATCGTCACTGAATGGGCGACCGCCTCGGGCTGCATCACCGTGTGGCACGAGCCGCCGCAAAATGAATCGTGGTGCATCACCTCGAGCCCTTTGTAGGTCGCGGTCGCGAGCAGGGCGACGTTGAAGACGGTCACCGCCAAGAAGACGAGCGCGCCATTGCGAACGGTGTTGCGATTGAAGTCGAGCACGGGAAAGGTGGTGGCAATGCCCGCACGCTCTTTCTTTCGCAGCTGCGCGAGGCCGATGGGCATCAACACCAGGCCCGCCGCGAAGATGGTCGGCAGCAACAGGTAGGTCAGCAGACCAGCGTAGGGCCCTCGTTCAGCGCCGAAGAAGCTGAGCACGAACAAGACCACGAAGAGCATCGCGCTGAGCGTGGTCAATACGACGCCGATGAACGACACCCAATGTCGCGTTGCTCGCCACAGCGTCTCTCGAATCAACCGAAACAGTCCCATAGATCAGCCTTTTCTCGCGAGGCCTCAGCGCTCGCCGGTGACGCGGCCGTCAATGTGGTTCGACCCGCGCCCACCGTCGGGCAAGTCGAAGAAGCGAATGCCGCCGTCGTCGGTGACCGTGCCTCCGTGGCAGCTGCTGCACCGCTGCGTGGCCGTCACCGCCGCCGAGTGCCCGTACGTGCCGTCATCGGGAGGCAAGGCATGACACGACGTGCCGCAGCCGAGGGCTCTCGTGCCGGTCACTGCCCAGCGCGGAGCGCGTTGAATGCTCCCGGCGTCGGGCGGCATCGAGGCGCCGGCTCCATGGCAGTAGGCAGTACAAGTCGCTGTTTGTGGCTCGTACCGGGCCTGTGCTCCGTCTCGAAACGCGAGGCTCGAGGCCATCACGCTGGTGGGAAACACTTCGGCTGGCAGCGCGGAGTCGATGTGTCCCGGCGAGGTCACCGTCGTGGGCACCAGGTGACATTCGCCGCAGCCCATCGGCCCGCGAAACGTGGAGGCCCTCGAGTGCGCGTCATGCAGACTCGCATTCGTCGAACCAGCGTCGGCGCCGCGGTGATTCAGGCCGAAGAAGGCGGGGCTCGCGGGGCCCGCATGACAGCTGGAGCAGCCAGCAGTGGCGCCATTGAGGTCGACTCTGCCGTTGACGTGCAGGGCACGGTCGACCCCTCCATCGGCATAGCCGGCGCCGTGACACACCTCGCACTGCGCTTGAAAGTGCGTCGATGGAGGGTTGCCGTGGCAGCTGTTACACGCGACGCGGCCCGTGCTCACGTCGACCCAACGAGGCTTCGGGCTCACCGCGGCCGTGTCGAGCGGGTTCGGCGAGTGACATGGGTTGCTGCAGGTCGCAGACGCTGCGCTCCAACTCGCGCCGGCGTCGGCCAGGTCGCCCGAGAACACCACCGCGGCCGGGCCCAGCGTGACCACGCCGTTTCGCAGATAGTGGCCCTCGTCGTACACCTTGTTCACGGGTGCGTGACAGGTGGTGCAGCCGAAGGCCAAGTGGGTGTCGCTCTCGAGTACGTGGCGTCGATGCGCTCCCACGCCGCGGGAGCTCGTCGTGCGAGAAGCGTCGATCGCGCGCGGTGGTGCCGCCGAGGTTTCATCTCCGTGACACGTGTTGCACGACCTCGGGCCGTCGGCACCGGTGTGACACTCACTGCAGTCGGCGCCAGAGCGGCCCCCACGCAAGTCGTTGCCGTGACATTCGGTGCACGCTGAAAAGGCATACCCGGCGTCACGGAGGGCAGCGCCGTGAAACTGTTCATGGTCGGTGGGAGTGCCCCACCCTCGCGGGTGATTCTGGTACCCCTTGGGCGCCGCTCGACAGCCGACCACCCAGCGCCTCAAGACGGCGTAGTCGCTCGACGAGACCGCCTGGTGTGCTGCCAAGTCACCGCGCGCCGCCAACAAGAAGGCGGTCTCTTCAGTGCCGGGGTCGACGCGAGGGGTACCGTCGTCGCGACGAGAGACCGTGTCGAGGTAGTTGCCCACCAGATAGCCGCCGGCCCGAGTGGCGCTGTCGTGACAACTGCCACAATCGCGCATGATCACTGGGCGAATCGACGTGTCGTAGTCGGAGCACGCGCCCTCGAAGGTGCTCGGCCGAGACACCTCGCACCCGGTTGCACCGATCACCGCAGCGAAGACGAGACCACTACAGATGACAAATCTGGCACATGGCATTGCGGGTGATCTCCTCTCTTGGGTGACGCGCGGTGAACGAGGGCGGGTGCGGGTTGCCGCCGACGCCGTTGACCCGATGGCAGCTCACGCAGTTCGACGCGGCCCCCTGGTCGTGACAGCTCGCGCAGCTGTTGATGTCGCGGCGCGCTGCGGGC
>JANLPS010000415.1:0-2842 GCA_031367385.1 Archangium sp. | reverse complement strand
AGCGACAGGTGAGACGAACCGGCAAGCAGAGTGAACGCCACGGGTGGCGTTGTAATCGGTCGTACCAGTGAGTTGCCAACGCTCAGTACGGGGTGCGGGTATCCGTCCGGCCAACCGCGTCGGGCGTTGCTGAACAGGTCGGCGTAGTGAAGAGCCATCAAGGAGGAAGTGATGGCGATGAAAATCACGGTGACGAGGCAGAAGTGGTTGGAGTGGGTTGAGCGCTGGGAGGCGAGCGGGTCCACGCCTGAAGAGTTTGCGACAAGCGAAGGCGAGCCAGTGACCGCAGACCGGTTGCGGCGCTGGAAGTGGAAGTTCAAGAAGTTGAAGAGCGAGGCAGGCAGTTCGGTGCCGCCGGCTTTGTCCTTCGTGCGACTTGAGCCGGCGGTGTCCCAGAGCAGGCAACCAGCGGGGCTGGAAGTGGTCTCGGGCAACGGGCGAGTGGTGCGGGTGCTGGTGGGCTTCGACGAGGGCACGCTGTCGCGACTCCTGGTTGTCGTCGATGGAGGGGCGCGATGACGCCCGGCGGGTTTCTCATCATGCTGTGCGTGACGCCGTTGGATATGCGGGCGTCATTCGACGGGCTGGCGCGCGCGGTGAAAGATCGCCTGGGCGTCGACGCGAAGTCGAAAAAGGCGATGTACGTTTTCGTCAACAAGCGAGGCGACAAGGTGAAGGTGCTGTGGCGTGACGCAACGGGGTGGTGCCTGTTGGCAAAGCGGCTCGACACGCGACTGGTTGAGCTGCCGAAGACTCTTGATGCGACGGCTTCCAGTCATGTCATCGACGGCAAGACACTGTCGACGTTGCTCGACGGCGTCGAGGTTCACCGCGAAACGAGACGTGACATCGCGCACGAGGCAAGAAACGCATTCGAACTGCGAAATTCGATGACGCACCCGCAACCTGCTGCGTGAGTTGCCGAAAATGTCACCGCCATGGAGCAACTGCTTTCCGAAAACGCGCGACTCAAAGCAGAGGCTGAAGAGCTCCGCGCGGCGAACATGGAACTGCGGAAGCTTCATGATGGGCTGACGCTCGCCCTGGCGCGATTGCAGCGGCAGCTCTTCGGGCAGAAGGCCGAGCGAGTGCCGGGGGCAGACACCCAGCTTCCGTTGACGGCAGTGCTGCAGGCGCTGGGTCGGCTGCCGCAGGTTGAAGCTCCAGCCGAGAATGACTCGGGCGACGAGTCGACGGGCTCGGCTGCCACGCCGGAGAAGAAGAAGAAGGAAAAGAAAGAGACACCGCACGGGAGACGCAATCTTTCCGAGGAGGATTTGCCGGTCGAGCGCATCGTCATTGAGCCGCCCGAGAGAAAACTGCCCGGCGGAGAATTGCTCCAGCAAGTCGGCGCGGAAGTGTCACATCACATCGACTACCGCCCGTCGTCGCTGGTGCGCGTCGAGGTGGTGAGGCCGAAGTACCTTCGACCCGAAGACGTGGGCACGTCGGCGAGCTCGGCGGCCAAGGACATCCCCGAGGACAGTGACGGTGAGGACCTCGCGCCCCTCGTGAAGATGTTGGTGGCCGAGCCGCCCAGTCTGCCGCTGCCGAAGAGCCTTGCGGGTCCGGGCCTTCTGGCGATCGTGCTGGTGTGGAAATACGCGGACCATCTGCCGCTGCATCGACAAGAGCGAATTTTCCGTCGTCAGGGTTTCAAGCTTGCGCGCTCGACGCTGTGCGGCTTCGTCGCGGGAGCCGCGGGGCTTCTGGTTCTCATCGTCGAAGCGATGTGGGACGAGAGCCGGGAAACGGCCCCCATCATCCTCACGGATGGAACTGGGGTGTTGATCCTCGAGAAGGAAAAGTGTCGCAAGGGAAGCTTCTACGTCTTCATCGACGTCGGGCGGCACGTCATCTTCCGCTACCTCAAGACCAACGACGGAGCCTCTGTCGCCGAGGTGCTCAAGGGCTATTCCGGCCTGCTGCAGAGCGACGCATCCAGCGTCTACCATGAGCTCCACCGCCGGGAGCCAGGCATCACCGAGTGCGGCTGTTGGGCTCATGGACGGCGCGGGCTGTTTGACGCGTTGCCCACCGACAGACAGCGCGCACTCATTGGCATCGGCTTCATCAGCAAGCTGTACGACGCTCACCGCGAGGCTCTGGGGTCCGACGGCATCGTCAACGCGGTGAAACGCAAGTCGCTCGCCCAACCCGTGCTTGATGATCTGCAGAAGTGGGTACGGCAAGAAAGACAACTCGTCGAGAAGGGCACTGCCATTGAGGTTGCGCTCGGCTACCTCGAGAGACAGTGGGTGCCGCTGACGCGCTTCCTCGATGATGGGCGCATCCGCCTCGACAACAACCCCTCGGAGCTCGAGTTGAGACACGAGGCGGTCGGTCGAAAAAACTGGCTCTTCTGCGCGACCGACAATGGCGCCGAGTGGAACGCCATCGTCGTGTCGCTGATCGCCAGCTGCCGCCTGCACGACATCGAGCCCTGGGCTTACCTCCGCGACGTTCTCACCCTGCTGCCTTGCTGGAGCCAGACTCAAGTCATCGAACTCGCCCCTTCCAGGTGGCGAGCCACCCTCGCGCGGCCAGAAACCCAGCGCCTTCTCGCTGAGCTGAGTCTCCTCGGTCGTGACGGCGCTCTCCACGCCGCAAACACTACCGCCACCACGGCATCACCGACCTGACGTGGTTCGCCGGACGGATACTGCAGCCCAGGCCAAAGAAAGCGATGACGACGGCCATCGGACTCCACGCGGTCGGCGCCGACGTCATCCAGGAACAATTTCAACGTTCTGGCCAGACCGCAACAGCGACGGCCGCTGATTTCGCTTTGCGACGGCTCGCGCCGCTACACCTTCTTGCCCGCGTGGTCGCGGACGGCCCG
>JANLPS010000372.1:0-5520 GCA_031367385.1 Archangium sp. | reverse complement strand
GGAAATCCAGCCTGTCCCCTTTATTTGGCGTCGTCACCGAAGGCGAGCTTCGCGATCCACGGGGGGTGGGGCATGCCGCGCAGGGCAATCAGGTCGTCGAGCATGTCGCTCATCTTGGGGTGCAGCTTCCAGAAAGCGACTCCGATTCGCGGAGGCATCGGCAGTGGCGTCGTCACCGCGCTCACCACCCAGACCACTTCACCTGGCACCGTCAGCATGCCGGGGGTCAGCTTCATCGAGAACAAGAACTTCATTCCGACCTTCACGTGGCTGGGCAGGGCGTCACCCTCGACATCGATGCCCGCTCCGCCGTGCGAGAGGTCGCGCAGCCGATAGGTCGGAGAGTTCGGCCGGTTTTCGACCGCCCGCACCTGCACCGGCACCCGCGCGGTGCGCCGCTTGGGGTCGCTGAGCGAGACCGCGAAGATGCGCCTGATGATCGCGTCGAGGCCCTCGCGAATGGTCGGCGGCTCGTAGCGAATGTGCAGCACGAACTTGCCCGGCGCGTTCTCGGTGACGGTGAGCACCGTGCCCATCACGTCGACCGTCTCTTTGAGCCCCTGCGCATGCAGCTCGAACACGAACGTGGTGCCGATGGCCACCGCGCGCTTGCTCTCGATGCGAACGCCGCCCCGGCCGACGCTCTTGGTCAGCTCGCCAAGCAATGCTTGCGGGCTCTTGTAAACGACCTTGAGCCGTACCCCCGGCGACGCTGGCATCGCGCCGTCATTAACGCGGATCAGCTCAGTCGCGCCAGAAACTGACAACGCCAAGCCCTTGAAATTTGACGCGGCCACGAAACGGTAGAGATTCGTAGGCCCATGTGTGCGGTTTCGCACGATCGCTACAGGCCGAAACATCGTTTCTTGACCCCTCGACGAAGCGCCCCTATTTTCCGCGTCGAAGTGGCAAGAAGTGGTAACGAGCGGATCAATTTCCCTCGTTGCGGTGGTAACCGGCATCAATCGGCACCTGGAGTATTTCAAGCGTGTTCCGAGGCGTTTTCGAGCATCAGATCGACGGCAAGGGGCGAACGAGCTTCCCGGCGAAGCTGCGTGAAACGCTCGTGGGCTCGTACGACGATCGGTTGATTCTCACGACCGCGCTCGACCCATGCCTGCACGCCTACCCGGTGCGCGAATGGGAGGCGCTCGAGAACGCGCTCGCCAAACGAAACCCAATGGAGCCCGGTGTGAAGTCGCTGCTCCGCCTCTACGTCGCCAGCGCCATGGAGGTGCAGGTCGATTCGTTGGGCCGAGTGCTGGTGCCTCCGAACCTGCGCGCGCACGCGCACTTGGAAAAAGCGGTGGTCTGGGCGGGCATGGTGAAGGTGATCGAGCTCTGGTCGAAAGACGGCTGGGCCAAGGCACAAGACGAAGCACGCACCGTGGCCGATTCGGCCGACGTGATGCGGGTGCTGACCGAGCTGCGACAGAGCTGAACTTTTTTTCGAAACGGTTTTTTCTTTTTGAGAGGGGCACAGATGATCGAGCAGAAAATGCGGCCGGCGACGATGACCATGGTTCTCGAGGGCGAGATCAACGGCGTCGAGATGGGAGACATCGCCGAGATGATTTTTCAGCTCTCGGCCGATGGGGTCACGCAGCTGGTGATCGACATGACCGACGTCTCGCACTTCGATTTTCGTGGGGTGAAGCCCCTGCTGCGCCGGGCCGAAGTGTTTCGCGAGCTGGGTGGCGACATCAAGCTGGCGGGGCTCTCACCCTACGTGCACGCGATCTTTCGCAGCGCCGGAGCGAACGATTCGTTCGACTACTTCGCGACGGCCCAAGACGCGGTGGCCTTCGTCACGCAAGCGACGACCGGTCACATGCAGTCGCCTCAAGCGGCGCTCGAGTCGCTGCAAGGGTGAGCTTTTCTCATCAGACCGTGCTCCTCGCAGAGGCGGTGGCGTTGTTGAAGCCGGAGGCAGGCCGCGTGATCATCGATGGAACCTTGGGTGGTGGAGGCCATACCGAAGCCCTGCTCGAGGCAGGCGCGACGGTCTATGGCATCGACCGTGACCCGGCGGCACTCGAGGCGGCCTCGGCGCGCGTGGCGCGGTTCGGCGAGCGCTTCGTTGCGGTGAAGGGCGAGTTCGGCGAGGTGCTGTCGTTGATTGAAGGCCCGGTCGACGGCTTCTTGTTGGATCTCGGGGTCAGCTCGCCGCAGTTCGACAACGCCGAGCGCGGCTTCAGCTTCATGCACGACGGCCCGCTCGACATGCGCATGGGTGACGATGGCGAGACCGCGGCCGAGATGATCGAGCGGCTGGGCGTCGATGATCTCGCCAACGTGATCTTCGAGTACGGCGACGAGCGCATGTCGCGGCCGATCGCCCGGGCGTTGAAGGCGCAGCTGCCGAAGACCACCTTCGAGGCGGTCGAGGCGATCAAGTCGTCGGTGCCCCGCAAGGCCTGGCCCAAAGACATTCACGTGGCGACGCGTACGTTTCAGGGCCTGCGGCTGGCGGTCAATCGCGAGCTGCAGAATTTAGATCAAGCGATCGAGTCAGTGCCCGAGCTGTTGCGCGTCGGCGGCGTGGCGGCCTTCATCAGCTTTCACTCGGGTGAAGATCGCAAGGTCAAGCAGGGGTTCAAGAAGCTGTGCGGCGAGCTCGACGCGTTGCCGCGCGGGTTGCCGGTCTTGAAGACCGTCGTCGCCGATTTCAAAGGCCTCACCAAGAAGCCAATCGTGGCGAGCGATGACGAAGTGGCGGGCAACCCCCGTGCGCGCAGCGCCAAATTGCGCGCGATTGAGAGGGTGTCATGAGCATCGTGGTCGAAGCGCGTCGGGGCAGTCTGTCGTTCTCGGTGATCGCGGCTGAGATTCTACCGGCGGCGCTGGCGGTGGCGTTGATCGCGATCGTCGGCGTCATTCACGTGACCTCGCGAGTGATGGTGGTGCGCATGGGCTACGAGCTGTCGACGCTCGACGCGCAGACCACTGATTTGACGCGCGAAAATGATCAGCTCCGGCTCGAGCTCGCGACCTTGAAGTCGCCCGCGCGGCTCGAGTCAGCGGCACGCTCCAAGTTGGGCCTGGTGCCTCCGAGCGCGACGGCGGTCGTGCACCTCAAGTCGCGGAACTAAAGCCATGCGCGACCTGAAGCAGCTGCAGACCAGCGAAGTGCCCAACCGGTGGATGCGGTTGCGCGTGGTGCTGCTCGGCGTCTTCTTCTTCTGCGGCCTCACGGCGACCTTCGTGCGCGCGGTGAACCTGCAGGTGCACCAAACTCAGAAGCTCAAGGGGCTCGCGCAAGATCAGTACATGCGCGACATCGAGATACCCGCGCGGCGCGGTGACATCTTCGACCGACGTGGTGTCGCGTTGGCGCAGAGTGTCGACGTCGATTCAATCTGGCTCGACCCGTCGATGCTCACCGACGAGAAGCTCACCGCGAAGGCGCTCTCGAAGGTGTTGGGGCTCAACCAAGTCGAGCTGTTCGAGAAGATCGTCAAGGGCAAACGGTTCATCTGGGTCAAGCGGCAGGTGACTCCGAGCGAGGTGGCGAAGGTCAAAGAGCTCAACGTGCCCGGGTTGGGGCTGACCAAAGAGCCGCGCCGCTTCTACCCGCAGCGTGAACTGGCCGCGCACGTCATCGGCGTGGTCGGCACCGACTCGCACGGGCTCGACGGGCTCGAGCTGTCATACGAAGACGAGCTGTCGGGCGATCGGGTGAAGCGCGAGGGGTTTCGCGACGCCAAGGGCCGCAAGCTGATGACCAACGGCCTCGAAGATCAGATCGCCAAACAGGGCGCGACGGTGACCCTGACCATCGACCGCCAGCTGCAGTACGTGACCGAGCGGGCGTTGCTCAAGGCCGTCGAGCACGCCAAGGCGATCAGCGGCATGGCCGTGATGATGGACCCACATACAGGCGAGATTCTGGCGTTGGCGAACGCTCCGGTCTTCAACCCGAACTCGACCGCCGGCACGCCCCAATCGACGTTTCGAAATCGTGCGGTGACCGATACCTTCGAGCCCGGCTCGACGTTCAAGTCATTCGTCATCGCCAGCGCGCTCGACACGGGCACCATCACGCAACAGAGCGAATTCGATGGAGAAAACGGCTCGTTCGTCATCGGCCGGCACGTGATTCACGACACGCACCAGCACGGCATGCTGACGCCGCAGAAAATTCTGCAGGTCAGCAGCAACATCTGCGCGGCCAAGGTGGCGCAAAAGCTGGGGCGCGACCGGTTGATGAAGAGCTACCAAGACTTCGGCTTCGGAGAGCGCTACGGCCTGGGCCTGCCGGGTGAAGGCCGCGGCGTCATCCCTTACCCGAAGGCCGAGGTGCAGCTGGCGACTGAAGCGTTTGGCCAGGGCCTCACCGCGACCTCGGTTCAAATGGCGGCGGCGTACTCGGCGTTGGCGAACGACGGGGTCTTGATGCAGCCGTATCTGGTCTCGAAGGTGGTCGACCCTGATGGGGTCGTGCTGCTCGAGAACAAGCCCACCTCGCTTCGACGCGTGGTGTCAGCGAAGAGCGCCCGAACGGTGATTTCGATGCTCGAGACGGTGGTCGAAAAAGAAGGCAGCGCTCCCCTGGCCCGAATGGACGAGTATCGGGTGGCGGGCAAGACGGGGACCGCGCAGAAGGCCGACCCGGTGGCCAAGGGATATGGGAAAGAACGGGTGGTCAGCTTCGCGGGCATGGTGCCGGCCGAGAACCCCCGAGTCGTAATCTTCGTGATGATCGACGAGCCGAAAACAGACCTCTTCGGTGGCTTGGCGGCGGCACCGGCGTTCAAAGAGATCGCCTCGGCGGCGATGCCGTATCTGGCGGTGCCTCCGTCACGGCCGGCGACGGTGGTGCCGTTGACCGCGCTGCAGGTGGCGGCGGCGGCGGCGGCATTCAAGAAAACAGAGAAGAGCGCCGTGGTGACCGCGATTGAAGGGCTCTCAGACACGGTGACCGACGAGGTGCTGGCTGAGAGCGCGGTGCGAGTACCCAACGTCGGCGGCATGGCAGGTCGTACGGCCATCGCGTCGTTGCTGGGAGCGGCCCTCGAGCCGCGCTTGAGTGGTACCGGGCGGGTGGTCGCGCAACACCCAGCGCCGGGCAGTCTTGTCGAGAAGGGCAGCCGCATCAGCTTGGAGCTGGCCGGTTACTCGCCCTCTTCATCACCATGAACGGTCGCGACGTCGCGGCCAGGAAGACACAGTCATGAAGCTCACTGAACTGCTCGCAGGCATCGGCACCGAGCCCGTCGCATCGTCGAAAGCCAAGGCTGACGTGACCGGCCTCAACGCTGACTCGCGAAAGGTCAAACCCGGCGATCTGTTCATCGCCATGCAGGGCGGCAAGACCGATGGCGCCAACTACGCGCAAGAAGCGGTGCAGCGGGGCGCGGTCGCGGTGCTCTCTGAGAAGCCGTTGCCGGGTTTGGGCGTGCCAGTATTCACGACCTCCGGCACTCGAAAAGCGTTGGCCTTGTTGGCGGGTAATTTCTACGGCAACCCGGCGCGCGAGCTGGTGCTGCTCGGCATCACGGGTACCAATGGCAAGACCAC
>JANLPS010000345.1:0-3780 GCA_031367385.1 Archangium sp. | reverse complement strand
GCTGATGGACAAATTTCGGTACCTCAAGCTGGCGCTGGGCGTGATTCTCGGGTTCGTCGGGGTGAAGCTGATCGTCGAGACCGCGTTCGCGAGCGTGATGCATCAGCATGAGGCGTTGCTGATCATCGTGTCACTGGGGTTCATCGCCGCGACGCTGACCACTGCGATTCTGGCGTCGGTGCTGATCAAAGTTCCCGCTGGCAAAGTGGCCGTGACTCCCGCAGAACGCTGACCGACCATGTCTGACACGACGACCGAGGGTATTCGCATTCGGGTCAAGCCCGCCTTCTGGGACGAACGCACGGTGCCTGAGAAGAGCCAGTGGGCCTACTCGTACACGGTGAGCATCACCAACGAGGGCAGCCGGGCGGCGACGCTGCGAAAACGCCACTGGGTGATCACCGACGCGGCCGGGCACGTCGAAGAGGTCAGGGGCGAGGGCGTGGTCGGCAAGCAGCCGCACCTCGAGCCAGGCGAGTCGTTCGAGTACACCAGCTACGCGATGCTCAAGACGCCGTTCGGCTCGATGCACGGCACGTATTTCTTCGAGCGCCAAGACGGCGCCGGGTTCATCGCCCAGATCGGTGAGTTCGCGCTCACCCAACCCAACGCGCTGAACTAGGAAAAAGGGGACAGGCTACTTTGTTGCTGGGTCTCTCGAGCGGCCGGGCCAATAAAGGAACCTGTCCCCTTTTTACCAGGTGACTTCGGTGAGCTCGCCCCGCGAGACCGAGGGCAGCCACGCGCGCGAGCCGGCTTCGTCGACGCCCATCAGGCCGGGAGAAGCCACTTCACCCGACACCGATTGCCACTCGTCGCCGGCGATCTTGCCGCGCAGCACGCCCGCGGTGGTGAAGACGAAGAGCTCGGTCTCTTTGACGAACAGACCCCCGCTCGCGACATACGGCAACGACGTGCCGGTGCTCCGAACGTGCCCTGCGAGATCGAAGGTGAACATCACCGGCTCGGTCGACGAGGTCACGTAGAGCGTGGTCGGCGTCACCGCGAGGCCCCGCGGGTGCTGCAGGCCCCGTGACTTGGCCAACGTCTTGAGCACTGGCTTCGCCGCGCGCGTCTCGATGGCATAAAGGCCGTCGGTGCCGGTGGCCTCGACTCCACCGTCGGCGAGCGCACGCCACCCTGAGTCGACGAGGTAGAGCCTCGACCCGAACGCGACCAGGCCTTCAATCGACGAGGCTCCCAGCACTTTGACTTCTTGAACCGGTGCGTGCGTCTTTCGATCGAACACCCTCACGGTGTCGATGTCGGCCACGAAGAGCCGCCCCTCGATGACCGCCAGGCCTCTGGGCGCGTGGAGCGTGACCTTGGCGTCTCCTCCCTTGACCCAGCGGGCGCTCAACACGCCGCCGTCACTGGCGATTTCGGTGATGAACCCATTGTTGTCTCTGAGCCAGGGCGGGCCGTTCACGTTGCTGACCAGCACCGAGTCGGTCGCCGGGTCGTACACCGCGGCTGAGGGGCCGTTGAGCAAGACGCCGCCGTCGTTCGCGATAACCGCCAGCACGAGCCACCACATTCGCCCTGCCTTAGCAGGCTGATGAAAAACGCGCTCCCGTCGCCAGAAAGCCGATATTCGTCGCCGGGCATCGTCAGAAGCCCTCAAAATACCGACAAGTATTCCTTCGGGCTTCTTCCTCGCGCGGCTCGAAGCTCGACTTTCGGGCTCGGTCCGGCGTTTCTCATCAACCTGCCAGCGCCTTTCGGTCGGTTTCAGTCACGAAAAGCCGGTTTGTGGTAGCGGGGCCGTCGACATGATTCGCCTCGACAACATCGGCTCGCAACACGGTCAGCAAATTCTCTTCGTCGGCGCTTCAGCGTCTTTGCACAAGGGTGAAAAGGTCGGCCTGGTCGGCCCCAACGGCTCGGGCAAGTCGACGCTGTTTCGCTACATCATGAAGACCGACGCGCCTGACGAAGGCTCGGTCTCGGTCGATCGCGGCATTTCAATCGGTTACTTTCACCAAGACGTCGGCGAGATGGCCGGGCGCCCCGTCTTCGAAGAGGTGATGGACGGCGCGGGCCCGATTTCAGCCGTCGGCAAAGAGCTCAAGTCGCTCGAGCACGCGATGGCAGACCCAGCGCAAGCCGACAACCTCGACGCGCTGATTACTCGCTTCGGCGAGGTGCAGGCCCGCTTCGACGAGCTGGGTGGGTACGCGCTCGAGGGCCGCGCCCGCGAGATTCTCGACGGCCTCGGCTTTCGCGAATCGATGGTCGAAGGCGACGTCGGCTCGCTCTCAGGCGGCTGGAAGATGCGCGTCGCCTTGGCCCGCATTCTGTTGATGAAGCCCGACGCGATGCTGCTCGACGAGCCCTCGAACCACTTAGACCTCGAGTCGCTGATTTGGCTCGAAGGGTTCTTGAAGCAGTACGAAGGCGCGCTGCTGATGACCTCGCACGATCGCGAGTTCATGAACCGGGTCTGCACCAAGATTCTCGAGATCGACGCGGGTGAATTGACCACCTACTCGGGCAACTACGATTTCTACGAAAAGCAGCGCGGCATCGCCGAGGAGCAGCAGCAAGCGACCTACGAGCGCCAGCAGGCGATGCTGAAAAAAGAGATCGCCTTCATCGAGCGCTTCAAGGCCCGCGCCTCGCACGCCGCCCAGGTGCAATCACGGGTCAAGAAGCTCGAGAAGATCGACAAGGTCGAGCCTCCGCGCCGGCAGACCAAGGTGCAGTTCGACTTCAAGCCCGCGCCCCGCTGCGGCGAAGACGTGGTGAAGCTCACCCGCGTCAACAAGGCCTACCCCGACCTCGTCATCTACAAAGAATTCGACTACCTGCTGCGGCGGCGCGAACGCTGGGCCGTGCTCGGCGTGAACGGCGCGGGCAAATCAACCTTGCTCAAGCTGGTGGCGCAGGCGACGCAGCCCGACAGCGGAGAGGTGGCGGTCGGCGCGAGCGTGAAGATGGGCTACTTCGCCCAGCACGCGATGGACGTGCTCGATGGCACGAAGACCGTGTGGCAGACGCTGGTGAACGCGTTTCCCCGCAGCTCTGAAGGGGCGCTGCGCTCGCTCGCCGGGTGCTTCGGTTTCCCTGGCGATGAGACCGAGAAGATCGTTCGGGTGCTCTCGGGTGGTGAGAAGGCCCGCCTGGTGCTGGCGCTGATGCTGTTCGACCCTCCGAACTTCTTGGTGCTCGACGAGCCGACCAACCACCTCGACCTCGCGACCAAAGAAATGCTGATTCAAGCGCTGCGAACCTTCGAGGGCAGCATGCTCTTCGTCAGCCACGACCGGCACTTTCTGGCCGAGCTGTCGAACCGGGTGCTCGAGCTGACGCCCGAGGGCCCTCATGTCTACGGCGGCGGGTACACCGAGTACGTGCAGCGCACCGGCCGAGAGGCGCCAGGTCTGCACCAGGGGTGACCTTGGCTCTCGTCTTTCAGGCGACCGAGACTTTGATCTCGCCCTCGACCACCGAGCGGGTGATGCCGTCCATCAGCGCGCCGTTGACCAGGTAACCGTCGTCTGCCGCGATGATCCACCCGGTGGTCTCGAGGCGCTTGAGCGCTTCTTCGGTGGCCTCGCCCTCTTTGCCGGCCGAGAGCAGCTCCATCACGGTGCGCTCTTCAGGCGTCATCGCGGTGAGCAGAATGCGAAGGCAGTTGTCGACCAGCTTCTGGCCGTCTTCGGTCTCGGCCAGCACGTCGAGCGTGATGACCTCTTCGACCTGCGAGGGGCCGATCGAGCCTTTGAAGTCGGGCTTGAGCCGTACGGCGATCAAATGCAGCAGCGTGAACAGCTCCCA
>JANLPS010000340.1:0-3707 GCA_031367385.1 Archangium sp. | reverse complement strand
TCATCAAACCCCTCGGGAGCGGGGGGATGGCCGAGGAGATCTTGGCGCTCATGTCATCGATTGGTGGCTTTCGAAAAGACGTCGCGCTCAAGCGCATTCACTCATCGCTCAAACGCACTGCGCAGACCACGGCGATGTTCTTGGCCGAAGCCAAGCTCGCGGCGCGTCTCAACCACCCCAACATCGTGCAGGTGTTCGACATTGGGGTCGAAGCCGGCGATTTGTATTTGGCGATGGAGTACGTGAACGGGGTTGACTTGCGAAGCGCGCTTGCCGCAGCCGCGCAGCTTGAGCGCCCGGTCCCCATCGCGGTGGCGCTGAAGATCATCTCTGAGGTGTGCGCGGCCTTGGCGGCGGCCCACGGGTACATTGACGCCCAAGGCGTTGCGCGGCCCATCGTGCACCGAGACGTCTCACCCCCCAACACGCTGTTGTCGAGCGACGGAGTGGTCAAGCTGAGCGACTTCGGCATCGCCAAGATCGAGGGAGAAGGAGAGACCACGCCCACCTCAATTACAAAGGGCAAGCTCACCTACTTGGCGCCTGAGCTCGTTGAGCAAGTCGATGAGCGGGTCGACCCGAGGTCAGATTTGTTCGCAACTGGCTTGATGCTCTTTCAATGCTTGAGCGGGTATCACCCATTTGTGCGCGCGACGCGCTTCGGCACGCTCACCGCCATCATGAACGACCCGCTGCCTCCACTGGAGGGTACCCGCACGGGCCTGACGGCACCGATCGACGAGGTGCTCAAGCGTTTGTGCGCAAAGGACCCAAGCGAACGTTTTCAGACCGCGATCGAGGCGAAGCACGCCATCGATGAGGTCTTGCAGCACACGAACGAAGCGCAGCCAACCGAGGCGTTGGCGCAGTGGGTCAAGACCGCTTTAACGGTTCGGCCGCTGACGGCCCCCTCTGAAGGCACGGGTACCAACCGTGTCAGCGGCTTGTTCACTGATGACTCCGACACGCCTGCGATAGGGCGCCCTCCGTGAGCCCGACGTTGTTGCGGCTGGGGTACGTCGGCGGGCCGGCCCTGCGGGCGCAGCTGGGAGCAGTGCTCGAGGGCTTCGCTTCGCTTGAATCGAACGACCAGGCCGACGCTGACGTCGAGCTCACCTTCGTTGAAGAGGCAGGGCTTGGCGAATCGGTGGCAACGCTCGTTCAAGCGCTCGGGCCTCGTGCCGTCGTGCTCACGACGAAGAGAGCGCGAGAGCTCAGCGCTGCGCTCTTCGAGGGCACGAAGCTTCGGCACGTGATGGGAGTGCCCTGGGGTTCGCCCGTCGAACTGCGCGCGGTGCTTGAGCGTGCCGCGGGTCGCTGCGAGTCAGTTTCGCTCGAGGCCTTCTTCGCACCGGGCGCGCACCGGCTGGAGCTTACGCTTCGAGACTCGGCCCTGCAGCTGCGAACCGTGGCCGAGGTTGAGCGCTGGGCTCACCAGCAGGGCTTCAGAGACAGACAACTCGAAGCGGTGGTCTACTCAGTCACTGAAGTGGTGAGTAACGCGTTCTACGACGCGCCGACCGATGAAGCCGGAGCACACGTCTACGCGCATCTTCATCGCCAAAAAGAGGTGACGCTCTCGCCCGACAAACCGGTGCGCTTGAAGGCGCTCGCCGATGACCAGCGCATGGGGTTCGAGGTTGAAGATCTCTTCGGCAGCCTCGTGCCCGACGACCTCTCGCGCACCCTGGCGCGGTGTCTGAGCCGCTCGGCCGATCAGCTCAAAACCAGACCGGGGGGCGCGGGGCTCGGGTTGTTTCTGACGCTCGACTCGATGACCTCGCTTCTCTTCGACGTCGAGCATTCGAAGCGCACCCGTGTCATCGGCCTTCTCGACCGAGCACAGAGCAACAAGACGTACGCACAGCTCCCCAGAAGCCTGCACGTCTTCTCGACCCCTTCTGTCGCTGCGCAGCCTGCAACGAAGCGCTGAAGCCGAGGCTGTTTCATGTCGGCCCCATGCCCACATCGCTCGGGGTGACGACCTCTGCGCACCTGTCATTATGCGCACTGGTTCGCGCTCGCCATGGGCTCTCGTTTTCCCCTCACCCTCATCGCAGTCGCGCTGCTGAGCTGCGGCCCGACACGCATTGCCGAATTCGTGAAGCCCGCGCCCACCGCCCTCACCGCGAGGGTGCACCCCGCTGGTACCGCTCTCAGCTTCGACGCCTCGACCGCGCAGTACCGCGTCGGCACCCTCTCGATTCACCAAGCCGCCCCGGCCTTCGACCTCGGCACCGACGTGCACCTGGCCTACACCTCAGGGCCGTTCTCGTTCTCGGCCGGCACCCGCCACGACGAGGTCATCGCCTACCGGTCGAACGCGGCGTCACTGGTCCTCACGCCGGGGCTTCACGGCGTCAAAGAAGATCTCATTCTTCACCGCGCGGGGGCCGACACGCTCGAGCTCACCTGGTCACTCACGCTCGCAGACGACTTGACCGCACGCCTCGAGCCCGCTGGCGGCATCGGCATCTACCGAAACCGGGTTCGCACCTACGAGGTGCCCGCGCCGACCCTGCGCGACGCCAGCGGAGTCGAGCGCTCCACCGGGCTTCGCTTCGAGCTCGAGGGCACCACGCTTCGCCTGCAGGCCGAGGGGTTGGCCGACCTGCGCTACCCGGTCGACATCGACCCGACCGTGGTCACCACCACCGCTGACTTCTTGCAGGGCGGCAACCTCGAGAGCGACGTCAGCGCCGCGGGCAATCAGTTGACCCGCGTGCCCCCGACCAAGGCGGTCAACGCCTGGGTCTCGACCACCGCATTTCCCACCGCGCGCAGCCGCCACACCAGCGTGGTCGCCAACGGGTTTCTCTACGTCATCGGAGGCCACAACGGCTCGGTCGCCCTCAACGACGTTCGCTACGCCCCCATCGCCGCCGACGGGAGCCTCGGCGCCTGGCAACTCGGCACGCCCTTCACCACCGCGCGAAGCCGCCACGCGAGCGTCGCCTACAACGGCACCCTCTACGTGGTCGGAGGCTTGGGCCCAGCGCTGCTCTCAGACGTGCAGTACGCCCACATCAACAGCGACGGCTCGCTCACCCCGTGGGTCACCGCCTCGGCGCTCCCCTCTGGTCGCTCGGGGCACTCCGTGGTCGCCGCGAATGGGTACCTCTACTGCCTCGGCGGCGCCACCCTGGCCTCGCCGTTGAACGAGGTGCTCTCTGCGCTGGTGAACCCCGATGGGAGCCTCGGCCCGTGGATGTCGACGACCCCATTCGCCAACCCCCGAAGCGCCTTCGGGGCCGCGGCGAACAACGGCGTGCTCTACATCACCGGCGGTAACGGGGCGGCGGTCGACTACGACGACACCCAATTCGCCGCGCTCGGCCCCAATGGCACCGTGGGCTCATGGGCCATCAGCGGGCTCACCTTGCCCTCGACTCGCCGCGGGCACGCGATGGTCGCCAGTGGTGGCGCCTTGATCGTCACCGGCGGGTTCGACGGCGTCAAAGACACCAATCAGGTGTTGCTCGCGCGGTTCAACGGCGACGGCAGCCTCGGCGCATGGCAATCGCAGGCCGCCCAGTTCACCAACGGCCGAAACGGTCACACCAGCGTGGTGGCCAACGGCACCCTGTACGTCATCGGCGGGTTCTCGATGGGCGTGCAGAACGACGTGCAGACCTCGCTGCTCGACACCGGCGGCACCCTCGGAGGCGACCTCGGCACCAGGGCAGACACCACCCCCGTCTGCAACG
>JANLPS010000318.1:0-10886 GCA_031367385.1 Archangium sp. | reverse complement strand
TTGATTTCGATCGCGCGGTCGATCAACCCGTCTCTGAGCGAGGTGGTGAGCCGGTGATCATCATCGACCAGCCACAGCATCACCTCGGCCGCGCTGCGCGACGCGAGCCGCAGCGACCCTTCGACTGGCACCGTGTCGTCTTGTCGCCCATGCAGCACCACCACCCGGCCATGACGCGCCGGCAGCCGGTACTCGACCCGCGCGGCCGGAGCCAACAACACCAACGGCCCCGCCCACACCTCGCGGCTCGCCAACATCGCCGCCAGCGCTCCGCCGAACGACGAGCCGACGACCACGTGCGGCGCGCAGCGGGCCAGCGCCTCGGCCGCGATGCGATACGAGGCCTCGAACAGCGGTGGCAGCTCGGCCTCGGCCCCGCCCTGTTTCAGGTGCTCGGAGATCTGCCGGGTCTCGAGCTGCGGCGCGAAGAGCTCGAAGCGCGGGTTCTTCTTCAAGTGCTGCACCTTGGGCCCCGCCGGGCTGCTCTCGAGGCCGTGCAGAAAGAGAATTCGCATTGGGCGTTAGAACAGAAACGGCACCAGCCGCTTGGTCTTGGTCTTGTACGCCGCGTAGGCCTCGCCCAGCTGCGAGGTGAGCCACGCCTCTTCGCGCGCGATTCGATACAGGTACGCCGGCACCATCGCGAGCACGCTCAGGCCCAGCGCGATGAAGCTGCGGCAGATCAACGCGCCCCCGATGGCGGCGAGCAAGGCGCCTGCGTACGAGGGGTGGCGAATCAACCGGTACGGCCCCCGCTCGACCACCGTCTGGCCCGGCTGCACCGCGACCACCGCGGTGAAGAACGGCCCGAGCGCCTGACTCGCCCACAGCCGCAGCCACACGCCCAGCAGCAACACCGCGAGGCCCCCGATGAACCACCCGGAGTCGAGCGCGGGGCCCAGCTCGGCGCGGTACCCGAAGTCGATGATCGGCGCCGCGGTGACCAGCACCGCCGACGCCATGATGCCCAACCCACTGCGGCCTTCGGCGCTGGTCGAGAGCATCTCCTTGAGCTTGAGCGGCGGCTGGGTGGCCAGAATCACCGCTGAAGCGGCGAAGAGCAGCCAGGGTATCGGGTGCAGCAACCGCGAAGGCGCGAAAGCCAGTGGCAGCAAGGTCAACAGCGCGGCGTTGATGGCGCCACTGACGCACTTGGCGAGGGTCAGCGGGCCTACCCGCGAAACCTGATTGTCATTCGGCACGGAGGCAACCGTTTCTGTTTATTCAAGGTTCTGCAGGTTTCAGCACTATCGTCGCGGCGTGCAAGAAAACGAACGGCAATTTCGCGGTACCAACCGTTTTCGCATCGTTCGCGTCGTCGGCGTCGGCGGCATGGGCGTGGTCTACGAGGCCATCGACACCGAGCGAAACGTTCACGTCGCGCTCAAGACGTTGCAGGCGCTCAGCGCCGAAGGCCTGCTCTCGTTCAAGCGCGAATTTCGTGACTTTCAAGACCTCGAGCACCCGAACCTGGTGAACCTGGGCGAGCTGCACGCCGAGGGCGGCCAGTGGTTCTTCACCATGGAGCTGCTCGAGGGTCACAACTTTCTCGAGTCGGTGACCGGCCGCACCACCCGCACGTCGATCAGCACCGAGTCATGGTCTGCGACCAAGCGGCTGCCCTCACCGGCGCCGAGCCCCGGGCCCACGAACCAGGCGGTCTTCTCGACGCAGGAGCCTCCGCAGTTCGACCCCGAGGTACTGCGCGACGCGCTTCGGCAGCTGGGGCGCGGGCTGATCGCCTTGCACGACGCGGGCAAGGTGCACCGCGACATCAAGCCGTCGAATGTGTTGGTCACGCCGAAGGGCCGGGTGGTTTTGCTCGACTACGGGGTGGCGACCAGCTCGGTGGTGAGCGTGGGCCAGTTCGAGGCCACCATCGTCGGCACCGTCGCCTACATGGCGCCCGAGCAGGCCGCGGGGTTGACCGTCGGCCCCGAGGCCGATTGGTACAGCGTGGGCGTGATGTTGTTCGAGGCGATGACCGGCGCGCTGCCGATCGTCGGCACGCCCATCGAGCTGATGGAGGCCAAGCAAACCACCGTGCCCGTGCTCGCCAGCACCATCAACCCTCGGGTGCCGAGCGACCTCGATGGGTTGTGTGCCGAACTGCTGCACGTTGACCCCGCCCGGCGCCCGACCGGCCGGCAAGCGCTCGACCGCCTCGGAGCCCGGCAGCGCCGCGCCGGTGGAGACGCCGCGCGGCACACGAGCCAGATGGTCGGCCGCAGCAGCGAGCTCAAGCGCCTCGAGGCCGCGTTCACCGCGCTCGCCACCGGGGAGCCGGTCAACGCGTGCATCATCGCCCCCTCGGGCCTGGGCAAGACGATGCTGGCGCGCCAATTTCTGGCCGAGCTCTCGAAGCGGCCGGGGGTCGTGGTGCTGCGCGGCGCCTGTTACGAGCGCGAGGCGGTGCCTCACAACGGGTTCGACGGGCTCATCGACGCCTTGAGCGTGCACCTCGGTCGGCTCTCGCCAGCGGAGGTCACCGCGCTGATGCCGCCCAACGCGTATCTGCTGGCCCAAGCTTTCCCCGTCTTGTCGACGAGCGTGGCGCTGGCGGCGGTGGCCAAACCTACGCTCGAGACCCCCGACCCCCAGGAGCTTCGCAAGCAGCTCTTCACCGCCTGCCGCGAGCTCTTTCACCGCGTCGCCAAGACCTGCACCCTGGTCTTGTTCATTGACGACCTGCAGTGGCTGGGGGTCGATAGCTTCGCGTTGCTGACGGAGCTGACGCGGGCTCCCAACTCGCCGCCGGTGCTGTGGCTCACCACGGTTCGCGCCGAGGCTGAAGGTGAGGCCGAGGTCACCGCGTGGAACCTGCAGGTCGAGGCCATGCTCGGGTATGCACCGCACACCGTGCGCTTGAACCGGTTGACGCCGCCGGAGTCGGCCGAGCTCGCCCGCACGTTGAGCGCGTCGACGACGCTCAGCGCAGAGCAGATAGAGACCATCGCCCGCGAGTCGAGCGGCCACCCGCTCTTCATCGACGAGCTGATGCGCCAGGCGACCGTCAACCCCGACATCAAGGGGGCGGTCATCGACCTCGACGAAGCGATTTGGCAGCGGCTGCGCTCGCTCGAAGAAGAGGTGCAACGGGTGGTGATTTTTCTCACCCTCGCGCCGGGCCGGCTGACTCAGGCCACGCTCTCGGCCGCCACCAACGTCGAGCCCGCGCGGTGGGCCAAGGTGCTCAACGGCCTGCGCGCGGCGCACCTGGTTCGCACCCACGGCATGCGGGCCAGCGATCACGTCGAGCCGTACCACGGCCGAATTCGCACCGCGGTTCGCGCGCATCTGCCGACCGAGGTCGCCCAGACGCACCACCAGCGACTGGCCGAGACGCTCGAGCTCGAGTCGCAGCCTGACGTCGAGGGCTTGAGCTTTCACTGGGCCGAGGCTGGCAACACGCCGAAGGCCGCGACCTACGCGCTGCAGGCGGCTGAAAAAGCCAACCGGGCGCTGGCGTTCGACCGAGCGGCCGGGTTCTTTCGGCAGAGCCTCGATTGGCGCCCCGGTGAGCAGCTGCCAGGCATCTGGGTTCAGCTCGGTGAGGCCCTGGTCAACGCCGGGCGTGGCGCCGAGGCCGCTCAAGCGTACCTGCGCGCGGCCAGCATGCCCGGCACCGACGCGTTGGATCTGCAGCGCCGCGCCGCCGAGCAGTATCTGCGCAGCGGGCACATCGACCGCGGCATTCAGCTGATGAGCGACGTGCTCAGCGCGGTGGGCTTCTCTCCTCCGCGAACACCGCAAGGCGCGCTGGTCGACCTGCTCTGGCACCGCGCACGGCTACGAATTCGTGGGCTCAAGTTCACGCTCCAGCCGACGGTCGATGCCGAGAACGCGCAGAAGCTCGACGCCACCTGGTCGGCCTCGAACGGCTTCTCGATGGTCGACCCGATTCGCGGCGCCAACTTTCAAACGCAGAACCTGCTGTTGGCCCTCAAGGTCGGAGCCCCCGAGCGCCTCGCCAAGGCCCTCGCGATGGAGGCCGCCTTCATCGCCAGTGAAGGGCACACCCAACGCGAGCGGGCCATCTCGTTGGTCGATCAAGCCGAGGGGCTGACCAAACAGGTCTCGGGCAAGGGCCTGGCCACCCTGGTGCGCGGCGTCATCGCGTTTCAAAATGGTGAGTGGGCCGAGGCCCGCCGGTGGCTCTCGCGCGCCGCGAGCACCCTGCGCGAGCGCTGCACTGGCATGACCTGGGAGCGCGACTCCTGCGACTTCTTCTCGCTCGCCACGCTCTTTTACCTGGGCGAATTCAAGGCGCTGCAGACCGCGGTGCCCCGGCTGTTGCTCGACGCCGATGCGCGCGGCGATTTGTACGCTGGCTCGAACGTGCGGCTCTCGACCATCAACAGCGTCTGGCTCTCGACCGACCAACCCGACGTCGCCCAGTCGCACGCCAGCCTGGCCATCGGGCGCTGGTCGAACCGCGGCTACCTGGCGCACTCGTATTACTTCTTCGTCTCCGAGGTGAACCGGCTGCTCTATGAGGGCAAAGCGGTTGAGGCGTGGGCCGTGGTGCAGCAGAACTGGGCGCCGCTCAAGCGCTCGCTGCTGCTGCGGGTGCAGGTGGTCAGGGTCGAGGCCAATTCGCTGCGGGCCCGCGCGGGCTTCGCGGTCGGCGCGTTCAAGGAGGCCCGGGCCAGCCTGGCGGTCATTGAGAAGGAGCCGCTGCCCTATGCGGCGGGGCTGGCGGCGCTGCTGGGCGCCTCGCGATCGCTGTACGAACGCAAGCCGGTTGGAGCCGTGGTCGAGCAGTTGAGAGACGCGCAGCAGAAGCTCAAGACGGCGGGCATGCAGGGCTATGCGGTTGCGGCTCAGTGGTCGGCGGCGCGGGTTGGGCGTGACGTCGCGGGCACCGCGGAGGCCGTCGAAGTCGCCACCGCGCTGGGCATTCAGTCGCCGGAGCGTTTCTTGCCGATGATGGGCATCGGCATGTCGACCGACGAGAGGCCCTGACCCCGCGCGCGCGTGAAGCGCTGGCGTTCTTCGAGGCTCGAGCGGGAGCGTCGGCCTGACCTCACGAGTCGGTTGTTTCATTTCTCAAGAGCTCGCTGCCGCGCGATCGATGGCCTCGATCAACGCCGCGACGTCAATGCTCACCTTCATGCGCTTCTGTTGCCACGTGGCCAGGAGTGCATGGGCCGCCGCGGATGACGTCGCCTCGTTCACCAGTGCATCGGCGAGCGCGAGCACCTGTACCGAGCCCGTCGGTACGGCGGCGCCTGCCTGTTTGAGTGCGCTCAGCGTTTGCCACGCTCTGCACACAGGCGCCTGATCGCGCTGAGCGGTAGCGCGCTCCTCTTCAGAGAGCACGTACTTCGGGTCGCCGATGGCGCCAATGTGACCACACTGGCAGAGCTGACCGACCCGAATCTCGGTCTGACACCGGGCGCACCGCCGCGCGATGCCGGCCAGCCGCTCGGCCAGGAGCACGCGTTGATCGCGGCTGATTTTCGTCGAGGCGTGCGCTCGTCTGACGAGCTCCGAGAAGTCGGGAGCGCGCCTGAAGGTTCTCCCATTCCACTCGTACAGCGCCTCGCGGGCGATGCTCCCCCGCACCTTGAAGACCAACGTCGAGGCGCCTTCGAAGAAGGCTTTGCCGATGGCCAGCGCGTCACCGGCTTCGTCGCGCGTATCGCCGCCGAGCAGCCAGTGACACCGCGCTACCGCGTAGAGCTCGACGTGCTTGACGGCCAGCGAGTAGAGCGTCGGGTTCGCGATGAAGTCGCGGTACATCTCGGGGAAGCGTGCGGCGAGGCGCTGCTCGGTCTCCTCGAGCGCCGCGATGCAGGCAGCGTCACCGTCGAGCTTCGGCACGCCGCCAGGTCGACGCGGAGTCATTGTGCGGTCAGCGCCGCCTCATACGCCGCCGCGCGATCGAGCACCGCCCAGTCGAGCAAGAACAAGACGAGGCCTTGCAGGCCGAGACCGAAACCGATGCCTTCGACGGTGCGCTGGTTCGCGTAAGCGCCGATGCCGGCCATGGCTCCGCCAGCGACGGTGACCACCGCCTCGGCGACCAACAGCGCGGGCTGAAAGAGGTGCGTGATTCGGTGAAGGTGCGCACGCTCCTGGGTGAGAAAGGCCGCTGGGTTCTCCTGCAGCAGCACGGTCAGCTCTTGCAGGTGCGGCATGCTGCGCGCGCTCAACGCCACGCCCGCCACGAGCTCGAGCACCCCGACCGTGAGCAGTGGCCACGCCGCGCCGCGCCGCAGATCGTCGGCACCGATGAACAGCCCCGCACCCGTGGCCGCGGTGGCTACACCAGCACCCAGAAACGGCACCATCGCGAGCCGTTCTCCTCGGTAATAGGCCTCGAGCGACGCCTGAAGCGCCACCGCCGAGGGCTCGCCGGCGGGGGCGAGCGTTGACAGCGTCACCGCCACTGCAAGCCCCCATCTCGTCATGCGCGTCACCCTCATTCTCAGTCGCTTGGGCGCTTCTTGCCCAGAAAGGGCACCGGCAAGTTCACCGACGAAATCGACAGGTCTTGACCCGGCGGTTCTTCGGGCGGCGCGATCTTGCCGGCGGCGATCAGCGGGGCGAGCCGCTTCGCGCGCTCTCGCAGCCCTTCGCCCAGACCGTAGATGTGCTCGGCGAGCTGGCGATTGGCGCGGCGGTGGCAAATCCACTCCGTGAGCACGCGGGCGGGGGCGAAGCCGAGCTTCTCGTAGTCGGGCATTTCACTCGGGTGAATGAAGAGCCGAATCGCCGGCACGCCGCGCGCTGCGAAGTGCGGCATCAGCGTGGCGATGAAGAGCTGAATGATCTTCTCTTTGGGCAGCGCCGGGTTCGAGTGCGCGTACGAAATGCGCACCGAGTTGAGGTAGTCGAACAGGCTCAGGCCCGGTGAGGTGATCTCTGCTTTCGCCACCGCCACGATGCCGTTCTGATCAGTCACCACCCAACACCGGCGACGGCGGTGGAGCCCGTATTTGCCGAAGTCGCTGTCGAGCTGCTGGAGATCAAAGTGCTCAGCCAACAAATCGTCGGCCTTCAACGCAAGGCTGGGCGTGTTCTGCACGAAGAAGTGCTGGAGCTGCTTGAAGTCACCGCGCCCGGCCTCGAAGCACTCGATGCCCGGGGGCAAGGCCGATGGCGGCTCGGTCGCGTCGACTCGAATCAACAGGGGTATGTACTTGCGGGTCATCGACACCGTGGGTGACTCGATGCGCTGGGCGAAGGTGCCGAAGGCCCGGCCCGTCCAATTGTTGTCGCCGTAGAAGCCCATCTTGAAGAACTCGAGCTCGCGGAGCTGATCGAAGAAATCAGCCACGCCCAGGTTGACGTGCAGCGCGCTCGCCGGGCTGCCCGAGGCTGCCGCCAGGTGCTGCACGTACCAGGTGTTCTGGTACACCCGAACGCTCGAGACGTGACCCACCACCCGGCCCTTTTCGCGAATGACAATCGAGCGAAACAAGCTGTTCGCGATGTTGCTCACCGCGGCGAAGGTCTTCTTCACCTCGGCCATGCCTGGCTTGAGCGCCTCGATGTGCGCGGTCTTGAGCAGCCCGCTGCGGGCGAACAAATCGAACAGCTCGTCGAAGCTCGCGTGAGCACCGCTCTCGAGGGTCGGCCAGCGCTGGGTGACCAGAAACTGGGCCACCACCAGCAAGGCTTCGTCGTTGGTGTTCTTGAATTCAATGCCCACCCGCAGCCCGCGCTCGCTGCGCGACGCATGCGTCACCACACCCTCGAGCATCACCGAGCCTTGCGGCAGCCCCAGGTTGATCTGCGAGAGCTCGGTGCCACGCGGGTACAGCGCATCGCGCGAGAACTCGAGCAGACACCCGGTCGCGCTCAGGTCTTTGATGATCGCCAGGTGGGCTTGGCCGGTCAGCCGGCTGGTCGCGGTCGCCGCCAGGGCCAGCGTCAGGTCGTAGCGGGTGCTCGCGCGGCGTTGGCGCACCAGCACCTCATTGGGCAGTCGCAGCTCCAGCGGGTTGATCGAAGTGACCGTCGAGGTGAATTGATAGAGCTCCCCGGCGAACTCGAACGAGCCGCGCACCACGTCGAGGGGGCTCAGCCGCTCGGCGCTGGCCGAGGCGAGCGAGATGGTCTGCTTGCCGATGTCGACCACGCCTTCGCAGTCGAGCAACAGGCTGTGGTCGGGGCGCTCGAGGCGCAGCCGCTTTTGATTCAACGCGGCTTGCACGACGCCAGCGAGGCGCAAGGGCTGCCGAATCGCGGTCTCAGGTGAGAGCGCGTGCGAGACACCGGCGCCGTTCGCGTCGAACGAGCAGCCGACGCGGTAGGCGTCTTTATCGGCCGAGAGATACCGCACCGTGGCTGAAGAGACCGAGACGCACAGCTCGTCGCGCCGGTAGAGCCGAATGTCCAACAGCCTCGAGGCGGGCATGCAGCCTTCGAGCGCCGAGTCGACCGGCAAGACGAATGAAAACCCGTCGAGCGCCACGTCGCCGCCCTTGGCGGTTCGGCGGGCGCTGGCGGGCCCCCACTCCACCCGCAGGTCGTCGACCTGGTACCGGGGTGCGCGCGTGCGGCTCTTCTTCACCAGCGCCATCACCCGCTCATGCAGGTCGACGTCGTCGGGCCAGTGAGTGACCTCGACTCCGGCGGCGACGGCTTGCACGATGGCGTGGTCGGCTTCTCCACCGAGCAAGAGCAGCGGCCGCGCGGGCAGACGGCGACGCTTGCGCAAGAGCCCGGCGGCCCACGGCCAGGGGGCGATGATGAGGTGCGCGTCTTGATCTTCGGCGAGGCTGTTCGCGGCGAGCACGTCGTTCGCCTGCCAGACATTGCATGACGAGAGCACCTGGGCCCAGCGCGCGCGGTGCTCCGGGTCGGGGTGCACCACCACCACGTTCGACGCCGCGCCCCGACTCTTCGTCTCTTCGCTCGATGTCATGAAAGCTCCGCCAAGCGTCGCACCTTAGTCGGGTGCTCCCAAGTTTCAGACGAGTAGGCCTGACACCCACAGCGACCAGCATCGGGCATGGTTGGTTCGAGCCCTCGCGCATTTCACGCTACAACCTCGCCCGTTCATTTCGTGGAGGGGGTTCTCGTGAAGCGTCTGACCATTCTCGCCTTGGCGTGTGCCGGGCTCGCGTCTTCGTGCAACTGCGACTCGGGGAGCCAGGGCGCTGACGCCGGGTCACTCAAAGATGCGGGCCCGGTCACGCCTCTCGACGCGGGCACAGGCGCGGCCGACGCGGGCCTCACCGGGGTCGACGCTGGCACCTCGGTCGATTCAGGCGTGGTGCCCCTCGACGCGGGGGTCGCTGACGCCGGTACCACCCCGGGGCCTGGCGATGCGGGCACCCCCACGGTCGACGCTGGCATGACCGCCATCGACTCGGGCGTGATGACGCCTGACGCGGCGATTGCGTGTGGCACACCCGTGCGTATTCAGCTCGGCACCAGCGCGCAGTTGCCCGACCCCGACGTCTCGCTCGACTCCGCCGGCAACGCCAACGTGGTGTGGAAACAGGCCGCCGCGGGCAGTGGGCTCATCTCGATTCATTCGGCCCGGTACGCAGGGGGCCTCTGGAGCAGCCCCGTCGTCGTCGCAGCAGACGCAGGCCGCTACGGCCAGAAGCCACGCATCGCGACGAGCGCCAACGGTGACGCGCTCGCGGTCTGGGTCGAAGAAAACGGCAGCACCGGCAGCTTCCTCTGGGCGGCCCACTATGTGCCCCCCTCGGGCTGGGCCGCACCGGTGAGCGTCTCGTCGACCGACTTCGATGTGACCGAGGCCGACCTCGCGATGGACGGTGCGGGCAACGGCGTGGTCGTCTTCAGCCAGAACGTCGACGCGAGCGGCTTCACCGCGACCTGGCTCGCGCGCTTTCAAGCGAATGGCGCGACCTGGAGCACGCCTGTACGCATCGACGGCTACACCAACACGGTGAGCCTCACCACGCAGCCCCGGGTGGGGGTCGCGCCCGACGGCACCACGGTCGTTGCGTGGGTTGATCAGGCCACCAACCCGGCCAACATCATCGGCACCGCCTTCTTGTCAGATGGCGGAATGGTCGCTCGCGCCACGCTCGATGCCACACCCAACAACGTGACGCGGCCAGCGTTGTCGATCAACGCGAAGGGCGAGGCCGTGGTCGTCTGGCAACAATACCGCGGCGGCGCCACCGCCCAGTGGGAAGCTGCTTTCGCAACCTTCAACAGCGGCTTCGTGCCCGGCGGAGTGGCCGACTTCGTCGATGGCGGCACCATCGTGTGGCCTCAGGTCTCGGTCGACTCGAGCGGCAATGCCTGGGCGGCCTGGCAGCAGACGACACCGACCTCGCAGCAGCGCGCGCGCGGCGCGTTCTTCTCACCGAGCGTCGGGTGGTCGGGCCTCGACGTCGACCGGACCCTCTCGTTCACGAGCTCAACCGACGTGGCGGTGGGGGTCGACTCCAACGGCACCGGGCTCATCGTGTGGGACGACTCGGGTCTCTACGCCGTGAAGGTCTCTGCGGGAGCGGCCGGTGCACCGGTGCCACTGAGCGGTCAATTCACGCCCAACGCGCTGCGGCCGAGGGTGGTGGCGCGAGGGGGCAAGGCGCTGGTGATCTTCGGCGCGTACGACACCACCCACGCGGTGTGGGCGGTCTGGTGTCAGTAGCGCGCATCTCGATTCGCGCGGCCATCGAGGCGGATGCGCCGGCCATCTGGGCCATTCTCGAGCCGATGATTCGCGCGGGAGAGACCTACGCGTTGCCCCGCGACCTGACTGAGCGAGAAGGGCTGCGGTACTGGCGAGCACCGCCCAACGAGGTCTTCGTGGCCCTCGAGGGCGATGCCATTCTCGGCACCTATTTCATTCGCCCCAACCAGCAAGGCGGAGGCGCGCATGTGTGCAACTGCGGCTACGTCACCGCGGCATCGGCCACCGGCAAAGGCGTGGCGAGGGCGAT
>JANLPS010000317.1:0-12238 GCA_031367385.1 Archangium sp. | reverse complement strand
TTCGGCCAACGATTGCGACCACCATTGTGCGACGCACGCCATTGAGAAGCCCAGTCAAGGTGAATTGTTGCCCGACGGCGTCGGGGCCCGCGCTAAACGTGGCTCGCGCTCCGGGCTCGAAGCGAATCATGCCCATGCCAGAAGACACGCAAAAGCTGCAGTAGGGCAGGCTCGGCGACTGGGCTGGCAGAATGGGTACGCCGCTCAACGGAGCGCTCAGGGCCCGACCGTACCCCGCCGGGGGGCCGAAGCTGATCCCAGTTGGCAGCACTCCCGACGAGATCACCGTGCCGGGAGCGCTCGGGTTGAAGGTGGTGACGCTCAGGCCGACGGGAGCTTCGACCGCCCACCAGCGGCCGCCGACGGAATCGAGCATGAACGCCGTCGGCGTCGCCCGACCCAACGCGGTCACGCGCGCGAGTCGAAGACCGCTGACGACTTCGGTCGACGCAGACGTGAAGCTCACGCGACCCTTCAAGTTACCGAGAGTCGCGATAGCCGTCGCTGCAACGATTGAAATGATCGCGAGAACGACCACCATCTCGAGCATTGAGAAGCCTCGTTGTGCACGAGCGCGCTGTCGAGATGAAGTCACGAGGTCATTCTGCACGAAACAGAATTTTATGTTCAGGCGACATCTCACGCTCGTAGCCCACTTCGGCGCACCTGCGCCCTGAGATTCGACCTCGGCGTGAACACGAGAATAGCTGCGATCTGAAGCTGGCAAGAATTGATGGTGGGGCCTCATGCTCGCGACATGCGAGTGACGAGTAAGGGGCTGTCGGCGATCTCATGACAGAGGCACTTCGCGGCGAGTGCAATCGTCGACGACAAAGCGGTTCGCCGCCGCAGCCCCCAAGCGTCGCTGGCACGTACGATGCCGTCAGTTACGCGCCTTCAGCGACGGTGCTTCTCGTCGCGCTCGCCCAAAGCCCCGCGAGGCTTCGAAGGCCATCGCCGAGCAGGCGCACCGTGTCGCGCACCGCGCCGTAGCACCACATTGGCTTGGTGTGCTGTCGGTCGCCCAGCTCGGAGGACGCGCGCTGCCTACGACAGCACTCAGGCATGCACGGACGATGTGCTCGTGAAGGAGCAGATACCGCGGCACTTGGGAGCTGCCGTGGCGTTCCTTGAGAAACTTCTCGAAGTCGCGAACGGTCTTCTCGCTCGGAGTTTCCCCTCCGAGTTCGAGGCACATCGCCGCACGGCACGACATGTTTGTCGCCGCGCGCAACACTCGCCCACATGCGAGAGCTCCAACATGAAGCGCTTGCGCTCGACGGCACCGGCGGCGTGGAGACCACGGCGATGGAGGTCTGCCCCTGAGCCGTTTGGGCTTTCGCCCGCGAACAGCCTGGGCTGCGAACCAGCCCAGCGTATCCAGCAGCACGAAGAGCGACAGTCGCTGCGCCACCGCTGCATCGCTCGCGGCGCGAAGCGCCTCGTTCTCCGCCCGCAGCCGGGCACCTCGTCTGGTCCACTCACGGCGACGCAAGGGTGTACGTGACCGCGACGCTGAATTGGTCCTGGCTCCGGTACAGCTGAGGCCGAACCGCGTAGTTCGTCGTGACCAGCAGCCCGTTCGCCACCGAGTTGAGCGTGCCGCGGTGTGAGATGGTTTCGCCCCGCAGAATTGGAGCGCCGCCGACCAGCGTGGCGAGCGAGGCCGAAAACGGCGCGGCGGCCGATGCGCCGACCCCGAAGACGTCACTGTCGAGCGCTGCCAGCAGCTTGGTGTTGGAGCTGCTGGCCAGTGCCCCTGAAGTCAAAATCTCGCTCGAAGGAACGCCGAAGCCGATGTCTCGCAGTTGGAGGTACTCGGGCTCAGGCCGAAACCCCGTCTCTTTCGCTTCAGCCCAGAGCACGTACGGCGTATTCGTTCGCAGAATCATCGTCACGCTTCCGCCGACGAGCGGCTGGTTCTTGATTGCTGCCTCGCCCAGGTCACCCACGTCGAGCGTGTAACCGAAGGCGGAGTCTCCCGGTTGGTTCGACGTGGCGATGACGTTTCCACCGTACGTCTGGTGGGTGACGAATTTCAGCGACAACACCGCAGACACGTGACCGCGAATCGTGACCGTCGCGGCGCTCCCAGCGGGCGTGGGCGCCGAAGTGAGCGTCGAGGCACTTGCCAAGAGAACTGAGCTGAGAACGACGAGCAGTGAAGACACCAGGAGCTCCTTGCCAGAGTCGTGGTGTCACTTCGCAACGGCCGTGCCGCGGGCCATTGGTTGAATCTAAGAGGAGTTGCGGGCAGGGGGGCCGGGTCTGACGTGACGACTGAGCCGACCGCCACCCGCCAAAGCGCGATTTACGGCGCCGTCAGCGTGTACGTCACGGTGGCAGAGAAGGCCTCTTGCGCGTGAAATAGCTGCGGGTAGACCGCGTATTTCGTGGGCACGAGCAGCCCGTTGGTCGAGGCAATCGCCGACCCGCGGCGGGAGATGGGCCCTCCCCCGAGGAGCGGCATGCCGTTCGAGATGTCCTTGAGCGTGGCTCGGAAGGCGGGCACTCCGTCAGCGATGGGCGCGGTGAACGGGTCGCTGTCGAACGCGGGGAGCAGCGACGCGTTGGTCTTGATTCCGAGCGGCCCCGAGGGGACGATTCCCGACTGGAGAATCCCGAAGCCGATGTCGCTGAGCTGAATGTAGTCGGGCGATGGCACGAAGCCGCTCCCGGTGACCGTGGCGGTGAGCAGGTAACTCGTGTTGGCGCGAAGAATCAGAGTCACCGTGCCGCCGCGAAACGCGCTGGCCGTTGGGTCTTGCCCCGGCACGACCGCGCCGACGTCGAGCGTGTAATTGAGGCTCGAGGCTGACTGGGTGCCGGCGACGCCTTCACCGACCAGCAGCTGGCTGTGAAACTGGAGCGCGAGAATCTGCGGCACCCGCCCGATGATACGAACGACTCCTGCTCCTGACGGGGGCGACGCCTGGGCGGAGGCGACCAGCGCCCAGCCCGCCACAGCGAGCCCAATCAGGCGTGAGGTAGCATTTCGGTGGGTCATGCTGTCGAGACTGTACTGCATCTGTTCGAGCGCGGAACTCCGACAGCCGCGCCGGCCTGCTGCCAAACGCCTACAGGTCGCGCGGTGTAGGGTTTAAAAAATGCTGCGGCCTCGAAACGCCACGAGGCTAGCGTCGAGGTGGGTATTCGTGGCGCTCCCTTCGGCACCAGGTCAGCGGTGATTTTCGTGCTCTTGATCGCACTGGGCGCCGCGTCAGATGCGGGCGCGGTCGACGCGCCACGCCCGACGACCTTCCCAATTCTCGTCGACGGCACGCCGTTGATTGGTACGCGCAGCTTCGCCGAGCGCCGCGGCGGCACGCTGTTCATACCCCTGGCCGACCTCGCCGCCCGTTTGACGATGGCCGTGACGGTCGACGCGCAGGCTCGCCGGGTCACGGTGCAGCGCGCGTCGGGCATCTCCGCGTCATGGGACGCAAAGACCGGGGAGGTCACCGAAGATCAGGTGGTCGTTCTGGTCGCGACCCGCATGGGCGAGGTGCTCTTCGGCACCGGACCAGCAGATTTGATGCTCCCCGCCGAGATCATCGCTCCGCTCCTCGACGTCTCAGTGATTGCCGGGGCACTCGACGTTCAAGTCAACACCGGCCGCCAGACCGTGAAGATGTTCGACCGGCCGAACAGTGTGGTGGAGCTCAACCGAGCCGACTACGGGTACCACCTGAGCGTGGTGAACGCGGCGGTGAACCACAATCTGCAGCTGGGTGGCGCAGGGCGGCTCGGAGACGGGCTGTTCGATCTCTCTGCCAACTTCTCGAGATCACCCGGAGATGCGGTCGGCGACTTTCGCTACGGGAGAGTCGCGTACGAGGGTCGCGATGGATTTCGGGTCGTGCTCGGTGACTTCAACCCCGGGGGTGGCCTCGAGTTTCTGTCTGCGCAGCTGCGGGGCGGCTCGCTCAGCAGCCCCGTCGGCGGTGGCCGGCTCGAGATGTTCACCGGGCTCAGCCGTTCAGACGTCATTCACCTCGACGCCACGAGCAGGTCGAACCTCTCATTCAATACCGTGGTGGTCGGCACCGACTTCACCCTCGCCCAAGACCTGTCGAAGTACCGCCTCGTCACCAACGTCGGAGGAATGTACATCAACGGCCCTGACCGCGAGGGCGGCCTGGTGACCGGCCGTGTCGGCTATCGGTCTGACCTCAACCAGGCACAGGTCGATGTCGGCCTCGGCGCCTTTCGCGGCCTCCAGGCGAATGGAAAGTACGTCTCAGGCCTCGCCGAGGTCATCGACGCGAGCGACTCGTTCACTCCCAACCGGCGGCTCACCCTTCTCGCGCGGGTCACCCACATCGGAGAGAATTTCATCAGCGCCCAGCAGACCGGGTCGCTTCGGCCGATGAACCTCTTCGCCACCGGCGGCTACTTCAGACCGTACGATTGGCTGTCGACATCGCTCAACGGCCAGCTGATCTACGACCCGACGCTGACCGTGTTGATGGACGCCTCGGTGACGGGAACGGTGTCGGTCACTCCGAGCGGCAACTGGCCGAGCGTGCTGCTCAGCCACAGCCAGGGAGTGCACCAGGCCATCGGCTCGACCGCCTTCACGCTGATCGACGTCACCAAACAATTCAAGAACTGGGGCGCCGAGGCGATTTACTCGAGAACCGCGACCGAACGGATCTCCGAAAACCACCTCATCAGTCTTGGCGGGCGCCTGAACCTCACCGAGCACGTACGGCTGCAGGCGCTTCAGTCGTTCTCCTTCAAAGACTCTCAGTCTGGTTCGCTCGATCTGGTCGCGACGCGGCTCTTCACCGACCGGTTGAGCGGCTCGATCGGCGCGGGCTACGCGCGGTCTGCTGGCTCGCTTCTCTTCATTGCCCGCATCGCAGCGACGGTGCTGCTGCCCTTCAACCAGCTGCTTTCGGTCTCGTTCACCATGTCCGCGGCTGGGCCACAGCTCCTGGTCGATCTCCGAGGCCCGCTGTGGACCGGGGGCGGGTACACGCCGCTGGGGAGCACTCCAGCAGACCAGCTGGATCTGGCCGGGGTGTTGACCGGCCGCGTCTATCAAGACGTCGACGGCGACGGCAAATACGACCCGAGGGTCGATGCCGCCCAACCCGAGGTTCGCATTCTCGTCGACGGCAGTTACTTCGCGGTGACCGATCGCAACGGCCTCTTCGAGATTCGGCAGCTCAAGTCGGGCAACCACGGCGTGCTGCTCGAGCTCACGTCGATTCGCGCAGATCTCACCATTCTCGGAGACCCGCAGATGACACTCACCTTGAAACAGGGGCGTGAGTCGGTGATCGAATACCGGCTGGTGCGTACGGGGCGGCTGCGTGGGGCGGTCTTCGTCGACACCAACGGCAACGGCGTGCGTGACGACGCCGACGAGGGAGTGTCGGATGCGCGCGTACTGACTGGGAGTGGAAAGGACACCTTGACCGACACCAGCGGCGAGTTCGTGATCGGCGACCTGGCCCTCGGCCAACACACCGTGGTTCTCGACGAGAAAACGCTCGGCGACGAGTTCGAGGTGATCACTGGGGCGCACGAGGTAAAAGTGAAGCCAGGCGAAGAAGTGGGAGGCATCGATTTTCAGGTCAAGCGGCGCGAGCGCCCGGTCGAGATCCTCGAGTTCGCTCCCGCATCGAAATGATCAGTCGCCAACATCTCCTTACAGCGGTGGTTTCGACCCACATTGACGAGGGCCGCACGACTGTGACTTTCTTTCGTGGCTGTCGCGGAGCTCAAGCATTCCGCGCAGGCCCCAACACTCGTTGACGGCAACCTTGAGGAAAAAAATATGAAGCAGCTTCGATTCGCAGTGACTGGCGTTCTTCTTTTGAGCACCGCAGTTTGGGCTCAGGCCAGCGGTACCGTGAAGATCAACGGCACCGTCTCCAAGGCGGCTTCGATTCGCTACTTCTCGTCGGCGGCGATTGGCGCTCAGGCGACGGTCGCAAACACTCCCGTCGCTGGCGACTCAGTGCTCGACACCTTGATCAGCCTGGGCGACATCGCTCCGACCGCCGCGAACAACGGGCTCCCCCAGGGCGCCTCGGTTTCGCTTATCGCCCGGAGCAACGCGACGTACACCCTGGTCGCGGGCGTGGTCGCAACGTCTGGCTTCACTGGAGCTGCGGGTGAAGTGGCCTTCTCCGACTTTGGCTTCGGCGTCAACGGCCTCGCCTCTTCAGGCAACGGCAGCTTGGCGACCATTCTGGGCAGCTCGGTGACCGCCCCGTTCGGCAACAACGGTCAGCAGAGCGGCCTCGACGCCAACGGCCAGCCCACGTACGCGAGCACCCTGGCCGACCTCGTCGCGGCCCCGACCGTGGTCGGCGGCACCCGCATCTCGAACGCAGGTGGCCTGTTCAACCCGAACAACGGCATGACGTTCGCGACGAACTACACGGTCGTGCCCCAGTACTTCACTCCGACCGCGGCGCCCTTCGCCTGCACCGTGACGTGGACGATCGCCACTCCTTGAGTCGGTCTCGCCTTCTCCACGCTCTGTCACGAGGTTGACCCGCCATGCGCAACTCACTTCTCCTTCTGGCCTTCTGTGTTTCGACGGCGGCCTTCGCTCAATCAACCGGCACGCTCAATCTGAACGCCACGGTCTCGAAGACCGCGGCGCTCCGGTATGACAGCAACAGCGTCACCGGGCTCGGCACGACCGGCGCCAACGCCGGCAGCCCGGGCCTCAACTTCACCCTGAACTTCGGTGACATGGCGGTCGTCGACACGACCAACATCGCCTACCACGGCGGCACGGTGACGCTAAACCTCCGCAGCAATGCGGCGTACCAGGTGAGCGCCATCGTCGGCGCCTCGACCTTCACCAACGTCGCGGGCGATCTTCGGTTGGCCGACATCGGGTTTGGCGTGCCCAACACTGCGACCAACATTCGCACCTCGGGTGTCTTGGGAGTCAAAGCCGGCACCACCGTGCCCGCTGCCTTTGACTACGACCCGCTCACGGCTGCGGTCGTCAACGGACTGCCCGTCTTCAGCGGTACCATCAACAACCTCGCGGCCAGCACCGTGGTGGTATCGGGGAGTCGCATCTCGACCGCGGGCTCGCTGGCGACCACGACGAACGCGTTGCTGGTCGACACCAAGTATTCTATTCTGCCTCAATTCTTCACGCCCACCGCAGCCTCGACAGCGACCGTCACCTTCACCATCAGCACCCCGTGACCCGGCTCCGGTGGGGGCCCAGGCTGCTGATACTGGCCTGGCTCGTCGTCGGCACGGCCGCATTTGCCCAAGCGGCGAATGACACCGGCACCGTCAGCGTCTCGGCTACCGCCTCGTCGGTGGTCGAGTTCAGCTCCGGAGGTGCCGGGCTGCTGATCGGCAATCTCGGTGGAGGAATCGCGCCTGTGGTGCCCAAGGGCAGCCCCCTGGCAGGAATGTCGGTTGGGCTGGGCGAGGTCGGCCCGGCAAACCTCAACGGCTTCGTCGTCGCGACCATCCCGCTGAGGGTTCGGTCGAACGTGTCGTACACTCTCTCGATGTCAGCCACCCCGTTCGTCAACGCCGACCCGCTCGCGATTCAGCCGACCGACGTCGGGTTCGGAGTGACGACACTCAGCCGCGCAGACTTCGGAGTGATTGGCTCGGGGGCCGACACCTTCGCCGCTGGCGTCTCCGGAGACCCCTCTACTGCGCCTGACGCAATTCCGGCGACGGTGCGGTGGGACTACGCGACCTCCCAGAGCTTGTCGAATTACGCCACCGCCAAGACGATCTTGAATGGGTCGCGCATCATGCGGGCGGTGCCGCGCACGCTGCTGGGAGGGCTCACCCTGAACGCGATCTTCTCCGTCAAGCCGCAGTTCTTCTCACCCGGTTCTTTCTCGACGACCGTCACCTATACCGTCGTGACGCCCTGATGAAACGCTCTTGCCGGCTGCTCTGTGTGGCGGCGCTGGTCGGGGGGCTCGGCGCCGCAAAGCCGGCGTTCTCGGCGCCGTCATCGAAGGTTGACATTGGCGGCAACGGCGCGCCGACGCTCACCGGCAATGTCGGAGGCTCGGTGACAGGGAGCACCGGTCTGCTCGCGGACTTGCTGGTGACCATCAACTTCGGCGAAATCTCAGCCTTGAACCAATCGGGTATCATCAGGGCTGTGGTGCCCATCGCGATTCGAAGCACCGGGGAGTACCAACTCAACGTCTCCCTCGAAGGGACCAGCTTCAACGTCGCCGACTCCGAATCGCTCCAGTTGACCGACATCGGCTTCGGGATTCAGAACTTCGGCCCGGCCGGCGCCAACGCCAACATCTGTAGCAACAACACCATCAACGCGCCGTTTTTCAACGACCCCTCGCTGACGGTGAACGTGACCAACCGGGCAAGCTACCCGTCGTCGTTGGCGAATATCGCGGGCACCACGATGGTGATGTTCGGCCCTAAGCTGAGCAGGGGCCCGGTCAACCCGCGCACGTTGGCCAACGGGTGGGCCTTCGAAGCGATCTTCACCATCGTGCCGCAGTTCTTCTCGCCGGGAACCTCGTCGGTCACCATACGCTTCACCGTGTCGGACTATCCGACTGTCATCAAGTGCATCTAGCGCTCCAAGGCGTTGGACGTTTTGTTTCCTCCTTGAGAGACCCGTGGCAGTGTGCAGGGCTCGAGGAAACCATGAAGCGAACCGGTCTGTTGTCGACAGCAGTGGTGGTCTTTTCTCTCGCGACTTCAGGCGCGGCTTTCGCCCAAGACGCTGGCGCAACGATGGGCGTGGAGCCCGCCGCCTCTGATGAGATTGCCATCTCACCCTCGCGGCTCGAGCTGACGCTGGCTCCCGGCAGCGAGAAGACCTCGGTGATCAACATCGTCTACTCGTCTCCGAATGCCACCAACGCCAAGCCGAGCCGGCTGCTCGCCTCGCTGGGTGACTGGAGCCTGGCCGAGACCGGAGACCTGCAATTCTTCAAGCAGGGAGATCGGCCCAACAGCGCGACCAAGTGGCTGTTGTATTCCCCCGGAGAGTTCACCGCGATGCCAGGGAAGACGAGCCAGATTCGCCTCACCGTCGCAGTGCCGAAAGACACGCCTCCCGGTGACTACCACTCGGTGATGTTCGTCGAAGAGCGCCCCGGCAATCTCAAAGAGAAGAAAAACCGCAAAGAGCTCACCTTCCACTTCCGCCTGTCGACCATCGTTTACGTGGGCGTGCCTCCTCTGACGACTAAACCGGAGCTGAAAGGCCTGACCGCGGCGATGACTGTGCGCGGAGTGGTGGTGACGCCGACCATCTCCAACACCGGCAACAGCCATGTGCGACCGACCCACTCGTACAAAGTTCTCGGTGAGGGCGACAAGGTCGTCGCCGAGTTCAGCCAGCCCGAAGGCTTCCCGATTCTGCGTGAGTCGGTGGCTTCACCGCAGCTGGTCGCGCCGGCCCAGCTGCCGCCGGGCGAGTACCAGGTGCGCTACCGCGTCGACTTCGCAGACGGCAGCCCGATTAAAGAGGGCCGCACTCACTTCACGGTTGGCGTGACCACGCCCGACGCACCAAAGCCCGCACCAGACGCCAAGAAGCCCGGGGCTACCGACGCCGGGCGGCGCTGAAGGGCACCCGGGCGCGTCGCCGAAGCAACACGTATGCGGTTTGCGTCTTCACCGGCGTTGAAGCGAAACACTTTGGGCAAGGTTTCGCAGTCGTGCTTTCGGGCGACAGCGCTTCAACCGTGACCGCAAGCGACTCTTCGCCGAACCCCCGAAGCTCGCCCTCGATGGCGGTCTCGATGGAATCGATGTCCCCCGCCTCCCGAGCGGCCTGTCGGCGATGATTCAGGCGCTGACCGGGCTGCCTGATGCCTCGAACCCGAGCCTGGCAGAAGCGTGGCCCGAAATCGGGGCGCTCCTCGCGGGTCACACCGTCGTCGCGCACAACGCGTCATTCGAGCGCAGCTTTCTCGACGGCCTTGGTTCGCTGGGCCGACGTAAGTGAGGGGCTCGCCAACGCGCCCTCGACGACGCGGAAGACACGTTTCGCGTGGTTGGCCGCGTGTGGACCTTGCTCGTTCGACAGTACGAGCGCGTGTGGAAGGATGGCGCCTTTATGTACGGCCGTCAGGTCGATGAGTTCGTGCCGCCACTCGGCTCTCGGGTGGTCGTCAAGCACAAGGCCGACCCCGTGCCGGCCCCGCGGTAAAAACCGCCACCGCATCAGACGCACCCCAAGCCTTTGTGCCAGCCAACTCGTACCGTTTTCGCCTAACCTCGCCTGATGCGAAATCTCGCTGGGTTCGCCGTGGTGGTGGTGACGCTCGTACCCGCCCTCGTGCACGCCACGACCCGGCCGGTGACGTGCTCCGGCTCGATCACGAGTGCGCTGCAGAGTGCCATCGACGCTTCGAGCGACGGTGACACCGTCAGCATCAGCGCCGGCACATGCACGTTCGGCAGCGTTGGCTGGTCGAACAAGAACCTCTCGGTGACCGGCGCTGGGCCGACGGCGACGCTGGTGAGCGGCGGCTCGTTTGACGTGTCGATTTCAAACACCTCGAAAGGCGCATTTCGCATTTCGGGCATGGGCTTCTCGGGCACGCCGGGCGGGCAGACCATCTCGATGACCGGCGTCAATTTGACCGGCTCGGTGTCTGGGTTTCGGCTCGACCACCTGGCCTTCAATTACCCCAATGGCTCAGGCGACATCATTCGAATGGCGGGGCCGCTGTGGGGGCTCATCGACCACATCAGCATGACCTACGGTGGCGGCTACGCCGTGGGCATCATCATGAGCGACTACCTCGACGTCGAGTACAACAACTCGCCCACCCTGTTCATGGGCGAGTACAGCGCCCGGCAACCCATCGACCTTGGCGGGCCAAGTGCGGTCTACATCGAAGACTCGACCTTCACCCTGGTAGGCTCGAGCGCCTACTTCCCCATCATCGATTCATCATCGGGCGGCCAACGCACCGTGTTTCGACACAACACCGTGAGCGGTGGGCTGCTCTACTCTCACTGGACGCGTGGCGTCGAATGGGATGGCCACAAGTACGAGGTCTACAACAACCGATTCGACTGCAACACGCCCAGCGCCGGCCCGCTCTACCTGTTCGCTCGCTTCGAGTCGGGCACTGGCGTCATTTTCGACAACACCATCGAGAACTGCACCCGATCTGACGCCATCGTCGTCGATGAGGGCCGTGGCTGCGGCGGCTCGAAAGTCAGCCCCGCACTCGACTGCAACGGCACCCGCACGTGGGACAGCAACGGAGGCGACAGCAGCGCGCCGGGGTGGCCGTGCATGGGCCAAATCGGGAGCGGGTGCATCGCCGGGGGGTGTGCCCGCAACCAGATGGACAACGTGCCCTTGATTCTTTGGAACAACGGGACCCAACTCGGCTGCTCGACAGGCGGCAGCTGCACCAACAGCATCGTGCTCAACGTCAACGATCAAGACGGCGATTCGAGCGATGTGTGCACGCGCCCAACGAGCAGTTACATCAAGGCCACCGCGCACACCGCCAGCGTCGCGAAGTACAACGGCGCTGTCGACTACTGCCAGGGCGCCGCGAAGCCGGCACTGTGCGGCACCTATGCCAACACGTACACCCCGTATACGTACCCGCACCCGCTCCAGGGCGGCTCATCACCAGCCGATGCGGGAGTGCCCAGCCGAGACGCCGGTACCGTCACCGCCGATTCAGGGGTCACGGTGGCCGACGCTGGCACGCGCCCCGACGCCGGCCTCTCAGCGAGCACCGACTCGGGCACGTCGGCAGTGAACGATTCAGGGGTGGTTGCCGATGCTGGCTTGCGCGCCGCCGACGCAGGACTTTCCGACGCAGGACTCTCCGACCCCGGCCCCGAGGGCCGCTGCGGCTGCACCATCGACCTGGGTTCGAGTGGCGCTTGGGTGCTTGCCGTCTGGGCGGCCCTCAGTCGTCGACGCAAGCGCAGCAACGGGTCGAAATAGAGAGGTACAAGGGCACGAAGCACGTCATTGCCGAACGCATGCTGGTGGCGGGTGGCCCAGTCGAGGCGGGGCCGCCCTGGCATGGGTCGCGTTGGAGATCACGAGAAGGTGCGGGTCGTCGAGAACCCGTCGTGTCGGGCGCCCGATCAATTTGAGCGGGAGCGCTCGCACGAATCGAGGTCGCGGGAGCCGTAACGGGCGTAGCGGAAGTTCCTGCGGCGCTCGCGGCGGAGGGTACCGAGGCGGCGGGTTTCGCGGTGGGCCCTTTGAATTGCGGGGTGAAAGTCGAGCGGACCAGCGGTGCGGTAGGCG
>JANLPS010000298.1:0-9895 GCA_031367385.1 Archangium sp. | reverse complement strand
CCGCTGACACCGCGCGCCGGGTCGACATGCACATGCTGCGAGAGCTCGACAAGAAGGCCATCGTCGATGCCATTCGCAGCGGCTTCGAGAAGAATGCCGGCGACAAGCTGCCCGCGCTCAAAGACCAGCTCGACAAATTCTGCGCGATGATCCCCGACGTCAAAGACGGCCAGACGCTCACCGTCGCGTACGTGCCAGGCGTCGGCACCAAGGTCGAAGGCGCGAAGGGCGAGTCGTACACCGCCGAAGGCAAAGACTTCGCCGATGCCCTCTTCTCAGTGTGGGTCGGCAAAGTGCCCGTCGATGACGCCCTCAAAAAAGGCATGCTCGGCGAGTGATTTTGCATGTGGGGCGAGGGCGTACAATGTAGGGTCCGGCGGCCTTTTGCATGCTCCGGAGATTCACCATGTCAGCCCTGAAGAACGCCTTCGCCCTCGTCGTCGCGGCCAGTACGGCGCTCGCCGCACCTCCCGCTCCCGCTGCCGCGCCCGCCAAGGCGCCTGAAGCCAAGAAATTCACGGTCGACTCGAAGAAGCCGATGCCGCCCGGGCTCGACGAAGGCGCGCTCGACCTGACGGCCGACCCTTGCAACGACTTCTATCAGTACGCCTGCGGTGGCTGGCTCAAGGCCAACCCGATACCTGCCGAGCGGTCGCAGTACTCGCGCGGCTTCGTGTCGATCGCCGAGCGCAACGAGAAGCTTTTGCACGATCTGCTCGACGAAGCGGCCGCTGGCAAGCTGCCCAAGGGCACGCCCTTCGCAACGCAAATGGGCGACTACTACGGCACCTGTATGGACGAGGCGAAGCTCGAGACCTCGATGCCCGAGGTGAAGAAGTACCTGGCACAGGTCGCGAACGTGAAGAACGCCAATGACCTCGCGAAGTCGGTCGGCAAGCTGCAGGCCGATGGCATCGCGCCGCTCTTCAACGCCGGGTCTGATCAAGATCTCAAGGTCTCGACCGACATGATCTTGAACCTCGACCAGGGCGGCTTGGGCTTGCCTGACCGCGACTACTACGTCGACGAAGCGGGCAAGCCCGACCTGAAGAAAGACGAAATTCGCGCCAGCTACCTGGCCTACATCGCTCAGATTTTCGAGCTTGCCGGTTCGAAGCCCGAGCAGGCCAAGAAAGACGCCGAGTCGGTCATGGCCCTCGAGACCCGCCTGGCGAAGGTCTCGATGACCCGCGTCGAGCAGCGTGACCCCACCAAGCTGTACAACCGCCTCGAGCGAAAAGGCCTCAAAGATCAGGCCGGCGCCTTCAACTGGGACGCATACTTGAGCGCGCTCGGTGCGAAAGACGCGCAGAAGATCAACGTCACCAACCCCGCCTTCTTCAAAGAGCTCTCGGCGATCGCCAAAGACACCAAGCCCGAGGTGCTCAACCCGTACCTGACCTTCGTGGTGCTTCGCAGCACCGTGCCGGCGCTCCCCAAGGCCTTTCAAGACGCCGCCTTCGCCTTCGACGCGAAGAACTTCTCGGGTGCCAAAGAAGACCGCCCCCGGTGGAAGAAGTGCGTGCACTTCGCTGACGCCGACATGGGCGAGGCCCTGGGCCGTGAGTTCACGCGCCGCTACTTCGGAGAAGACAGCAAGGCCCGCACCGTCGCGATGGTCAACGCCATGCTCAAGTCATTCGAAGAAGACGTCGGCACCCTCGGGTGGATGGACGACGCGACCCGCACGGCCGCGCTGACCAAGGCCCGCGGCATGGTGGGCAACAACAAGATTGGCTACCCCAATACCTGGCGCGACTACTCGGGCCTGAAGACCACCAAGACGTCGTTCTTCGCAAATAACCTGGCCGCCAACCGCTTCGAGACCAAGCGCAACCTGGCGAAGATTGGCAAGCCCGTCGACCGCAACGAGTGGGGCATGTCGCCGCCCACCGTCAACGCGTATTACAACCCGCAGAAGAACGAGATCGTCTTCCCCGCGGGCATCTTGCAGCCGCCCTTCTTCAATAAAGAGGCGACCGATGCGGTGAACTTCGGCGGCATGGGCATGGTGGTCGGTCACGAGCTGACCCACGGCTTCGACGATCAAGGCCGCCAGTTCGACGCCGACGGTAACTTGAAAGACTGGTGGTCTGACAAGGTCGGCAAAGACTTCGTCACCCGGGCTGACTGCGTGAGAAAGCAGTACGACGGCTACACTGCTGTGAACAAAGACACTCACCTCAACGGCGCGTTGACCCTGGGCGAGAACATCGCCGACTTCGGCGGCCTGAAGATCGCATACGGCGCGATGGAGAGCTGGTACGCGGCGAAGAACGGTGGGGACGACACCTACCGCTACGATCGCCCGCAGCAGTTCTACTTGGGCTTCGCTCAGGCCTGGTGCACCAACACGCGCGACGAACAGACGCTGGTTCGAGTGAAGACCGACCCGCACTCGCCGCCCAATTGGCGCGTCAACGGCCCGCTGGGCAACCTCGACGCCTTCAGCAAGGCGTTTCAGTGTGGCGAATCGGCGAAGGTCGTTCGCCGCGGCGCTGACCGCTGCTCGGTCTGGTGAACGGCCGAGGAGAATGACCATGGGCATTTGCGGATGGATCGTTTTGGGCGGCCTGGCCGGGTGGGTCGCCAGCATGATTGCGGGCACCAATGCGCGCATGGGTGCCATCGCCAACATCGTCGTCGGCATCATCGGCGCGTTGGTCGGCGGGTTCATCTTCAACTTCTTCGGGGGCTCGGGCTTGACCGGGTTCAACCTGTACAGCTTCTTGGTGGCCCTGGTCGGTTCGGTCGTCGTGCTCGGAGTCGCCAAGCTGATTTCAGGCAACCGCTAGAACAGCGACAGCTGGGGCACGATCTTCTCTGGCCGCTTGAAGGTGTTGGAGCGCTCGGCATACCGGTCGAAGTCGAAGCCCAGCCGGCGTTTGGTCGTGCGAAACACCGCCGCGATCGCCTCGGCGTAGTGCCCTTCACCGCGGCCTCGAACGCCGAAGCGTGAGTCGTAGAGGGCTCCGTTTCGCGTCTCTCGCACGCGGTGCAGAATCTTCTCGGCGCGCAGGGGCAGGGCGGCTCGAATTCTCGACTCGAAGACCTCTTTGACCGACCCGGGCAGGCGCAGCAGTACATACCCCGCGCCAGTGGCCCCCGCTGAACGCGCCGCTTCGAGCACCTCGGCCATGCCCTCATCAGACACCCCGGGTATGATCGGTGCCACCATCACGCCCACCTTGAGGCCGGCCTGCGTCAGCCGCTCGATGGTCTGAATTCGCCGCTTGGGGGTCGCCACGCCGGGCTCGATGGCCCGCGCCAGCCCCTGATCCCAAATGGGGATGCTGATGGCCACGCTCACCGAGGCCTCGCGGTGCAGTCGCAGCAGCAGGTCGAGGTCGCGCTCTATCAGCGGAGACTTGGTGATGATCGCCACCGGGTTCTTGTACTCGGCGCATACCTCGAGGCAGGCCCGGGTCAGCTTGAGCGAGGCCTCGAGCGGCTGGTAGCAGTCGGTGACTCCGCTGAACATCAGCAGGTCGCCCTTCCACGAGGGTTTGTCGAAGGCCTTTCGCAGCAAGGCCGCGGCCTCGCGCTTGATCACGATCTTGGTGTCGAAGTCGGTGCCCGCGCCGAAGCTCAGGTACTCATGACTCGGCCGGGCAAAGCAGTACGCACACGCGTGGTTGCACCCGCGGTAGGCGTTGACCGAGAACTCGAAGCCCACGTCAGGGCTGTCATTCGACGAAATGATGCTCTGCGACGCGTCTTCGAAGATCTCGACCTTCGAGAGCGGCACCTCGTCGAGGTACTCGACCTCGGTGCTCGCCCACGGGTTCGGCGGGTTGGCGATGGGAGCGGGTTTCACGCCGCCACCCTCGCACTGAACGCAAGTTCAGGTCAACGGCTACACCGCGAAGATGCGCATGATCGACCCGACCGCGTTGTCGTCGCGAATCGGAGCGCCGGCCGTGGTCAGGCACAGCGGCACGTCATTGACCTCGAAGCGGCTCATGTGAAGTGAGCGGCTCTCCCAGTCGATGCTGCGTTTGCTGCTCGAGGCACCGAGGGCGCCCATCCATTCGACGTCGAGGTGGCCTACCCCGGCGATCAGCAACCCATCGTGGGTCGTGAGCGCGGCGGCTTCGAGGCCTCGCTTCAGACAGAGCGCCTCGAGAAAGTGCACAATCGCTTCGGAGACCTTGGGGACGCGGCGATTTCGTCGTTCGATCATGTCGCGAGCATCACCTACACCGACGCACACGCAAGAAATCAGCTCTCGCCTTTGATGATGTCGGCCAGTGATTTGCTCGGGTCGAGGTACTCGGCGAATTTGCGCTGCAGGTATTTCTGGGCCTGGCCGCGCAGCAAGAAGCCGGGGTCAGCGGCTTCTCCGGCGATCTTCGCGCCGTGCACTTCGAGGTTGCCGTCGATCGACACGCCCATCGCCTTGCCCGACATGGTGGCCTTGTGGCCCGCCCAGGCTGAGGTGACGTTGTACTTTCGCTTCCAGTAGTCGAGCAGGGCCTCGACGCGCTTCTTGCCGTCTTCAACGCTCAGCGTGTTGGGCACTTCGAATTTTAGCATCGCCATTGTGCGCTCCGGTTGCAGTCAAGTGCGTCGCGCTGTTTGGTGCAGCTCGAGCACGATGTTGCCTTCTTTGAACAGCCGAACCGCGCCGCTCGTTTGGCTGACCACCATCGAGATGCACTTGGTGGTCGCGCTGATGCTCGCGGCTGCAGCATGCCGCGCCCCCAACCCCAGGGGTATTTTGACGTTCTCGTCGCTCGCCGACAGGTAACGGCCAGCCGCCAACACCACGCCGTCTTCGCGAATCACGAAGGCGCCGTCGAGCACTGAAAAATTCTTGATCGCCTCGCGAATTCTCGGGTCGAGCACGTTGCGCTCGGCTTCGGAGAGGCCTTGAAACGGGTTGATGGTCAGCTGCCTGCTGGTCTCCATCACCACGTTGTGGTCGCCGATGGCGAAGATGGTGCCGATGGGGTGGCCCTCGAAGCCCTCTTGACCGATTTGAAGCGCGAGCTGAATCAAGGCGTCGATGACCTGCGAGTTGAACTCGTCGCCCAGCTTGACGCCCTCGATCGCGACCCGGTCGTCGAGTGACCCGCCGATGCGCATCTGCATCATGGTGTCGATTTGCTGCCCGATGCGGCCGGTCAGGCACAACACCAGGTCGCCCTCTTTGAATTGACCCTGCGAGAGCGCCGAGAGCACGGCCATCTTCACCCGCTCGGTTCGCGAATAGTCGTACGCGGGTATCGCCACCGTGCGCTCTTTGCGCGCGATGAGCTCAGCGGCCACGGCCTCGTTGGTCACCGCGTAGACCAATTTCTTTCGGCACCGCCGGCCCCGAAGATCAGCGGGCGCGATCGGCACGTCAGAGATGAACAGCAGGTGATCGACGTCTGACTGACTCGCCAGCGTCAGGGCTGATTTCAAAAAGTCTCGGTCGAAACGGCTCTCAGACATGCCAGCAGGAGCTTAACTCTTTACGAGTGATATCAATGGTTTATTTCAGAATTCCTTGACATCGTGCAATTGCTGGTTCATATTGCGGCGCCTTTTTTTACCGCTGATCACGTCGTTTTCGGGAGCAAGCCATGACAGAGCGCGGCCACTTGAATCAGAAAGAGCTGAAGCGTTTCAAGAAAATGCTCGAAGACAGCCGCACGGCCATCTTGGCCAACGCTCGAAAGACGATGGAGGAGGAGTCGAACTTCGACACCGACGACCTCCCCGACGAGATTGACCAGGCTTCGAGTGAGTATGCGCAGTCGATGGTGTTCAGGCTTCGTGACCGCGAGAAGTTCTTGCTCAAGAAGATCGAGAAGGCCTTGTTGCGCATCGAAGACGGCACGTTCGGTATGTGCGAACGCTGTGAAGAGCCAATCAGCGCCAAGCGGCTCGAGGCCCGGCCGGTGACGACGCTCTGCATTCGCTGCAAAGAAGAGCAAGAGAAGAAAGAGAAGTCGTACGGGTAAGAGCAGAACACCTCAGCAGGCTCACCCTCAACACCCGTGAGCCCCTGAAGCCTTTGAATTCAGCTCATCTCGACGCGAACCAGCTGGCGGCCGATCAAGAACTGGTCGCCGTTGTCGACGAAGGCGGGCGCGGCGAGCCGCAAGAACGTACCGTTCGACGAGCCCAGGTCGCGAATCACGATCTTGTCAGACCCGACCGCGACGATGGCGTGGCGCCCCGAGACGAACCCATCGGTGGGGAAGGTGATGTCTCCCAGCTCGCGGCCGACGTTGTTCTCGCCGTCTTTGAGTGGGTACGCGCCTCCTCGAACGGCACCCTCGAGCAACTGCACCAGCCGAAACCGGTAGCCCGCATCGGGAGAGCCCCACGCGGTCGCGCCATCTTCAGCCGCCGAGAGTGGAGGCACGGGCTCGACGATCAACCGTTGCCGGCCGATGCGAAGCTCGCCTCCCGAGGCGATCTCTCGCTCGTTGCGCAGGCGGGTGAACACCCCGTTACCGCCGCCCACGTCTTCGACGGCGAGGCGCGAGCCTGAAAAGAACAACCGCATCTGGGTGTCGGCGACGAAGGGGTCATCGACGATCGACAGGTCTCCGGTACGGCCGCAGAGCATCTGTTCGCCCCGCATCGGTATGACAGACTCAGGGCCTCCGTCGGCGCGTACGACACGTACGGCGACCTTCGGGCGAATCGCAGCTGGCATCAGCGCTGAATACCACCGCCCACGGCCGCGCGAAGCAATTCTCGCCTGTGGCAACCGACGGGGCCCCGTGAGATGCTCCGGCCGATCTTGGCTCCGCCCGACGACTACATTGGCAAGATGGTGGCCTCCAAGTACCGCGTCGAGCAGATGATCGGCGAAGGGGGCATGGGCAAGGTCTACAAGGCCACCCAGCTCGCGCTCGACAAGCCGGTCGTGCTCAAGGTGCTTCGGCAGGCGCTGCTGGGCGACGAGCGCACCGTCGCCCGCTTTCAACGCGAGGCCAAGGCCGCGAGCCGCCTCAACCACCCGAATTCAATCAGTGTTCTCGACTTCGGCCAGGCCGAAGACGGCGCGATGTTCATCGCCATGGAGTACGTGCAGGGCAAAGACCTGCACCAGATTCTCTCGCGCGAGTGGCCGCTGCCCGAGGCGCGCATCATTCGCATCATGGGTCAGGTGCTCTCGGCGTTGGCCGACGCGCACAGCGCGGGGGTGATTCACCGCGACCTCAAGCCCGAGAACATCATGGTCGAGCAGCGGCGAAACGAATCCGATTTCGTCAAGGTGCTCGACTTCGGCATCGCCAAGATCGTCGACGGCACCGACGACGAGGGCCCTGCGCTCACCCGGGCTGGCTTCGTCTGCGGTACGCCCGAATACATGTCGCCCGAGCAGGCGCGCGGCGCGAAGCTCGATCATCGAAGCGATCTGTACGCGGTCGGCGTGATTCTCTACCAGCTGACCTCGGGCATGCTCCCGTTCGACTCTGATTCGGCGGTGGGCTTCGCGACCAAGCATCTGACCGAAGTGCCGTTGCCTCCGTCGAAGCGGCGGCCCGACGCGAAGATCTCGGCCTCGATGGAGCGCTTGATCGTCAAGTCGCTCGCCAAGAACCCCGACGACCGCCCCCAGACCGCCGAGCAGTTTCGCGCGGAGCTGCAAGCGATTGAAAAGGAGCGCCGCGCTGCGGTCTCGACCGTGCGCCGCAACATCGCCACCGCCGCACCGGTGGCCGCGCCGAAGTCAGAGACCACGCGAATGGTCACCCCGGGCGATCAAGAGACGCGGGTCAGTGGGCCTCCGTCATCGCCGTGGGCACAGAACGACGAGACCGTGCGCTCAGCGCCGCCTGCGAAGTTCGGCGGGCCGATGCCCCAAGCCGGAGCGATGGGCAGCGCGGTCACTGCCACCGAGCGCGGCGAGAAGACGACCACCAAGCGCACCAGCGGCGCGGGAGCGATGGTCTTCAAGGCCGTCACCATCTTGCTCGTTGCGTTGGCGCTCGGGCTGGTCGGCGCGTACATTTTTCAGTTGGTGAATCAGCAGAAAGAAGTGTTCGTGCCGCCCGCGGGGTCGCTGGCGGAGCTGCAGGTCATACCCGCGAAGAAACGCCCAGCCGATTCGGGGCGCCTGGCGATCGAGGGCGACGAGGCCGTCTTGCGAGGCAACACCGAGTTTGCGTTGCAGCGCTACCTCGAGGCCTGGCAGTCAGACACGAACCCCGAGCTGGCGCTCAAGATCGGTGAGCTCTACTTTCAGCAAGACAAGCTGGCCGAAGCCACCGCCTGGTGGAAGCGGTTTCGCAAAGATGCTCCCGGCTCGAAGGCGCTCACGTACATCGATGAAGTGCTGAAGAAAAAGTAGTGCCGGACTTTGCCCTTTGGTCTTTTGGGCTCGCCCGGGCCACTGTGCTGGTGCTCACGGCGGGCTGTGCACCAGCTGCATCGTCGGGCGTGTCGCTGGCGATTTTCGGCGAGGCCCCGGTCGCGATCACCGATGCGCGGTTTCTCTCGGTCGCGATCGATACCTCGCAGCTGGTTGGCGGCCGCTGGTGGTCGCCTGATGCCCACGTCGAGAGTGGCTTCGGCCAGACCCAACTCGCCCCGTACGATTTCGCGAGGTCAAAACTGCGGGCGCTGGCCGCCGCGCTGAGCCCGGCGTTTCTGCGCGTGGGCGGGTCGCAGGCAGACTTGACGTATTACGACCTCAGTGAGGGGCCGGTGCTCGTCGCACCCGCGGGCTTCGATGCGGTGCTCACCCGTGCGCAATGGCTCGCGATGGTAGACTTCGCCAGGGCCTCGAAGTTTCAAGTCGCGTTCACGCTGAACGCAGGCGCGGGGCCCAGAGATGCGAAGCACCAGTGGCAGCCTGACCAAGCGCGCACCCTGGTTGAATTCGCTGCGGCCCGTGGCGACCCCGTCGAGGTCTGGGAGCTCGGCAATGAAATCAACGGAGCCCAATTCGTGCTCGGCGCGGCCATCGATGGTCGGCAGTACGCAGCTGACTTCGCGGTCGCCCGCAGGCTGCTCGATGAGCTCGCTCCGACGGCGAGCCTGAGCGGGCCCTCGAGCGCGTTCTGGCCGGTACTCGGCGAAGTCTCACCGGTGCTGCCAGAGTTTCTCGCCAAGGCGGGAGGCCTCGCTGGCGTGGTGAGCTGGCACTACTACCCCCAGGAGTCACGTCGATGCCCGGTGCATGTTCGCGCCGCGGGCCCCGAGGTGATGCTCGACGACCGCGCCCTCGATGATGTGATCGGCTGGGCTTCGGCGCTGCGAACGCAGACCGATGCCTTGGCACCGAACGCTGCGTTATGGCTGGGAGAAACGGGCAATGCCCAGTGCGGGGGCGAGCCCGGGGTCTCAGATCGATTTGCTGGCACCTTGTGGTGGCTCGACGAGTTGGGCGCGATGGCGCGGGCGGGGCAACGGGTGGTGGTGCGTCAGACGCTCTCTGGAGCGAGCTACGGGCTGATCGACGATGCGACGCTCGAGCCTCGGCCCGACTACTTCGCCTCGGTGCTGTGGAAGCGATTGATGGGCGCGCGGGTGCTCGACGCCAAGTCGTCTTCACAGGTGGTGAGGGTGTATGCGCACTGTGCAGTCGACGGGGGCGTTGCGGTGCTGGCGATCAACATCGGGCGGCCATCAGTCGAGCTGCACGTGCCGGCGGGCCTGAGGGTGGGGGTCGTGGAGCGGTGGGAACTCTCCGCCGAAGCGCTCGACTCCGCGCAGCTGCGGCTCAATGGTGTCGCGCTCGAGGTCGATGCAACGGGTCAGCTGCCGTCGCTCAAAGGCGAGGTGGGAGTCGATGCGGCTCAGCCCGTGCCAGGGCGCAGCGCCGTATTTCTTCGCTTTCCCCAAGTGCAGCTGGCAGCGTGCGAAGCCCTGTGAGCGCACTCGTGCTGATGACACTGGTCTGCGCTGCGTCGCCGTTCGATGCGCCAGGTGCGCATCTGCTGAC
>JANLPS010000290.1:0-2291 GCA_031367385.1 Archangium sp. | reverse complement strand
GCCGTTGGGCGCCACCCAGATCAGGGAGGTCGATGACGAAGCAGGCCCCAACGATCTGCGCGCCCAGCTGGGTGAGCACGTCGAGCGCGGCGAAGGCGGTGCCCCCGGTGGCGATGAGATCGTCGACGATCAGCACCCGCTCACCCGGTTTGACCGCGTCGAGGTGCACCTCGAGCACGTCGACTCCGTATTCGAGAGTGTACTCGGCGCGCGCGGTTCGATGCGGCAGCTTGCCCTGTTTGCGAATCGGTACGAACCCCGCGCCGAGCTCGGCGGCGACGGCACCCCCAAAGATGAACCCGCGGGCTTCGAGGCCGGCCACCTTGTCGACGCCGACGTGTCGATGGTGCTGCGTCATCGCGGCGATACAGTGCCTGAAGGCTTCGGCGTCGCCCAGCAGCGTGGTGATGTCGCGAAACTGAATGCCCTTCTTCGGGTAGTCAGGAATGGTGCGAATCGAGGCAGTGAGTCGTTCGAGGTTCATGGTTTGGGCTGCAGGGGCACGGCGTCGTAGCTGACGACCTGATTCAGCACGGTGGCGAGGCGCGCGACCGCGACCGGGTAGTTCTTCAAGAACTGCGACTCGGTGGTCTCGTGGCAATCGACGAGGTCGGTGATTGCCTTGACCAGCACCAATGGCACGCCGTGGCGCTCGCAGACCCAGGCGATGCTGGCGGCCTCCATCTCTTTGACCGAGGCGTCGAGCTCGGTCATTCGCCGCAGATCTTCGGGCGTGCAGTCGAGCGAGTCACCGGTCGAAACCACGCCGCGCTTGAGCCCGTACTTCGCAGCCAGGGCCTCGTCATGCTCGACCGAGAAGTGCCCGCGGCCCATCACCTCGAAGCCTTCGAGGGCGATTCGGCGATCGTGAAACACCGCCAGGGTGCCCAAGTACACATCACCGATCGCGCCACCTCGCGCGGCGAAGCCCCCAGCGGTACCCGCGTTGATCAGCTTGCGGGGTTTGAACTGCTCGAGCAGCTGGTGGGTCAGCAATGCCGCCGCCACCGTGCCGATCGCGTCGACCTTGAAGCGTGGGTGCGCGCCAGGGTAGCCGACGATCAGCTCGCGTGATGGGTCGGCGAAGAGCTGAAAATCGAAGGGAGCGCGCGAGGCAATCGGCTTGAAAGCGCCTCCGCCCAAGAAGGCCCGGGCCTCGCCCTCCATCGCGAACTGAATCGCGAGCGTCATCGGGTCAACCGCGCGATGAGCTGTGCCGCGAGTGGAAACTCGGCGATCAACGACGCCCGAGAGGCGAGCTCGAAGTGCTCGAACTCGAACCCCGGAGCGACGGTGCACCCCACCAACGAGTACACCGAGCCCTCTGCCGGCATCGAGCCGAACCAGGTGCCGCGCGGCACGAGATGCTGCGGGGCGTCGTGCGAGAGCAGGGTCTGCTTGGCCTGGCCGCCGGGCTGCAGCTCGACGATGCGAAGCGGGTCTCCTCGGTAGAAATGCCACAGCTCGTCGGCGTCGATGCGGTGAAGGGCTGAGAAGTCGTCTGCGCCGAGCAGGTACATGATCGCCGTGCACACGCTGCGCGTTGAACTGCCGATGCTCTGCGCCGCGCGGTAGGTCTCGCGGTAGTACCCACCCTCAGGGTGAGGGGTCAGGCGATGCGTGCGAATGAGCGCTTCCACTCGGCGGGTTTGCCATCAAAACCCGTCAAAGTCGCGGCGCTCTAGCGGTGCCACCCGTCGTGCCCGCGGCCGTGATGGTGGTCGTACCCGCGGTGGCCGGAGTCATACGGCCGATACCGTGCGTACACCGGGAAGCAGTGAATGCTCGAGACGGCCGCGATGATGACGGCGAACAACAGGGTCTTGCGGTTCATGCTGACTTGGTTGCCGGGCCGCGCACAGGCGATCTTCGCGGGGGCGCGCGAAAAAACCAATGATACCAGGGTGTTAACCGAGGGCCCTCGCCAGCGCGTCGACGACCTGGCCGACCTCATCGTCGGTCGTGCCGCGCCCCAACGAAAAGCGCAGCGATGCCTGGGCCTGCTCGGCGGTGAGGCCCATCGCGGTCAGCACATGCGATGGCGTCAATGAGCCCGACGCACACGCCGCCCCGCTCGAGACACATATGCCCGCGAGGTCGAGCGCGATCAGCACGGCTTCGCCGTCAGCGTTGGCGAAGCGAACGTTGCTGGTGTTGCCGACGCGCTGAGCGCCTTCGCCGTTGATCGTGACGCCTGGCACGCGTGCCTTCAGCTCGGCCTCGAAGCGGTCTCGCAGGGTGGTCGCCCGGGCGGTCTCTGATTCACCGTGCTCGAGCGCGTCGGTCAGCGC
>JANLPS010000289.1:0-4099 GCA_031367385.1 Archangium sp. | reverse complement strand
GCGATGCCGCTCGACGCGATGCCGCTCGACGCGATGCCGCTCGACGCGATGCCGCTCGACGCGATGCCGCCCGACGCGATGCCGCCCGACGCGATGCCGCCCGATGCGATGCCGCTCGACGCGATGCCGCCCGAAGCGCTGCGGGAGAGCCCGCCCTGTACCGCCCCCCCGAGTGATGCTGCCGATGCGCTGCCGCTCGACGCACCGCTTGCGCCCGGCGACGGCGAATTCGAACCAAGCTGTTGCTCAGGCGCGAAAGGTCGACGAACCGGGGCGACCTCCTGGCGCCCCAGGTTGTGCTGCGCCCGCCGCGCCAGTCGCCAACCGCTCGACGCGCGCAATCAACTCGGGGATGCCCGCCGACGGAGCCAAGTGAAGCCCCTTCAGCAGGGCCATCTCGAACGCCAACCTCGGCTGCGGAGCGCGTGAGATCTCCCACACGCTCGAGTGCACCACATCGAACAACCTTGCCAACTGCGCCGCATCGGCCTCTCGAGCCAACGCGACGACCACCTCTTTCTCAGAGTCAGCCAGCTCATCAGGCGCCGCGCCGGTCGCCTTCGCCACGAACAGGTGCCTCAAATGAAACGCGATCTCCTCGGCCAACCGCCGCAGGTCGACTCCGCGCGTCCACATCTCCTCGGTCTTCTCGATCAACAGCGCCGCATCGCGCTTCACCAATGCCGTCGCGAACGCGTGCACCACCGTGCGATCGATCGCTCCCAGCGCTTCGGCCACCGCGTCATCCGCCGGAGCATCTCCACATGCCGACAACACCTGATCCATCAACGAGAGCGCGTCGCGCATGCCACCCTCGGCCTGCCGAACGATCAGCGACAACGCCGCGTCGCTCATCGTCACCTGCTCTTTGCCGGCGATCTCCTTGAGCCGCTTGAGCATCGCCGCCACTGAGATTCGCCGAAAATTGTGCCGCTGGCACCGCGACAAAATCGTATCGGGCAGCTTCTGCGGTTCGGTGGTCGCGAAGATGAACTTCACGTGCCCGGGCGGCTCCTCGAGGGTCTTGAGCAGCGCATTGAACGCGGCCTGCGAGAGCATGTGAACTTCGTCGATGATGTAAATCTTGTACCGGTCACGCTGCGGCAGGTACTTCGCGTTCTCGCGAATCTCGCGCACGTTCTCGACGCCGTTGTTCGAGGCGCCGTCGATCTCTGCCACGTCGGTGCAGGTACCTTCGCGAATTTCGATGCACGCCCGGCACTCACCACACGGCTGCGCGGTCGGCCCCTTCTCGCAATTGAGCGCACGCGCCAGCAACCGGGCCGCCGTGGTCTTGCCAACGCCACGAGGCCCAGCGAACAAGTACGCATGCGCGACGCGGTTCAACTTGATCGCGTTCTCGATGGTGCGAACGACGTGCTCCTGGCCGGTCATTTCTTCGAACGCCTGCGGCCGGTATTTTCGCGCGAGTACGGTGTAACTCATGGCGAATGCTTGTATCGCAGCCGAGCGCGAGCGGGTTGATCAGAAACGCCCGACCACGCCGGAAAGTCGAGGTTCGAGCCGCGCCAGGGCGATTGCTACGAATCGCGGTCGCGGCCCCAGTCTTGCGAGAGCGCCCGCGCCGGAGCCGCATCGAAACCGTTCGTCGGGTTCGCGCGCGCCTTGAGCACCGCCGCTGAGGCGGTCTTCGCCACCCACGCGTCAGGCACCTCAATCGTCAGGTTCTTCTTACTCGCGAGCTGCCGTCGAACCGCGGCCGCTTCGGCCGTGCGCCCCGCGCCACCCGCGAGATACGCCTCCGCCAATGTGCGAGTCACTTTCATGCTGCATCACCCGTAACCTCACGCTGAGGCGACGGCAATGGCGAACCCCGTTGCCAAGCCGGAACAGCTGGGTCTCCTTCTGCGACGAAGCCCCTTTAGAGCGTCGCGTACACGTAGGCGAAGCACATCTCGTCGTCGGTGCCCTCGCCCCAGGTCACGGTTCGCGAGCTGGGGTTCGTCCACGTGCATGAGAGCTTGACCGATTCATCGGCGTTGAACGCGTACGGCGCCGGTCGAAAGTACTGCTGCTGCCAGTGAAAATCCCACTTGGGGATGTCGACGAGGCAGGTATCGCCCTTCGAGCCGCCGGTGGCGGTCATCGTGATGTGCTGCCCCTTGGTGTGCATGTGCGGCAACAGGCCCCACACCTTCATCGGCAGGCCGATCGGGTTCTTGAAGTTCTTCGAGTGGCTGTAGTTCTGCGCGTTCGGAGGGATCGAAAAATCGCCATCGGCCACGGGGAGCAAATACGCCGCGTTGACTGCCTGGGTCGCGTACTGGAACTTCACGCGGGTCAGGTCAGCGCCGGTGCCGCCCGCGGTGTTGTAGTGCACCTGCATCGCCAGCACTTTGCCGGCCTGCAGCGCGATGCCCGTGCCTGAAGGAAAGGTGACGGCCGGGCTGCCCGGAGCCCAGGCACCGACGGCGCCCTGGTTCTTGATGTTCGGGCCACCGAAGCACGTCCACCCGGCGGTCGCGTCGGCCTTGTCTGCAGTCTCGGCGTCGGCCCGGTCGACGATGTACAAGATGACGTGGTGCACCACCGCGCGGTTGCCCGGCGAGATGTCGTACCCGATGACCTGCTTGGTCGTCGTCAACGCGGGGTCGATCAAGAAGCAGCGATAGTCGTCGCTGATGGCTCGGTTGGGCGTGTACTCGACCGGCATCGCCACGGTCGCGTCGACCCGCTCGAGCTGGCCCAACGGCACCGGAGGCGCCGGCGCATCGGCTGCGTCACCCTCGACCACCCCCATGTCAGCCCACGCCGCAATGGTGTCGATCTCGTCTTGGGTCAATCGGCGCTCGTCGCGAAAGGGGCCTCCACACTCGGAGCTCGGCATCCACGGAGGCATGCGCCGCTCGCTCACCGCCGCCTTCATCGCCAAAGCGAAGGGCTTGGCCTGCGCGTAATTCTCGAGCGGCATCGGGCCGATACCGCCGGCCTGATGGCAGTTCACGCACTGCCGCTGGGTGATCGGCAGCACCTGCTTGTACCAAGTGGGCGCCGTGGTGAACGTCAGGCCTCCACCGTCTGCCCTGCCGCCCGACACACCACACGCAGTGGCGCACATCAGCGCACACGCAATGAAAAATCGCATCAGACTCTCAGACCACGAAGCAGTCGCAGAACGCAACCGTCAGCCGGCGACGCGCTGACCGACTCGCTGCCTCCGCGCCTTCTCGAGCACGTGCTTGAGGTACTTGCCGGTGTGGCTGTTCTTGGCCTCGGCCACCTGCTCCGGAGTGCCCTCGGCCAACAACAAGCCGCCGCCCGCGCCACCTTCAGGCCCGAGGTCGATGACCCAGTCAGCCGATTTGATCACGTCGAGGTTGTGCTCGATGACCAACACCGAGTTGCCCGCTTCGACCAGGCGGTTGAGCACCTTGAGCAGCTTGCGAATGTCTTCGAAGTGCAGGCCGGTGGTCGGCTCATCGAGAATGTAGAGCGTGCGGCCGGTCGCGACCTTGGCGAGCTCGCGTGAGAGCTTGATGCGCTGGGCTTCTCCGCCCGAGAGCGTCGGCGACGGTTGCCCGAGCCGAATGTACGAGAGCCCCACGTCATCGAGGGTCTGCAACACCCGCATGATGTCGCGGTGCACGGCGAAGTGCTGCATCGCTTCGCGAACCGACAAGTTGAGCGTCTCGGCGACGTTCTTGCCCTTGTAGCGAACCCGCAGGGTGGCGTCGTTGAAGCGCTTGCCTCCGCACACTTCGCACGGCACGTACACGTCGGCGAGAAAGTGCATCTCGACCTGGCGCACGCCGTCGCCTTCGCAGGCCTCGCAGCGCCCGCCCTTCACGTTGAAGCTGAAGCGGCCGGTGGTGTACCCGTAGGTGCGCGCCTCGGCGGTCTGCGCGAGCACTTCGCGTATGTGATCGAACACCTTCGTATACGTCGACGGGTTCGAGCGCGGGGTGCGACCGATGGGCCGTTGATCGATGTCGATGACCTTGTCGAGGTGCTCGATGCCGGTGATGCCCTTGTGCTTGCCGGGCACGTCGCGCGTTTTGTAAATCGCCCTCGCCAGCGCGGGAAAGAGAATCTCGTTGATCAGCGACGACTTGCCTGCGCCAGAGACGCCGGTGATCGC
>JANLPS010000261.1:0-23604 GCA_031367385.1 Archangium sp. | reverse complement strand
CCAGTCGCGGTGGCGGCTCCGGCACTCAAAGACGGGTACAAGTCGTTCTCGGCGACCAACAATGGGCCGGTCGAGAGCGCGATCATCGCGGCGACCAGCAAAGAGGTCGGCGGAGCGCTGACACAGGTGGTCACCCGCTCGCTGGTCTGGTGGGTCAGCGTGCCGGGCGATTTGCTGCGCGGTGACGTCGTCAGCGGCCTCTACGAAGAGCGCCCAGGGCAGGAGCCTCTGGTGCACGCGGTGCGGTTGACGAGCCGCAAGTTCGGCAAGACCTTCGAAGCCTTTCGGTACAAGCCGACCGGCAGCGAAGTGGCGCGTTTCTACAACCCCGATGGCACCGAGCTCGAAGAGCACCTGGCCGACTGCCCGCTCGAGAGCTGGGAGCAGATCACCTCGCTGCTGCGCGATGGGCGGCACCACAAGGGCGTCGACTTCAAGACGCCGGTCGGCTCGAACGTGCACGCCACCTTCGACGGCGTCATCGTTCGCAAGAATTGGAACTTTCGCGGCAACGGCAACTCGCTCGAGGTGCAAGAGACCGGTGGCACGGGCCGCACCGCGATGTTCCTCCACCTCTCGGAGATACCCAAGACGGTGCAGCCGGGCGACAAGGTGAAGAAGGGGCAGATCTTGGCGAAGTCGGGCAACACCGGGCATTCATTCGCGCCGCATTTGCACTACCAGCTGATGCAGGGCGAGAAGGTGATTGACCCCTTCAAGACCACCTCGGTGACGCACGTGAGCCTGCCAGCCGACGAACGGCCCAAGCTCGACACGGTGGTGGCGAAGATGCGCGCGCAGCTCCCGACCGAAACGATCGCAGGTGGGTAAGTCGATGCGTTTGACCGCAGCGCTGTTCATTCTGGCCGCTTTTGGCGCGCACGCCGCTGAAGTGACTCGCGTGGCGTCGAGCTTCGAAGACAACCACCCCTTCGGCATGTTTCTCGACATCACCTTCGACCGCACCCAAGACAAGGGCAAGCTGGTTCGCGAGTGGTATCAGCAAGACACGCTGCAAGACGTGACCGAGCTTCGATACTCGTTGTTCGACACGCGAATGCCGCTCGATGTGCACATCGGGTTGTTTCGCGACGTCGAGCTGCACGTGGGCGTGCCGATCGTCTTTCAGCAAGATCGCGATTGGGCATTCGCGCAGGGCACGACTGATCAGAACTCGACCATCTATCAAAACTGCATCGACGCCCGCGGCAATGGCTGCAGCGACCCGGGGCACGGCGCGGGGCACCTGTTCGAGGTGCCGGGCGCTTCGTTTCGCAGCGGCCTGGCCGACTTCATGTTCGGGTTGGCATGGGCTCCGTACAATCAGAAGAAAGACGACACCAAGCCGACCTGGGTCTTGCGGTTGGACTACCAGGCCCCGACGGCCACGTTGCTGAACCCGACCACGCCGACCAGCAGCTCGGCCCGCGGCAACATCGGAGACAAAGCGCACCGGTTGACCTTCGCCACGGCGGTCTCGAAGCGGCTCTCGGTCGCGGAGCCCTACTTCAAGATCGACTACACCCTGCCGATCGCCAGCGCGGGCTCGTATTCGAACTGCGATGACGCCTCGAGCGCGAAGATGGGCCGCATCGAGAACTGCGGAATACCGGGTTGGCCCCGCGGCGAGACCGGGTTGAAGCCCGCCCACGTCGGCACGGTGGCTTTCGGCAGTGAATTGACCGTGTTCGAACGGCCTGATCGCTTTCAGCGGGTGACGTTCGATCTGCGCGCGATGTTTGGCTACGTGTCGGAGAGCCGCAGCTACAACGAGCTGTCTGATCTGACCGGCAAGCTGTTGTCGACGTCTGACTACGGGCAGGTCGGTGGCCAGGTCGGGTTCATCGGGCAGGCGGCTGATTTCGTGGCGCTCAAGGCCAACGTGTCGCTGCTGTACAACACCGAGCACTACCTGACGAACGAGACCATCGGGAAGGACCTGGACGGCAACGGGACGATCGACGTGACCGCGGCTCCGAATGAGATCAACCCGAACTACGACTACCGCCTTGATCGTGCTGGGCGACGGTTTCGAATGCAGGAGCAGTTCGTCTTTCGGCTTCAAGTCACCGCCTCGTTCAACTTCTGATGTTGGCGGTGATTGCGCTGCTGGCTCAAGAGCAGCGGCGGCGGGAGCTGAACAAACGCAGGCGACTGAGTGACGGCCGTTGTGCTCCGCCTCGACAGCGTCGTTGAAAATGCCGTGCCCACGCTGCTCGTCGGTCAAGACGGCGCGGTGTTCACGTCACTGACATTGGGCGAGTGACACGCCGGGTCTGCACTGACTGCGACGAGCGTCGATACCTCAGCACCTCCAGTTCAAGGGCCTGCGACCAGACACCATTCGGGTGGAGTCTCACTTGCAGAACGCCTGTTTCATGCGAGTCACTCAGAGGGTCTGGAGGCCTACAACCGGTTGGGTGGGCGAGCTTGACGCGACGGCAACGGCTGACCTGGTGCTGGTCTTCGGTGCGCGGGCGTTGCTCGAGGGCGACGCACGACTGCGAGAGCTTGGCGCGGCCTCACCCCACGCGGTGGTGATGGGCTGCAGCACCTCGGGTGAAATCAGCGGGGTTTCGGTGGCTGACGACACGGTCACCGCCACAGCCATCGACTTCGAGCACACCACGGTTCGTTCGGCGTCGGTGACCTTGGGTGACCCCACCAGCAGCCTCGATGCGGGCCAAGCCATCGCCCGTGCGCTCGACCAGCCAGACCTGCGGCACGTCTTCGTTCTCTCTGACGGCCTTCGCGTGAATGGGTCTGCGCTGGTGCGAGGCATCGCCAGCGGGTTGCCCAAAGGTCACGTCGAAATCACTGGCGGCCTCGCGGGCGATGGGTCGGCCTTTCAGCGCACGCTGGTCTGCTTGGGCGGCACCGCCCGCTCAGGCGAAGTGGTTGCGATCGGGCTCTACGGCCCTCGGCTTCGAGTCGGCTGTGCTTCGTTCGGAGGGTGGGACGCTTTTGGCCCAGAGCGCGAGGTCACGAAGTCGGACGGCAACGTCTTGTACGAGCTTGATGGGCGATCGGCGCTTGCGCTCTACCGCGAGTATCTGGGCGACCATGCCTCTGGCTTGCCGGCGAGCGGCCTACTGTTTCCCCTCTCGGTGCGCTACGCAGAGACGTCAGGGGTCGTTCGAACGATTCTGGCCGTCGATGAGGTGAAGGGCTCACTGACTTTCGCGGGCGATATTCCACAAGGGGCGATCGCGCGATTGATGAAAGCGAACTTCGAGCGGCTGATTGACGGCGCCTCCCAAGCCGCAACAGGAGCCCGCAGCCGATTCGAGCCTGGGTCGCCGGAGTTGGCCATTCTCATTTCATGCGTGGGGCGAAAGCTGGTGCTCACCGGCCGGGTCGAAGAAGAAGTCGAGGCAGCGAGCGAGGCCCTCGGCGGAGCAGTGAAGCTGACCGGGTTCTATTCATACGGTGAGATTTCACCCTTCACCCCAGACGCTCGATGCGAGCTTCACAATCAAACGATGACCATTACGACGCTCAGCGAGAGCTAGGCATGCACAGCGCGTTGCGACGCCGGCTCAAGAAACACCTCGGGGCCCAACCTCTCCCGGAGTGGCTCGAGCCGCTGCTGAAGACCATCGATGAAGACTACGCGCAGTCAGATCAAGACCGCCTGCTGCTCGAGCGATCGCTCGAGCTGACATCGCAAGAGTTGATGGGTGCGAACAAGGTGCTGCGCTCGAAAAACGACGAGCTCGTGCACGCCAAAGATGCGGCCGAAGTGGCCAGCCACGCGAAGAGCGTTTTTCTCGCGACGATGAGCCACGAGATTCGAACGCCTATGAACGGCGTGATCGGCATGACTGAGCTGTTGCTCGACACCGCTGTCGATGGGCAGCAACGCCAGTACCTTCAGAGCCTGCGCTCGGCCGGAGATACCCTGCTGCGTTTGCTCAATGACGTGCTCGACTACTCGAAGATCGAGGCGCGACAGCTTCAGCTCGAAGCCGTCGACTTCGACTTGAGGACACTGCTCGACGACACCGTGGGTCTGTTCGCTCCGCTGGCCGATGACCGGGGCATCGCGCTTTCATTGCACGTCGCTCCTGCCCTACCGAGGCAGGTGCGAGGCGACCCGACGAGAGTCAGACAGGTGCTCAGCAACCTCTTGAACAATGCGATCAAGTTCACCCACCAAGGTCGAGTGAACGTAGAGGTCGAGTGCTTCGCAGACAGCACGTTTCGATTTTCGGTCGCAGACACTGGCATAGGCATCGCGCTTGAGAACCGAGCCGCGCTGTTTCGGCCCTTCTCGCAGGTCGACAGCTCGACGAGCCGAAAGTACGGGGGCACCGGCCTCGGCCTTGCGATCTCTGCTCAGCTTGCGGCACTCATGGGCGGCGGCATCGAGCTCGACAGTCAAGAAGGGCACGGAGCCACGTTTTCGTTCACCGCGCGCCTCGACGAAGCGCTGGGGCACCACGGAGCACCCGCGGTGAGGGAGGCGTCGGTCAGTGCGCTGCGCGCGTTGACCGGGCATTCACGTGAGACTCCCTTTCGGCTCCTCATGGCCGAAGACAATGCGATCAACCGCCAACTGACGCTTCGGTTACTTGAGAAATTGGGCTTCACCAGGGTCGATGTGGCGGTGAACGGCCAAGAGGCCTTCGAGTGCGCGACCCAGAACCAGTACGACCTGATTTTGATGGATTGTCAGATGCCTGAGCTCGATGGGTTCGCGGTGACGCAGGCGCTCCGGGCTGCACGCAGCTGTGTGCCCATTATCGCAGTCACTGCCAATGCACTCGCAGGAGACCGTGAGCTCTGTGTCAGTGCCGGTATGAATGATTATCTCGCCAAGCCCATGACCTTGGCAGGTCTTGCGGCGACCCTCAGCCGTTGGCTTGGCGATGGCCCGACGCGCCCTGGGCTCAGCGTGAGCCCGTTCGCAGACGCCTCCGGCACCGACGAGGTCTGAAGCCGCTCGCCAGCCGGTCAACTTTTCAACGACGTACTTCGTCAGAACCGCGAGCGCTCACCTTGGCCGAACAATGCCCGAGTTCGTCTTGACCGCCGGCCCCGCGTTGATCGCCGGCTCGCAGTACACGTACCAAATCATCGCCACGACCAACATTTACCACACGATGAACGACTCGAACCCCTACGCGGGGGGCACCTACTACTCGTCGGCGTATGGGGCCTGGCTTTGATGCCGTCTTCGCGACCTACATTCAAGACGTCACGCCGCCCGTGAGCGTAGCCAGTCTGGGCAACGTGGGCATCTCGACGCCGTCGCCACAGCGGGCCCTGCACATCACCGACGTGATGCGCCTCGAGACTCGCGCGTCGGCTCCGCTCAACGCCTCGGCTGGAGACGTCTACTACGACGGCACCACGAATCGGCTGCGCTACTACAACGCGACCACCTGGGTCGACCTCTGAGCTCTCGGTGCTCCACCATGACCTGCACAGCGCTTCGGGCACGAAGACATGAAGGGCGTCGAGAGGTCTTACGGCATGAGCTGCGGCGGAGTGGATCGACGACCAGAGCTCAAGAGCAGCGGCGGCGGGAGCTGAACAAAGGCAGTCGACTGACCCTTTTCGACCTTCAACCCAAAGTCGGTTTCGCCAACCGACAATCGGTACCGCACGCCGAAGAGGCTGAAGCGCAGTTCGACGCAGACCAGCTCGCCATCGACGACTGCGCTCATCATGCCCTTGTACCGCCAGTAGGTCAGGTCAGTTGCGTCGCGTTTTCTGCCGTCGACGTAGAGCGCGAACCGGCCTCCGAAAAACGTCACGGTGCCGCGAATCGAATAGTGACGGCCGTTGTGCTCCGCCTCGACAGCGTCGTTGAAAATGCCCATGGCGCGGTAGATTGCCATCGGGCGGCGGAGCGGCGCAAGGCGAGGGCGAATCAGCAGCGGTTGAGGTCGTCGAGCGCCAACCGGGTGGCATCGGGCGTCGGCCCGGCCTCACCCTGCCCAGCGTTCAGAACCGAAAAGATCCGGAGGCCGCGGCAGCCCTCGAGACAGCCATCGGGGTCGCGGCCGCTGCGCTCGATGCCGGCGCGAAGTCCGGCAAGGGGTAGCCGAACGGTGCGCAAAAGCGCCTCGCTCGCTCTCCCACGAGGCTCCTTATTCTGCGCAGTTTGAAGCCGAACGCCGTGGCCCTTCGCTTGAATACGCCTTCGCTCTCCGCGCCCGGCCCACGTCGGGCGATCCTCGTACGAACCGAAAGCGAGTCTCCCAATGAGCTTCATGGACATTCTGAATCAGTATGCGAACCCCAGCGCCGCCCAGAACCCCCAAGCCATCGACCACTTCGATCAAGTCGCTCAGCAAGCGTCGCCAGCTGACATCGGCCGCGGGCTCTCCGACACCTTTCGCTCCGATGCCACCCCGCCGTTTTCACAGATGCTCAGCAGCCTGGTGGGGCGCTCGAACCCCATTGAGCGGGTGAAAGTGTTGAACCAACTGCTCCATGCAGTCGGTGGCGCCGCCGGGCTTTCTGCCGCGGGCGCGGGGGGCGGGGTGCTCAGCCGAATTCTCGGCTCCGGCGCCGGTGCGTCGAGCAACTTAACGCCAGATCAGGCGGCTCAGCTCTCTCCAGACGAGGTCGCTGCGATCGCGAGCCATGCCGAGAAGCGCGACCCAACGATCGTTGACAAGATGGGCGCTTTCTACGCGCAGCACCCCACCCTGGTGAAGACGCTCGGGGGCTCTGCGCTCGCCGTGTTGCTTGGCAACATGAACAAAAACCGCGCACCTGGGGCGCACTGATGCGTTCCGCCAGACTCATCGCAGCCCTGTGTGTGCTCGGGCTCGCGGCTCCGGCCTTCGCCGATGACCCAGTTCGCTGCAAAGACGGCAGCACCAGCTCTGCTGGCAGGGGTGCATGCTCGCACCACGGGGGTGTCGATGGCCCGGCGACAGCAGCTCCGGCGGTCGTCGTCGCTGAACCGGTGCAGTGCCGCGACGGCACGACCTCAGACGCGGCAGGCAGGGGCGCCTGTTCGCATCACGGTGGGGTCGGGGCGGCTCAACCTGTGGCCAAAGAGCGTCGCACCGATGCGCCAGCCCGTGAGCCGGAGCGTCGGTCGACCACCGCGCGCACCCAGGCGCCAGACGTCACTCCGATGCCGGTGCCTCGAGAAGGTCAGCCGACGGCGAAGTGCCGCGATGGCGCGATCTCGTACTCGAAGCATCACACCGGTACCTGCTCGAACCACGGCGGTGTCGCGAGCTGGTACCAGTAACTTTCGACTTAAGGCAGGTGCACTGACCCTCGTTTCACGGCCGCGGTGATGACCGAATGAGCAAAGAGCCCCCGGGCGTGTACCCGGGGGCCCGATTCTTCAGCCCACTGGCGCGGGAGTCGACTGCTTCTTCTTGGGCCTGACCACGCGGGGGAAGACGTTGAGGTAATGAGACGTCTGCTCGGCATAGTCGGCGTATTTGATCGACGAGCGCAGGTTGGTGAGCGCGGCCGCGTACGAAGAATGCAGCCCGTCACGGTGCTTGACCGCCGCCGCGCGCTTGTCGAGCGCTTTGAGTCGCTCAGCATCGACCGCTTTCATGGCCTTCGCGGTGCGTTCGACGTCGACGGCGGCCTTCTTGGTGGCGGTGCTGCTCTGGTGGTGCACGCGCACCCGCGCGGCGAGCCCAATCAGCACGTCGGCTTCATTGGAGTGGCCGAGACTGCGGACCTTCGAGGGGTTGACGACGCTGAACGCCTTGAACGGGTTGAGCCGGCCGAAGCCATCACCCGACATCTTGGTCGCGAGCTCGAGGGTCGCGCGACCCTGAGCGTCGTCGGCGGCCTGGCAGCGCTGGGTGACGTCTTCGACGAGAGCGTCGGCTGTTTTGACCGCCTCCTCGGCCTGGGTCAGGGCGGTGAAGACCTTCGTGAACGTGTCACGAGCCGCCTTGGTGAGCTTCGAGGTCACGGCAATCAGCGCCGCGATGATGAGTTGGCCCACTGCCAACTTTGGAGTTGTGTTCGTTTCCATGGGTGCAACCTCCTTCGGGTGAGCCCGTCGGACGTGCGCTTCGGTGGCGTATTCACCGACCTTCACTTCTTTCTCATTTCGCGGAAATTCGGGCACTTATTGGCGTGGGTGCCACCAATTCACGTGAATGGGTCGTACTTCTCCGAAGCAGCGGCAGCATTTCACGTGATTGGCTCGTCCTTTTCCGGAGCAGTGGCGGGAAATCATGTGAATGGGTCGTACTTGTCCGGAGAAGGAGCCCGCGCTCAGTGTCTGCAGTCGAGGTCGTCGCCCTTGACGCCGCAGCTCTTGCACTGCGCGGCCACGGCGAACGAGCCGGTGACGCATTTGAGCAGCGCCTTTCCATCGATCGAACAGGATGAGAGAGACCCGTCGGTCTATTTCTGCCCGCGCTCGCGTGATTTGCGGTCTTGCTGGCGAATCGCGCGCCCCGCTTCGGCGAGCGACGCGCAAAGCCGGTTCAGAGACACGACGGTTCGAATGCGGGCCTCAATTGCAGCTGCGCTCATGTCGACTTCACTCGCAGAGTCAGTCATCGATGGGGCCTCTGAGCGTCTCGATGTCGACGAGGTCTTTGCCGCGGGTCGAAAGTTGCTTCATCGAAACGAGGCCGCTTCGGGAGACCACCGACAGTTGACGGCCCTTCCACTCCAGGACGAGGCGACTCGCCCATGCCTCACGGTAGGCGTCTGAGACTTCGAGCAAATCGAGCGTGAGGTGAGACGCCCCCGACACCTTGGTCGCGCGAAACAGTCGCTGCGGAGAAGCGGTCGCGACCCCGAGCGGAATCGGGCCTGCGCGAAGCGTGAACCCGGCGCTCTTGACGGTCGCGAAGACATGTTCGATTTCGGAGGCTTCGACCAGGAGATCGATGTCTTTGGTCGCTCGAGGGTGGCCGTGAACAGCAAGCGCGAGCCCGCCGCAGAGGGCGTACGGCACCTTGGCTGCGTTCAATGAGTCGACGACGCCCACAAGCTCGGCCTCGAGATCGAAGGGGGCGGTCATCTGTCGAGCTTAGCAGCCAAGCGACAAGCGGGTCCTTCGACTTCGCTCAGGACGAACGGGGGTGTTGCGGTTAGAACGGTGAACCATGCGTCGCCTGTCGCCTCTGCAGAAGCCGGTCACCATCGACTTCGAAGGTCAGCAACTCGAGGCCGAGCTCGGCGAGCCTGCGGCCAGCACGTTGATCGCCGAGGGTGAGCTGCTGTTCTCTCGCTCGGTCAAATACCACCGCCCCCGCGGCCCGTTCTGCATGACCGGCGGCTGCTCGAACTGCTTGATGCGCGTCGATGGGGTGCCCAACGTTCAGACCTGCATGACGCCGGTCACCGCTGGCATGCGGCTCGAGCGGCAAAATTCGTTTCCCGACGCGAGCATCGACTTGTTCGCGGCGAACGACCTGGTCTTTCGCAAGTGGTTCAACCACCACGAGTTCATGGCGGGCATACCGATCGTCGAGCAGGTCATGCTGCGCATCGCGCGCAAGCTGGCCGGGCTCGGCACCCTGCCCGACCGCGCGCCCGAGGCCTTGCCGCCCGCGAAGGTCGAGAACGTCGACCTGGTCATCGTCGGGGGCGGAGCCTCGGGGCTCGCCGCCGCTCGCAAGCTGACCGAGCGCGGCACGCCCTACCTCTTGCTCGAGCGAGAGCACGTGCTTGGAGGCCGACTGATCACCTCCGCCGAGCAGGGCCTCGCGGCGGTCTTCGAGCCCATTGCCACGAGCGTTCGCGCTGGCTGCACCGTGCTCGGCCTCTACGCCGACGACGGGCGCCAGTTTCTGGCCACCACCTGGCGCGGCCAGCTGCACCTGCTCTACTTCCGCCGGCTGCTGCTCGCGATCGGAGGCCAGGCCACCCTGCTGCCCTTCGAGAACAATGACCTGCCCGGGGTCTTCGCGGGCCGCGCCCTCGCCCGCCTGATTCGCAGAGACCGGGTGCTGCCCGGCCAACGCGTCGCCTGCGTCGGTGAGCTTGAAGAGGCCCGCGCACTGGCCCGCCTGGTGACCTCGGTCGGAGGTACCGCCCTCGCCGTCGGCGCCGAGCCCAGCCGCGCCCACGGCCTTCAGCACGTCACCGGCGTCTCGCTCAAGACGGGCGAGCGAGTCGACTGCGACGTCATCGCGCTCTGCGCACAGGTGAGCCCCAGCTTCGAGATGGCCCGCGCCGGAGGCGCCAAGGTGGTCTGGGACCCTCGCAGCAAGGTCTTCGTCGTCGAAGCCGACGCCACGGGTCGCACCGCCAACCCGAACCTCTTCGTCAGCGGAGAGCTGCGCGGCCCGATGAGCCCCGCCGCCGCCGCCGAGACCGGGCTGCTCGCCGCCGAAGCCCTGGTGGGCGCATCATGAGCAAGGCGCTGCTGTGCTCCTGCGAAGACGTGACGACCTCCGAGGTCGAGCACGCGATTGAAAAAGGCTTTCGCGACCTCGAGTCGGTCAAGCGCTTCACCGGCTTCGGCACCGGCATGTGCCAGGGCAAGCAATGCCTGACCGCGATGGCCCGATTTCTCGAGGCGAAGTCGCCGCTCAAGCCCGAACAGGTCACCCCCTTCACTCCGAGGCCGCCACTCTTCCCCACCTCGATGGCGACGTGGGCCTCGGCGTCGTTCGACCCGATGAACGCCCCTGGCGGTGGAGTGCCGCCCACGCTCGGCATCACCACGCAGGCGATGAAGCCCGAGACCCCAGTCAAATCACGCGCAAAGATCGTGATCATCGGCGGCGGCGTGATGGGCCTGGCCCTCGCCCACAACCTCGGTCTGCGCGGAGAAACCGACATCGTGGTGCTCGAGCAGGGCTACCTCTGCGCCGGAGCCTCTGGCCGCAACGGGGGCGGCGTGCGAATGCAGTGGGGCACTCCCACGCTGGTGACGTTGGCGCAGCGAAGCATCGAATTGATGAAGCGCTTCGCCCGCGACCTCGGCATCAACGTGTGGTTTCGGCAGGGCGGCTACCTGTTCTTGGCGAAGTCGAAGGCCATCGCCGACAGGCTCGAAAAAGGCGCCGCCCTTCACAACGCCCACGGGGTGCCGACCGAGATTCTGACCCCCGACGCCGCGCGCGACATCGTGCCGCAGCTCTCGATGAAGGGCGTGCAAGCCGCCGCGTGGAACCGGCTCGACGGCGTGATCTTCCCCTGGCCGTTTCTGTGGGGCTACGCGCAGGCGTGCGTCAAGAAGGGCATCGCGGTCGAGACCTTCACCCAGGTGACCGGGTTCGAGCGCTCGCAGGGCCGCATCACCAAGGTGCTCACCGACCGTGGTGAAATCGCCTGCGACACGGTGGTCTTGGCCGCCGGGGCCTGGAGCCCCCGCATCGCCGCGATGGCCGACGTCTCGCTGCCCAACGAGCCCCACCGCCACGAGATCTGCTCGTCTGAGCCGCTCAAGCCGTTTCTGGGCCCGCTGGTCTCGGTGCTCGACTCGGGGCTCTATTTCTCGCAGTCAATGCGCGGCGAAATCGTCGGGGGCATGGGCGACCCCCGCGAGCCTGGCGGCATGAACCTGGGCTCGACGATGCGGTTTCTGACCCGCTACTCCCAGGCGTTGACCGAGCAGCTGCCAGAGCTTGGGCACCTCAAAATTCTGCGCCAATGGTCTGGCCCCTATGACGTGACTCCCGACAACTCGCCCATTCTCGGGCGAACGCCGGGGCTCTCGAACCTGCTGCAGATGAGCGGCTTCGTCGGGCACGGGTTCATGATGGCTCCGGCGGTGGCCGAGCGCATGGCCGGGTGGATGGCCACCGGCGAGTCAGACGAGCTCTTCGAACGCTTCACCCTCGGCCGCTTCGCCGAGGGCCGAATGGAGCGCGAAGACATGATCATCGGCTGAGGACACGAGAATGGGGCTTTGAGTGGCGAAACCGATTGATTGGCCAGACAGCTCAGCCGAGCTCCCGATGGTCGACGTGTATCTGCCGATGATGAAGGCGGCGGCGATCATCTCAGCGGGCCAGCTGCGGCTCTTCGAAGCGCTCTCGAATGGCCCGATGACCGCCCTGCAATTGGCCGAGGCGACCGGCGCGAGCCCCACCGGCATCAGCCACCTCGCCGATTTCTTGGTGGCCGTGGGGTACCTGACCCAGAGCGAGCGCGGGTTTTCAAACGCGAGCCACACGTCGCGCTGGTTCACTGGCAAAGGCGACTTCGACTACACCGCCGGCCTGCTGTGGACAGCGGAGTCGTGGAGCCTGATGAGCAACCTGACCGGCGCAGTTCGCAAGGGAGCTCCCGAGAAGACCTTGTGGGACTCGATGCAAGAGCGCCCGCACTGGGGGCCGGTGTTCTCGCGCTACATGCAGGCCTTCGCGAGGCACCTGATGCCCGACCTGCTGACGAAGATCGAGCTGCCTTCGAACGCCAAGCGCTTGCTCGACCTGGGCGGCTCGCATGGGCTGCACTCGGTGGCGTTCTGCAAAAAGTACCCGGCGTTGAGCGCGGTGATCGTCGATTTTCCCACGGCGTTGACGCAGACCGAGGCCTTCTTGGCCGAACAAGGCGTCTCGTCGCGAATCTCACTGCGGCCGGGCAACGTGATCGACGGCGACTTCGGTGAGGGGCCGTACGATGCCGTGTTCTATCTCTCGGTGGCCCACAACCAGACCGCTGAAGACAACGTCGCGGTGATTCAGCACATCGCGCGGGTACTGAGGCCGGGCGGGCTGCTGCTGATTCACGAGTACCTCACCGGCGCGCCCCTCGACGTGTACGACGCGGCCTTTCGACTCACCTTGTTGGTCGAGACGGCGACCCGCACCTACAGCTTCGAGGAGATCTCGAGCTGGCTGACCTCGAACGGCTTCGGCACCCCGAACCGGCTCGATCTCGACCCGCGCGAAAAGGGCACCCTGCTCACGGCGATCAAGCAGTAGGGCTGCCTTCACCGTCGTCTTCGTCGTCTTCTTCTTCGTCGAGGTCATGGTCGAGCTCGACACCCGAAGCGAGCGCCGAGCGAACCAGGTGGTTGAGCCGCTCGAGCCGCTGCGGCCCGACGATCTTCTGCTTGGCCAGGTAGGTCAGAAACCCGATCAGCGAGTCGCCCGCCTTGACGAATTCTGAGCTGGCCACGGAGCCCGCCAAGGCCTCGAGCGTGTCATCGATGTGCTCTGGAGAAATGGGCTGAGGGCCCTCGCTCCACGCGGCGTCGAGCAGCGTCTCGGCGACCTTGAAGCGCATCGGCTGGTCGGCCCCCATCTTCGAGAACTTCTCGAGCCACTCGTCGACCAAATCTGAATTCACCTTCGAGAGCGGTACCAGACCGTCGAGCGTCTCAGCGAGAAACTCGGCGTCGAAGTGCCCGGGGTCTTCGGCGTAACCAAAGGCCTCTTCGAGCACGGCCTGCGCGACCAGCTGGTGGGCCTCTTCGTCTTCGGCGCCCTCTGACTGCAGGGCTGCGTTCGCGGCGGTCACCTTGGGCCCCAACGCAGGGTCTCGAGCGACCAGCGCGGTGGCGGCCTCGATGGTGAGCAAGATCAAATGCTGCTGCGACTCGGGCGACACCTGGGCCTTGCCCTTGGCCTTGAGCACCGCGGCCTTCGACTTGGGGTGCGCGGCGGCAGACTCGGCGAGCGCGGCCTCGTCAACCGAGAGGGCCACGGCCTGATCAGCCTTTTCGAGGGCTGCGACGGCGACGGGCAAATCGAGAAATCGGGCGATCAACGGGTGCATGAACGCCTTTGATACCGGGCCCGGCGCGGCTGCAAGCGCCATTCATCGACCGAGGGGGGAACAGACGGTCGCGGCGCTGGGTTACCGGGCTGGATGGGCCTTTTTCACACCCGATGGAGAGACACGTGGGCAACGGCACGGTGATGACTGGTTTGGGAGTGCTCGGCCTGGCCGGGTTCGTGGCCGCTTTTGCGGTGTTTGGCCGCAGTTCTCCCGAGCCGAGCACCCGCCCAGGCTGGGAGGTCGAGGCAGAGACCGGCCAGCACCGCCGCATCGAGACGCCCAATGGCCCCCGTGCACCTCTTCGTGCCGAAGGCCTACGACTCGAGCACCGCCGGCACGGTGTTCTACGTGCATGGGTACTTCAACGACGTCGACTCCGTGTGGAAGCAGCACGAGCTCGCCACCCAGTTCGCCTCGAGCGGTCGAAACGCGCTCTTCGTGGTGCCCGAAGCGCCGGTGGGCGCCAATGACGGCGTGCGCTGGCAGAACCTGGGCGCGCTGATGGAGACCGTCGCGCGGCAGGGTGAAATCGAAGTACCGACCGGCCCCTCGGTGGTGATGGTGCACAGCGGCGGGTGGCGCACGCTGCAACCCTGGCTCGGCGCGGGCGACATCGATACCGTGCTGATGCTCGACGGGCTGTACGGCGCAGAAGCAGAGCTGACGAAGTGGCTCGGCGATCGCGGCAATCACCCCGTGAGCCTGGTGCTGGTCGGCTTCGACACCGCGCCGCAGACCGAGAAATTCATCGCCGCTTTCCCTGACGCGGAGACGCTCGATGAGGTGCCGCCGGTCGCACGAACGACGCGCAGCTCGCACAAAGGCCGGCTGGTGTTCATGCGCTCGCAGTACGGGCACATGGAGATCGTCACGCAGCGCTCGGTGATACCCTCGGTGCTGCAGCTGACGCCACTCGGCGCGCTGGGCTCGCGCTCGTAAATACGCGACTTGCAATCGTTGCCCCGGGCGCTTTCACAGGTATAAGCGGCCTGTTCGATTCATCGGGGGCATTCACATGCGAAACGCGTTCGTCGTCAGTGCAGTTGGGGTCTTGATGTTGAGCTGCGGGGGCACTCCTGGCGGGGGCACGACCGTCACCACCGCGAACAAGCTGCGCGCCGTGCAAGCGACCGGCGGAGTCGCTGGTGGCAAGGGCAAGCTGCGGTTGACGTTCGAGAACCCGCTCGCCGCTGACACCAGCGTCACCATCAAATCATCGGCGCCGACGATCGCCGATGCCGCGGCCACGTTGAGCGCTCCCAAGGGCTCGGTGCTCGCCGACTTCGAGTACGACGCGAAGTTGATCGGCTCGACCGTGTTCTACGCGACCCTGGGCGATGACACCCGCTCGACGAACGCCACCGTGGTCGACAAGGTGCGGCTGACGCAGATCTCAGCGAGTGGCGCGAGCCTCGAGGTTGGCGCCTCGGGCGCACTGTATTTCTATTTGAACATCGACCCTCCGACCGCGACGACCATCAGTGTCGCGTCAGACAACCCGGCGGTGGTCAGCGTACCGGCCACGATGGTGATCTCGCCCTTCGCGAACCCGACGCCTTACAGCTACGACAACAACAACCGACTGACCATCTCGGGCGTCGCGGCGGGCAGCACCACTGTGCACGCGAAGCTCGAAGACGCGACCTTTGACGCCTCGTACACCGTGGTCGCCAAGGCGCACCTGTCGGGCGCATCGGCGTACCCGATGCTGGTCGAGGCGGGCGGCGCGGTGAGCTTCAGCGTGGGGGCCGACGCGGTGTTGGCGCAGCCGACGACCATCGCCTACACCTCGAGCAACACCGCAGTGGTGCCCTCGGGCAACGTAGTCATCCCCGCGGGGTCGACGAACGGCAACGTGCGGCTGACCCTCTTGGCCGCCGGCAGCACCGTGTTGCACGCCACGCTCGACGGCGTGAGCTTCGACACCATTCTTCAAGCGGTCGCCTCGCCGACGCTTCGCTCCGTCGCGCTCAGCTCGGTGCTCCAGGTCGGTATGCCGGCCTCCCTCTCGATCACCTTTGACGTGACGGCCTCGAAGGCACATTCGTTCACGATGACCTCGAGCGACCCCACCGTGATCTCGGTGCCGAGCATGGGCACCCTGTTGCCGAACGACTCGAATGCCTACGTGCCGGTGAACGTGCTCAAGCTGGGTAACACCACCTTGACCATCTCGTACGGCGGCCAAGATACGACGTTGCCGGTGACCGTGAATGGCACCTCGAGCTCGACCCTGCAGGCGTACGGTCAGTCGCTCAGCATCGGTGCGATTGGCGTGATTCAGGCGTACGGCAACGCGACTGGCACGATGACGGTGGTCTCGAGTGACCCTGCGGTGCTGCAGGTGCCGATGAGCGTGGGCTTCTCGAACAACGCGTCGATTCAGGTCAAGGGGCTCAAGGCCGGCAAGGTTCAGGTCACGATGACGGTGAGCGGCCAGTCGGTGACGGTGCCGATCACCGTGTTCGACCACCCGTCGATCAGCTTCGGCCCGCGCGTCTACCTCGCCACCGGTGCGAAACAGAACCAGCCGCTGTCGCTCAACGCGATACCGCCGGTCGGGGTCTCGGCCACCTTCGAGAGCAGCAACCCGGCGGTGGTGGCAGCGCCCGCGCCGGTCAGCTTCAACGGCTCGACCTACGCCCAGGTGCAACTCGAGGGGTTGACCACCGGCACCTCGATTTTGACGGTGACCATGGGCTCGCAGAAGCAGTCGGCGGTGGTCTACGTCGGGTCGTCGAGCGAGTCGTACCCGGTCTTGCAGTCGGTTGGCATCTCTGCCTCGCGCTTGCAGGTCGGCGCGGCCACTACGCTGGTGATGAGCCTGAGCACCGAGGCGGTCTCGACGGTGCCGATCACCGTCGTGTACTCGAAGCCCGGCGTGGCCGAGATCGTCGGCACCGCGGCCCTCTCGACCGGAGAGCAGCAGGCGACGTTCGCGGTTCGCGCTGTGACTCCGGGCACGACCGACATCACCCTGACCCGCGAGGGTATCTCGTTCAGCGCCCAGGTGACGGTGGTCGCGACGCCGAAGCTGACGCTCTACACGCCCACCCCGCTCAAGGTGGGCGAGGTCAATCAAGGGTACGTGTATTCAGATTGCTTGCTGGCCGCCGAGGTTCGGTTGCCGCTGGTCTCAGATGCGCCGGCGAAGGTCGCGGTGCTCTCGACGCTGGTGACGCTGGCGCCGGGCACCGACGGCATCGCCGGGTACTTCGGCATCAAGGGCGTCGCAGCGGGCATGGCGACGGTCACCGCGGGTACTGGCGCCGGGGCGGTGACCTCGATGGTGACGGTCACTCCATAAGCGCGATGTCGGTCGCGCCCGAGGTCAAGCCCACGCTGCGAGGCGTGCTGCACCAGTGGGCCATCGGCTGTGCCGCGGGCGCGGGCGTGGTGTTGGTCGCGATGGCACCGACCGCTCGCTCTGGCTTCGGCGCGGCCATCTTCGCGTTGAGCCTGGTGACGCTGCTCTCGGTGAGCGCGACGTACCACCGGGTCAATTGGTCGCCGCGCGGCCGGGTGTGGATGCGCCGAATGGACCACGCGTCGATCTTCATTTTGATCGCCGGCACCTACACCCCGGTGGCGCTGCTGGCGCTGCCGCAGGCGTCGGGCACCTCGTTGCTGCTCGCCATTTGGGTGGCGGCGCTAGGCGGCGTGCTGGTCTCGTTGTTCTGGCCGACGGCGCCCAAGGTGATCACCGCGATCGTCGCGTTGGCGGTGGGCTGGGTGATGGTGCCGTACTTCAACGACGTGCGGCTGGCCGTGGGGCCGCTGAGCTTCGGGCTGATTCTCGGTGGCGGCCTCGCGTACACCCTGGGAGCGCTCGCCTACGCGACCAAGCGCCCCAACCTTCGACCGGGGGTCTTCGGGTACCACGAGGCCTTTCACGCGATGACCCTGGTCGGCGCGGCCATGCACTTCGCCGTGATCATCGGCATCGTGCGCTCTGCCTCGTAGCGTGCGCCAAGCGGCGACACTTACCTACATGGCAGGTTCTTCGCGATCTGCCCTGCAGTAAAGGCAAGATGGCATCGCGTGAGTGACCGTCGAGTAGGAAACGACCGAAAATCTGTCAATTTGCTGGTGAAGCTGGCGCACAGCGGCGTCGACGAGTTCGTCGAGAAGTATGCGACCAACCTGAGCCCTGGCGGCATGTTCATTCGCTCCAGAGAGCCCAAGCCGTTGGGCACGGTGGTCAACTTCAAGGTCGAGATTGCCGGTGGCACCCGGGTGCTCCAGGGCTCGGCCGTCGTGAAGTGGGTGCGCGAGCCCAATGACCCCAATGGGCCGCCGGGCATGGGCCTCGAGTTCTCATCGCTCGACGCGTCGAGTGAAGCCCTGGTGATTCGCATGCTTTCGGGCAAGGCGTCGACACCGCTGCCCCAGATACCCCGGCCGCCGATGGTGCCTGCGGTGGTGGCGCCTCGGGTGGCTCCGCCGAGCGCGCCCAGAGCGCCTGCGATTGCTCCGGCGCCCTCGAGGCCCGCGGCGTCACCTCCAGCCAAGCCGCCACGCGCCGCGCCAGCAGCACCGCCGGCGCTCGATCTCGATTCAATCTTCGGAGATCTCCCGGTGGCGCCGGGCGCGCCAGAGGTCGAGCCGGTCAGCAGCGACTATCAATTCGAAGCGCCGCCTCCACCCGGAGCGGGCGAGATCGAGATCGACCTCGAGACGTTGATTCAGCAGACGCCCCCGCCGCCGCCGCCTGGCAGTGAGCCCGCGCTGCCTGACGACCTGCCGATCGCCGAAGCGATGGATTCGTTGGAGCTCGACATCGATCTCTCGCGCGACACCTCACCGGCCGACGCCGACATCGCGCTCCAATCGGTGCCCTCGTACAACCCGCCCGCGCGCGCGGCACCTGCTGCGCCACCGCATCGGCCCTTCGTCGCTCCGCCCGCGCCCGTGGCCAAGGCCCCCGCGGCCCCGCCGCCTCCCGCCGACTCGGTGCTGCCCGAAATTCGCCGAGGCGGCCCGCCTCCTGGGCCAACGGCGCCTTCAGCGCCCGCGGTGTTGCGTCAGGCGGTGCCGGTGGTGCCGCAGATGCGCGCCGCGCCGGGCAAGCCCGTCTTTCTCGAGCCCCCCGGCACGATCGACCCGACCGGCCCGGTGATCGGCATCGACCTCGGCACCACCAACTCGTGCTGCGCGGTGCTCAACAAGGGCAAGCCGCAGATTCTGAGCTCGAAAGAGGGCTACAACACGATTCCGTCAGTCGTGGCCCTCGGCAAACAGGGCAACCTGCTGGTCGGCAACCGCGCCAAGTCGCAGATGTTGCTGAACCCGAGCCAGAGCATTTACGGTGCCAAGCGCCTGGTCGGCCGCGACTTCGACAGCGCCACCGTGAGCGAAGTGCGCGAGCGCTTTCACTACGACATCGTCGCCGGGCCCGATGGCAAGGCCGCGGTGAACTTGGGCGCCAACACGCTCTCGCTCGAAGAGGTGCAGGGCATCGTGCTTCGCGAATGCAAGCAAATGGCCGAGCAGCACCTCGGGCAAAAGGTCAGTCGCGCGGTCATCACCTGCCCCGCGTACTATTCTGAGAGCCAGCGCGAAGCCGTGCGGCGTGCGGCGGCGATGGCCGGCCTCAAGGTCGAGCGCGTGCTCAACGAGCCCACCGCGGCGGCGCTGGCGTACGGCCTCAACCGTGAAATGTCGCGCCGGGTGCTGGTGTACGACCTGGGCGGCGGCACCTTCGACGCCACGCTGATGCGCATCGACAAGAACGTGTTCGAGGTGATGGCCACGGGCGGCGACATCTTCTTGGGCGGCCTCGACTTCGACAACCAGATCGTCGACACCCTGCTGAGCAAATTTCAGAAGCAGAACAACGTCACCTTCAACGGCGACGCGGTGGCCCTCTCACGGGTCAGCGACCAGGCCGAGCGCGCCAAGGTCGCCCTCTCGGAGCGAACGACCTTCGAAGTGCACCTGCCGATGCTGCAGATGTCGAACGCCGGCGTGCCCCTCGAGCTCAAGTGCACCCTCACCCGCGAAGAGCTCAACGAGAGCTGCGGCACCCTCGTCGACCGCACCATCGACGTGGTGCGCGACGTGTTGCTCGACGCCAACATCAAGGCCGGCGACATCGACGACGTGATTCTCGTCGGAGGCATGAGCCGAATGCCGCTGGTGCGAGAGAAGATCAAAGGGGTGTTCAAGAAGCCGCCCCAGGCCAGCGTGAACGCCGACGAGGCCGTCGCGCTCGGGGCCGCGCTGTACTCGGGCACCGTCGACAAGGTCTCGAGCGTGGTGTTGATCGACGTGGTGCCGATGACCATTGGCCTGGGCCTGCCGGGCGGCGGGTTCAAGCGCATCGTCGAGCGCAACACGCCCTTGCCCGCCTCGAAGTCGTTCTCTCTGGCGACCTCGAAAGACAACGAAGAGACGATGGAGCTGCAGGTCTTTCAGGGCGAAGACGCGAACGTCGGCGCCAATGAATATCTGGGCACGATGCGCATCGAAGGGCTGCCCAAAGGCCCCAAGGGTTCGGTGCAGCTGGCGGTGACCCTCAAGCTCGACGCCGAGTGCGTGCTGCACGTCGACGCCCGTGAATTGCGAACCCGCAAGGCCTTCACCAGCACCCTCGCGACCCGCTACACGCCCGATGAAATTCGTACGCGGCTGGGCATGAGCACGGTCAAGGCGACTCCCGCGACCGCGCAGCGCGCCGAAGAGCTGAAGCAGCGCGGCGGCCGCTTCTGGGGCTTCTTGAAGCGCGTCGTCGGCAGGGCGTAAGCCGCGGGTTGGGGCTTTCTCCCCACGTGCGGCAGTGCTACCGAAGGGCCATGGCAGACGCTGTCAGCGCGCGGCACCTCGAGGGAGTCGACCTGGTGGGCCTTGCCATCGGCGGTCTCGCGCTCATGATGGGGTTGGTCATCGCACCCCGCTTTTCACGGCTGACCGCTGATCTGGGCGGCAAAATACCCACGGTCACCCGGCTCGTTCTCACGCCCTGGTGCTCGCCCGTGCTCGGCTGCGTGCCTCCGACGATCGTCGCAGATGGCATTGCACCTCGGGCGACCGCGACCGCTCGCGCCGCGCGAACGTTCGCCGCGTTCGTGATCTTTTTCGCTGCGCTGACGCTCTTTCCCATCCGGGCCTCCTTGCCGCTGTTCTCGATGCACTCGGCCGTCGAATGAGCGCGAGAGGCCTCGGTCGCTCCGGTGCGTTGCCCTGGCTGATCGCGCTGATCAGCGCGTGCGGTGCCTTGGGGCTCCCTGGCCGCGATGGGGGGAGCGCTCCGCCAGATGGCGGCAGAAGCAGCGCATCAGACGCAGGCGGGAGCGGTGGGGGCACAGGTGGTGGCACGACCGGCGGAGGCACCGGCGGTGGCGGTGACGACTTCGATGCTGGCTGGCCCGCGACAGCGCTCCCGGTCGACGCGTTCGTCGAGACGGTGCTCCCTGGGTTTCGCAGCAGCAATGAGAGCCTGGTGATCTGGCAAGGCCGCCTGTTCTACGGCGATGGCACCCAGCTGCTCGAGGCCGATGGAGCGGCGTGGCGTACCGTCAGCTCGGGCGCGTCAGCCGACTTGATGGCCCTGCGTTCGACCGAGGAGGGCCCGCTGCTGGTGACCCGCGACAAGGCACAGCTGCTGTGTGACCAGGCGTGCCGCAGCGGAGCCGCGCCTCGCGTCGTCGATCTGCCCTTCGGCGTCTTTCTCGATCGCGTGTGCGGTGGCAGTGGCCCGGTCGCGGTGAGAGATCTGCACGGCGAGTATTACGAGCTGGTCGACGGAGGCTGGCCTTCGATTGGAGACCCCGGCTCCCAACTGGAGCCCGGCCCCTGCTACCGGCTGCGCGATCGAACGGTGCTGACGACCGACAACTACCGGGTGGGCCGGCTCTCACCCGACGGGGGCTTTCACTTCGAGACGGCGATGGGCCGCTATCTGCCGGTGGTCGATTTCGCCGAGACCGGGTTCGGGTTGGTCGCGGTCGCAGGGTACGACAACGAGCTCATCAGCGAGGCCGGAGGGAGGTGGGCGTCGCTCGCGACTCCCGGCGAGCGTGATTGGGTTCGAGGGTTCGCGCTGCCTGACGGCGGGCTGATCGTGGTCGGCACCAAAGGGCTCGCGCTCGCTTCGGCGGGCAGCATTCGCACCTGGCGCTACCCGCGAGGCACGCTCGACACGCGCCGCGAGGCCATCGCGATGAGCCCCGACGGCACGGTGTGGGTGGTGGCGAAGTTCACCAACGAGCTCGGTGACCCGCTGAACCTGGTGGTGGGTTACCGGCTGCGCTGAAGCACCGTCGTTACTGGCAGAGGCCGGCGCAGCTGGTGCTGCTCGACGAGCTGCTCGAGCTCGTGCACGTGGCCGCCTTGATCTCAGCGGTGCACTTCTCGGCGTTGCCCGAGTTGAAAACGCCGGTGCCGCCATCGGGCTTGTCGCAGCCCTTGTCGATGGTGCCGCACCTCGCTTCAGCGGTGGCGAAGGCGAGCTCGATGAAGGCTCCGAAGCCCCCAGCATCAGGAGTGCACTCATTGAACTTCGCGCGGGTGGCCGCGATGTTGTCGGTGCACACGTCTTTGGGGCTGCGCCCGCAGGCAATGACCAGAGTCACTGCCGCGAGCACTGAAGCGATGGAGAGCTTGTTCATCGTCGTGCTTTTACTCGGCGACCCAGCCCGGGTCGAGATTCCCGTTCGCGTCGGTGCGGGTCGGCGAGTAGGCGTACTTGGCGTGGCGGCCGGTGGTGCCGATGGCGTTGCCCGCCAGGTCGGTCACATTGGGCCCCACCGTGACGCGCGCGAAGCCCAAGGTCTTCGCCGAGGCGTCGGTGTTCTTGACCGTGAGGTTCAAGCGGTAACGCGGTGTGCGGGCGCAGCCGCCTCCGAATTGGTTGATCAGGCTCACGCTGTCGACGGTGACGGTGACGCCTGATGCAGCGGGGTCGGTGCCCGCATTGCCCACCCAGTTGTCGACCCCGAGGTCGACGGCCGCGACCGACCAGTTCGCCGCGTTGTAGGCCGAGTTGGCCGCCGTCGGCACCGACTCGTTGGCCGAGAACTCGGTCATCGCGACGTCGACGAAGGCCGAGACCTGCGACGAGGCTCCGACGTTCACCGCATTCGAGAAGGTGCCCAAGGTGCGATCGCTGTGCCCGTTCGACAACCGGGGGGCGATGGTGTCTTTGACGCTCGAGCGGGTGCCGACACCGTTGACCGGTTGGTAGGCGCCGGGGCTGAACGCGGGCTCGACCGGGTCGGCCAGCACGTTTTCATACGCCACGACTCCGTCATCGTTCACCGTGGTGCTCGAGCGAGCGTTGGTGCTCGAGAAGTCGATGCTGGTCAACGCGGGCGACGAGATTCGCGTGCCTTTGCCCTGCGCCATGCAGTTGGCGTCGGTCGAGTTGTAGCCGCGAACGTAGCCGACGTCGGTGAACTGCAAGACGACCTGCTGCTCGCCCGACCCATTGAACGACTTCGTGCCCTGAAGCAGCTGGGCCGAGCCCTGCTGCACGAAGGGCGACGACAGGAAGTTGGTGAAGTTGAACTCGCTCAACGCGATGTTGCCCTGTGAGGCCACCACCGCCTGATTCGCCGAGAACCACTTGGTGTAGGTCAAGGTGATGGTGTCTGCCGCGGGGTCGACGCTGACCGATTTGATCATCGGCGGGTAGTCGTCGACGACCGGAGCGGTGATCAAGAACCCGTCTTTCGCCGCGTTGCCCGAGATGTCTTTGATCGCCGCGGTGCCCTTCTTGAGCACCACCTTGTCGCCGGTATCGAGGCCGAAGAAGTTGTTGAAGACGACGCCGATGCGGGTGGTGCGCCCGTTGACGACGTTGAGCGGCACCACGCTCGAGATGGTCGCGTCGGCTTCGGTGTTGCCGCCGTTGGTGTTGGGGTTGGTGACGCCCAGGTTGTTGGCGAGGGTGTCATCGACCAGGTCGACGTTGGCGGTGATGACCGAGGCCGCGTCGACCGGCTCGCTCAGGTCGAACTGCACCAG
>JANLPS010000243.1:0-4538 GCA_031367385.1 Archangium sp. | reverse complement strand
AAGCACCGCGGGTACCTTCGACGGGTGCCGATTCTGCGCAAGCACTGGCTGGCGGCGAAGCAAGGAGCGCCCCTCGGTGCCTTTGCCCAGCAGCTGCTCGAGGGGTTTCAGCTGCCGCCCTTCGAGCACGCGCTCGAGGTTCGTTCAGAGACCGCGGGGTGCCCCGCCTGCGGCGTGCAGACCGACCTCCAGGCGGCCCCGCGAACGGTGATGATTCTCGAAGACCGGGGGCGCTTCGTCTGCACCGGGTGCCGCCGGGAGTGGCTCTGCCCGCTGCCGTTGTGATGCGCCCCGACACCGGGCGGGAGTTGAGGCAGACTGGCCCCTTGAATTCGCTGAAACGAAAGACGGCGCTGAAGGCCGAGCTGCTCGAGGTGCTCAGCGCGTCGCTGGCGACGGCGCGCGCGGCGCACAAATCAGCGGTCGAGGGCGCGACCCACGGCGAAGCCCGGCAAGAGAACGACAAAGACACCCGAGGTCTCGAGCAGTCATACGTGGCCCGGGGGCAGGCCCTACGCATCGCAGCGCTCGAGGGCGAGATCGCCGAGGTGCGCACGATGCCACTCAAGGCTTCGACCGAGGTGGTCGCGCCCGGCGCGTTGGTGACGCTCGAAGAAGACGACCTCTCACGCACCTACTTCGTCGCACCCCATGGCGGTGGCGCGCAGCTCGAACGAGGCACCGTGCAGGTGGTGACGCCCCGCTCTCCTCTTGGCCAAGGCATGGTCGGCAAGCGCCTCGGCGAAGAATGCGAGGTCACGCTGCAGGGCAAGAAGCGCCTGCTCGAGGTCGTCGGGCTGAGCTGACGCGCGGGCCTTCACGCCCCCGCAGACGGCAGTCTCTGCGCGGAGACCCGTTCGGCGGTTGGTGTCGAGCTGGCTCTATTTGCACCAGGTGGTGACGACGACGTGCGCCTTGGTCGGTGTCGAAAAGATGGGCTCGTACACCAGCGAGAGCAGGCGAACCCGATCGGTGCGTGATTCGAACATCAGGGTCGTGGTCCCATACGTCGGGCCGAGGTCGGCCTTCAGCGGCTCCCCGCCCTCGAGTGGCGTCGCGACGAGGGTGGTCAGGTTCGAGTCGTACGCGCGGGTGCCACCGAGCAGCCACCGGGTGCCGTTGCTCTCGAGAAGGCCGCCGCTCGCCGGCACTTCGGTAGGCTCACCGGCGACTCCTCGCGCGGAGAGGTGAACGAGTCGCGTACCACCGTCGGGCAAGGCGCTGGCGACCTCGATGCCATCGGGCGATGAGCGAATGACGCCGCTCGTGTTGCGGTCGGGTGCGACGACGGTGCCGCCATCGACCGACGGAGTGAAAGACCAGGTTTGCATGAACGCGTTTTCTTGGCCGATGACCGCGACTGAGCGCTGTTCGGCATTCACCCACACCGCGGCAACCTCAGGGCCCGTTTCGATGATGCGGCTGAAGTCGTACCAAGAGACGTACTTCGCGAGCACGAGGTCATAGGCACGTCGCTCGCTCGAAGGGCCCGGCGCCATGGCCGTGGTCGATAAGACATTGCCGAAGATGATCTGACCAGTGGTGGCAACTCGCAGGGCGCGATTTTGGTCGAAGCCGAGGCGAAAGTGGGTGCCACTGGTCTGCATCGAGAGCCGATAGGTGTACACCTCTGACGAGAAGTGGCCGCCTTCAGCCGTGTGCCACAGCTGGCCGGCGATCCACTCGGCGCGCATGGTCGACAGGTCGTGCCCGACGACCACCGTTCGGGGGTAGTACGTCGGGTTGCTGGTGGAACTGCTGTAGTACCCGACGTAGCCGACGCCATACCTGCCGCCGAGCTGAGAAATGGCCGGGCGGGCAGTACACACCGCCGGGTCGAGCCCGAGCGCGACCCTTCGCGATGGTACGGCGAGGCCGCCGTCGAGCGAAAAGACGTCGATGCGCAGGGCGCGCTGGCGGTAGTTCGAGTTCGAAGCCCCGACGTCGGTCCATTCACCACTGGCGAGAACGACTCGGTCAGCGTCGAGCAACCCTGTTACGCAGCCGGGGTCGACCACGGGAGCAATAACGACCGAGCCGGTCGCGCAGGCACCGAGACCGGGGGCCACGTACAGATCGTCCCACCCACCATCGGGAAGCCACGCTTCGTCACCGCCATCAGGCAAAAGGCCGAGAATTCGTGCGCCGGCCCCGTTCACCCCAGCATCAAAGAGGGCTCCCGCATCGACGATCACCACGACGCCGCTGTCGATGTTCGATTCGCCGCCGTCTGTTTCGACCGCAGTCACCCCCGCATCAGCGGTGCCCGCATCGGTGCCCCCCACGAGGCCGGCGTCGCCGGTTTGAATTTGTCCGGCGTCTGGTAGACCGACTCCAGCATCGATACGCGAGGTGCCGCCATCGTCGCGAACACCGGCATCACGCGGCCTCACCTGCACCGCACCTGCGTCGTCTGTCGCGACCTCGGGGCCACACGCCCCCGCCGCCAGGAGCAACGAGAACGTCATGACAACTCTGCTCGGCACTCTCATACGGCGGCCCGTAGGGGAGGAGACTGACCGGCGTCAACGTCGCGTGGCGCCAAGCGTGGAGACCGAACGCGCCAGCTGTGCGCCAAGATGGCCTTGAGCAACGCAAGACCGCAGCGGAGGGTCGAATTGCGACGAGCCGAAAGAAACGGTGAGCCAGTTTGGCCCGCTCGCTGGCCCTTCTCACAAGTCGCTCCTCGTTCATCTGAAAACCTCGAACAACATCATCGTCTTTCGCACAAGACCCTGAGCCAGTTCATCAAGCTCATTGGCCCCAAAGAAGGCGGCACACCCGCCGGTCAGTTTTCGCTGACCGCACCTAGGACTGAACAATGAAAACAATGACTCGTTTCACTCTTGCCCTGACAATGATGCTCGTCGGTGGCTGCGGTCTCAGCGCACCAAACCTCAGCGCGGCATCGAGCAGTTCACTCACCAACGAGACCGAAGCGTCGTGCATCGCGGGGCTCAAAGACCAACTCGCTACCGGCCAGCTCTCACAAGGAGAGTACGAAAAGAAGGTGCTTACCGACTGCGGCGTGCCACCAACCAACGCAGGAGATCAGGGAACCGCTGACGCAGGCGTGCCCGATTGGTCTGCCTGCGTCGAAGCGCTCAGCCAAAAGGTCGACCAGGGCGGCATCACCAAAGACGAATACGAGACGCAAGTCGCAGCCTGCTACCCTGCGCAAAGCACCCCGCCCAACCCAGTCGTCGAGTGCATCGCCGCGCTCAAAGAAAAACTCGCAGCCGGCGACATCACTCAACCGCAGTACGAGGCTCTTCTCGCGGCCTGCGAATAAGAAAGAATGCCCCTTCTGCTGCGAAAGCCTTCGGCAAACGATGACACGACTCCGAGAGGAGGCTCGCCTGCGACAGAGGCGGCGGTGATCGCCAACGCGGGCACAGAACGGTGGGCCCAGGAGCGGCTTTACCGAGATTACGTGCAGTTGGTGGGAGGCTGCGTTCGAATCGACTTCTCCGGCGGCGTCGCTCACGTCGACTACGCGCCGAAAAGGCCGTGGTACCCGATGCTTGAGGGAGCCCTGCTGCTCGAAGCCGATCATCGCGTGGGCCCGCTCTGGCTCGGCGTCGGCATCGAAGGCGCCGGTGCATTCGGCATCGGCGTCACTCCAGACGGCTCGCCAATACCGTGGAGCGGCTTTCGAGTCGGCACGGCGATTACCGCGAGTTGGGCGCAGTGACGAAATCGGCGAGTCATCGCCTCCGGGCGAGCCGACCCTGTGCCGAGCCGGCGCCCATCATCGATCTGAACAGCGTCGTGCCAACAACATCGCGGTAGCGGCGATCGCGAGTTCCGGGCTGTCGAACATCGACCTCGGCAGCCTTGAGATGACCGCCCGTTTCTCGCCGGTGCTCTTTTGAATTTGAACGAGCGTCGAAATCGCCGGAGCGCTCGCAACGAACGCGTTCGGCGCCGAGCTCAAGTCGGTGGTGCCGAGGCTCCTGCCGTGCCCTGCCTCTGGTTTCCCGTCTTCTTCTTGGCCTTTCACTCGCGACGTTGCATTCTGCGGGGTTCACTTCCGCGAGGCCTACCCACTCATGCGATCTCTACTCGTCGGATTTCTCGGTGTTGCCATGCTGATGTCGGCATGCACCTGCGGCGACGCCGAAGCGAATAACCCGCGAGGGTGCGAGCGCGACGGGGGCTGTGCAGATGGAGGCGCCTTGGATGCAGGCGCGATGGACGCAGGCACGGATGGTGGCGCGACGGACGCTGGCAGGGGCGATGCCGGTGCAGACGGTGGAACGGCCTCGATCGCGAACTGCGTGTTGATGCTCGATTCCACCTTCGGTGGCGGTGGCCTCGCAGCGTCCCCCCTTCCCCCGAGCCCCTATCCCAACGCGCTGGTGCAGCAGGCCGACGGTAAGATCGTCGTCGCGGGGCTAAACGCAATGCCGATCAGTTAGGACGGCGCTTGTGCGGGCGTCGCGGGAGGATCATAGAGGGAGCTCTGGTTTGCGGGGAGCTTTCATATGCGGCTCGAGGATTCGTTCGCGGTAGTTCCTCTGGGGTTGCCGGGCGAC
>JANLPS010000373.1:0-82649 GCA_031367385.1 Archangium sp. | reverse complement strand
GTGTCGTCGATGGGCTGCATGTACGTCGAAAACCCGGGGATGGTGAGCTCGCCGACCTTCTTCACGTTGGTCGGGTCTGAGAGGTCGAAGGTGAACAGCGGGTCGACCTGGCGGTAGGTGACGACGAAGCCCTTGTCGTTGATGAAGCGGCTCGAGGTGATGCGCTCGCCTTTGGCCAGATCAGCCGACTGGCCAATCACGTCGAGATACCCGTCGACCTCACCCAACACCGTGACGCGGTTGGTGGTCTCGATGTTGCCCCACCAGTTCTGCGGGTTCTGCTGATCAACCACGCGGGTCGTCAGGGTCGAAGCGACGCGCAGGTTGCCCTTGTACTCGTCGAGCGAGAACTGGTCGATGATGCTGCCCTCGACCGTGCCCGAGGTGAGGTAGGTGGCCGCGCTGGGGTTGGTGATGTCGAACTTGTGCACGTAGGTCACGTCTTCTTGACCAGGCGCCGGCCACCACCACCAGTGCCGCGTCGCAATGTAGAGCGCGCTGCTCGAGGCGTAGATGACTCCGGGCTCGGCGAGAATGGTGGTCTTGTCGAGCGCGTCGGGGGTCTTCAGGTCGAGCGTGACCACTGACACCGTGCCCAGGCGGGTGGGCGCGTTCACCTTCGCGAACGAGCTGCACGACTGCGGCACCACCGTTTCACTGCCACCCTTCTTGAGCAACGCGGGAGGCGCCCAGTCGGCCATCGTCTGCTGGCGAATCAGCGCTTCGTTCGAGGCGATGATCTTGTCGTAGGCCGCGGCGAGGCGGGCCTTGTCGTTCCACAGGTTCTCTTCCCAATCAGGGCTCCACTTGAACCCGGCGGGGAAGTTGAAGTTGTCGGTCATCACCACGCGCACCGAGCTGCCGACCATGCGCGCCGAGCTGTACATGCCGGGCACGAAGTATTCTTGCTGGGTCTTCAAGTTGCTCAGGTCGCTCACGTCGACCACGGTCACTTTGACGGTGTTGGCGTTGTAGTACCCGCAGTCGAGCGAGTCGCACTTGACGCCCGCGGTATTCGCCAGCGGGTACCAGCGGTAGATGCTCGAGAAGACGACGACGGTGTTGTCTTTCAAGAACATCTCTTGCGGCCAACCCTCGATCTCAATCGAGCCTTGCACCGCGGTCTGCTCGGCGGGCCAGCTCTTGGTGGCGTAGAGACGCTCGCCCGACAGCGCGAAGATGCGCGTGCCGTCGTTCTTCACGAAGTCGGCTTCGTCGACGCCGGCCACCTGGTTGTTGGTAGTGGTGTACGCCGAAGGAGCGGCTGAGCTCGCGCCTGCCGTCGGCGTCGCGGCACCTCTCGCGTCTTCGAGGCCGAGGCGGCCCCACCCGCCCCACCACCCCCACCCGGGCACGCCATCACGGGCGGCCTCGAGCTGGGTGCGCATCTGCAGCACCGCGGTGTCTTCGATGTAGCTCTCGAGATCTTTGCAGGCGCCATCGCCCTGAAAGGCGGTCAGCGCCACGCGCTTTTGAACCGCTTGCGGCTCGGGAATCTTGGTGGCTTTGCCGCAGCCAACCATGCCCAGAGAGCCGAGCGCTCCCGCTGCCAGTGCCAACCAACGCCATCGATATGCCCAGGTGTGTGTCTTCATGATTACCCTCGAAACTGTGGGTGCTGCTCAACCGGCCCTACGCGCCGGCGGGCGATTGCGAGGGTTGGGCCAAGCAAAAGCCAAGTAAAATCAAGGCGCTTGGGGGCTGTGACGTCTCAGACTTTTGAGGCCGACAGCAAAACACCACCGACCTTCTGAGGGGTCGGTGGTGCCTGGGTGAGCGCAAGGAGCGGCTGATCAGCGCTCGATGTCGGTGCCCTGCTTGAAGGCGTTGTCGACGATCTGCTTCACGGTGGCCGGCGCCTTCGTCTCGGGGGTGGCGTGAATGGTCATGCCATTGCCGGTGTAGTCATACTGCACGATGCCCGCGCCCGCGGTGGTGCGCATCGCGAGCAGCACCGAGCGCAAGTCAGGCGCGCTCAGCTTGGCCAAGGTCTTCAAGAAGTGCGTACGGTCATCGAGCGGCTTGCCCTTCGCCTTTTCGAAGGCGTCGGAGATAGCCTCGACCGACTGAAAGGTCGCCATGTCGCGGTAGTAGTGGCGGCCGGTCGAGCTCTCGTACTGCTGCTTGATCTTCATCTCGCTCATGCCGTTGGTGTCGAGGTTCGCGAGATCGCTCTGCGCCTCGGCCCAACGCGCCTTGACGGTGATCGGGTCTTTGAACTTCTCGTTCCAGTAGGCGGTGCTCTTTTTGGCAAGTGACTCGTCGTTCCACGGCAGGGGGCGCCCGTCGATGGTGCCCATGGCCGTGTTGATGGCTTCGCGAAACTGCTCTTTGGTCAAGCCGTCGAGCTTCTGCACCATCTCGTTGGTCAAACCGATTTGCAGCTTGAACTCGCTCTTGCCGTTGTCACCGGTGGCGTGCTGATCAGTCTTAAAGCCCAGGCCCGCCGCCAGGTTGGCGGCTTCTTGGCTCTCGGCCGCGCTCGTCTTTTGATCTCGCACGGTCAACGACAACAACGCCGCGCGCTCAGCAGGTCCACCATTGACCTGCACTTCACCCATGCGAATGACCGACTCGCGCTCTTCGTGCTTACGGTGAGACCAAGCAATGAACTTGCCGGTCAAGCCCTTGGAGTACTCTTTCTCGCTGAGCTTGGTCTCGTCGATGACCTTGCCCTCGGTGCCGGGCACCACCTGGTAGAGCACGCCGTCGGTGTTGCGCGAGTGGCCGCGCACGTTGATCAGGTCGGTCTTCAGCACCGACGCGCTCAAGTCTGAGCCGTGCTCGACGGTCTTCTCTGAGTACGCGACGGTCATGCCGTACTTCTCGAGCGCCTGCTTGGCCGCCTTGGGGTTGGTGCCGAGCTTGTCGGGGTTGGCCTTCATCACGTAGTCGTAGCCAGCCTTGCCGGGGTCGGTGCCCACGGCGAAGTTGCCGCCGAGCGAAATGCTGGTGGTGCGGCTGGCGCCCGAGCCCACGTGCATCGAGACGATGTTCGCGTTGTTGGGCTCGTTTCGGTAATCGCCCACGTTGGGGCGGCGGTCACCATCGACGATGCCGTAGCCGGCGTGGGCACCCGCGCCAACCGAGGCGCCGATGCGGCTCTGCTTGTCGATGCGAACGCCGAGCTGCCGGTCGGGCATCACAGTGACCGTCTTGGCATAGGCCGACTTGTCCCACGTGGCCTCTGCGCCGATCTCGCCGCCGGCGTGCAGCTGCATGAAGTTGCCTTCGCCGCGCGCGACCGCGCCACCGCTGTAGGTCTTGTGCTTGGCGATGTGAAACTCGGTGCCCGCGGGGTACTTCGCGATGGTGTCGGGGTGAAAGTCGAGCGTCATCAGCTTGGCCTGATCAATCGGCAGCTTGAGCAAGCTCCCGACGCTCACCTTGCTGGCGGTCGGCACAATGGCCGACACCTTCACGCCCTCGTCGAAACCCAGCACGCCCAACACCGCGCCCACGTCGGCGACCATGCCGACCTTCGTCCACGTGATGCCCTGCGAGGCGGCGCGGTCAGGGTTGCTCTGCACCAACGGGTCGCTGTGCTTGAGCGCGATCTGCTCGGTCAGGTTGCCGTGAAAATGGAGGTTCGCCAACGCGTTGCCCAAGCGGGCGTTCGGCACATTCACCACCGCGATCGGCGCCGAAGCCAGCGTCAACGCGCCGTCTTTGACTCGCGCCGCGACCTTCTGCCAACCGCTGGCCGGCTTTCTCGTCTCGGGCGCGGGTTGCGCGGGCACTTCGGCGGCCGGAGAAGCCGGGGCATCTTCGGCGGGGGCAGCAGCGAGATTCGGCGCGATGGGGGACTTTGAATTGACGATACTCATGGAGCCTCGAGAGGGTGGATGCGTTGCGAGGCGGGCAGGGTATCCGCAATTGCCTACCCTCTGCCACCTTCGCGGCTTTTCCTGAAACTCGAGAAAGGCAACGAAATCATGGCAATCTCTGCCGGTGAAAACCGAGGCTCTTCACTTTTTTTTCGACGCCCCGCGTTGATTTGATCTGATTGGCGTTGAGCGTTCGTTTTCGGCGGTCTTGTGGGGTCTGTCACGCGTGAGGCGATCATGGTGGGTGGCAGGGGCGGTCACGGTGTTGATCGGCTGTCGCTTCGATGGCGCCAGCGGGCTCGGCACGAGCATCGACTGCGAGACGAACGCGCAGTGCCCGGGCGGGTTGGTCTGCCAGAGCACCGCCCGGCGTTGCGTGAAGCCCGACGCGCTCGACACCGTGGTGCCCAGCGTTTCGCAGAGCACCGTCTCGATTCGGCCGCACGCCAACAACGCGCTCGACGCTCCGACCGCGATGGGGCCGCGAGCCGATGCCCACCTGTCACTGGTGATCAGCGAGGCGCTCGACGGGGCTCCGGTGGTGCGCGCGCTCGCCCGCGGTGCGGTCGACCCGAGGGTGCGCTGCCAGCTCGAGAGTCAGGCCCCGCCGGCGTTCGACTTCATCTGCTCGACCGAAGCGGCGCCAACCGGAGCCGATGCGCAAGTCAGCTGGGAGGTCTCGCTGACCGACCTCGCGCTCAACTCGAGCACCGTGCTGCTGGGGCAGACCACCAAGCTCGACGTGACATCGCCGCTGGCCCCTCTGGCGGTCGACGCGGGCATCGAGGTGCGCGAGTCACCCTGGGGCGATGAGCAGACGGCCCGGCAGCCGTCGACCCGCATCGTGGCCCAGCCGCGGGTGGCGCCCGAAGCGGTGCGGGTGGCATTTCGACGGGGCACGGCCCTGCTCGGCAGCACGCCGGTCGATGATCAGGGGTCGTTCGCCGCCTTCGAGGTGCTTCGGGCTCAGAGCGATTCGTTGATCGATGTTCAAGCCATCGACTCCGCGGGCAACGAGTCACCTTGGGAGCCGATTCACGACTTCATTTGGATCGCCACGTTCAACAACAAGATCGCTGGCCGCCTCTTTCCAAACCCGCATCGCTTCGAGGTCACGCGCGCCGTCGCAGAGGGCATCGAAGGGCATGACGTGACCGAGCGGGGCGCAGCCGATGGCATCGCGTTCTCCGATGGCAAGCGGGTCGAGGTCGAGGGGGCCGGCAGCTGGCGGCGGCTCGAGCTGACCCGGGCGCCAGAGGGCCGAGCGGGCTTGCCGGGTACGGCCTTCGACCCGCTGCGCTCGAGAGTGGTACGCTTCGGTGGCTGGGAGCCCAGCTTCGCCCTCGGCAGCAGTGTCTGGGAGTGGTCAGGCGTCGACTGGAAACCCCGCGCCTCTTCTGACCCCGAGGGAGACGGCAACCCGGCCCCTCGCTACCTGAACCCCATGACGTGGGACCCCAAGCAGCGGGGTATCGTGATGTACGGCGGCTCCAGCGACACCCCCCTCAACGACACCTGGTTGTGGAACGGCGTGAGCTGGAAGCGGCTGCCCGACGGGCCCGGCGCTCGCACGGCGGCGATGCTCTATTTCGACGAAGGCCAAGACGCGATCATTCTCTACGGGGGGTACGACGAGCAGCTGAAGCCCCTGACCGATGCCTGGCGCCTCGACACCGACCGCTGGTCGAAGGTCGCCGCCCCGCCCATCGGCACGCGCCTGGGCGCCGCGGTCTGCGCCGAACCCTTCACCGCCACCGTCTTCGTCTTCGGCGGCACGCTCAGCACCGAGACCCCGTTGCTGTGGCAGAACTTCAAAGGGCAGTGGTTGCCCTCCCTGGTGCCCGGGGGGCCGGCGCCACGCCTCTCGACCTCCTGCGCGTGGGACTCGGAGCGTGGCGTGCTGGTCGTGGCAGGCGGCCAGCTCGCCGACGGCGGCATCGCCGATGACGTGTGGGAGTATGACGGCACCACCTGGGCCAACCGCACCCCGCTGTCGGGCCCAACCCCCGGCCCTCGCGCGCAGCACCGGCTGATCTCCGACCCTGCGCGCAACATGCTGCTGCTCTTCGGCGCAGACGTCGGCTCGACCGCGCCCGACACCACCTGGAGATGGTCGGGCTCGGAGTGGTCGATCGCCTACCAGCCGACCAGCGCGCCGCCGTACGTTGTCACGCCGAATCTGGTGTTCGACCCGAAGGCCGGCGCGATGAGAACGTTGAGCTTCGACCCCCTGGTTGGCATCGAAGATGCGTACCTGTCAGCGCGGGGGTGGGCGGCCCGTCTGACCACGCCCATGCCGTTGGGCGAAACTCACATGGTCTACGACGGCGCCAACCAGCGCTGTCTCATCGCGACCGGCAGCGCGACAGTGCCGACGGCGTCGATCTGGCGCTCTGAGGCCGATGGTGGGTGGGTGCGGCTGAGCGCTGACGCGGGCTTCAGCGCTGCGTCGATGCTCGATGCGGCACCCACCGCGAATGGCCTCGATGTCGTCGTTCAGGCGGCCAATGGTCAAACGCAGCTGATTTCTGTCTCGGGCACGACTGGGTTGCCGAGCGCACCGGTGAGCCTTGGCCCGGGCACCTGGGCGTCGGCTGCGGCGACACCCTTGGGCACCGCGGTGCTGCGCTCAGACTTCGACCTCGGCATTTTACCAACGCTGTCGGTGGTCAAGAACGGCGTACCAACCGGTCAGTACGTGCTGCCAGAGCCGATGGTGCCCAACGGCCTGGTGGCCGACATCGAGCGGGGCACCTTGCTCGTACCCGGCGGCACCCGGGTGGGCCGAATCAGCACCGAGACCTGGGAGATGCGCTTCGACGCCGGGTGGAGCCCGGTGCCCATCGCCGACCCCGACAGTGACGGGCAACCGACCTTCGTCCCTTTTCCCTCGCTGGGGTACGACTCGCAGGCGCACGCGATGGTGGCCATCGAAGTCAATCAGGCGAACCCATCGACGACCTGGGCGTTTTCGCTGGCGAGCCAACGGCCTCAAATCGTGCTCCGGTTCTCGCTCACCGATTTGCCGAAAGACCTCGAGTCGCGCGACGCGCAGCTGCTGATCACCGGCGGCGCCTCGGGTGGGAGCGCAGGCAGCCCCCCGGGGTTTAGCGTGTCGATCAGGGCGCCCGGCTGGTGGGCGACCACGTCAATCGCCGCTGACTCGCCGGCGTCTGCGCCTTCGGCGATTCGAGTGCCATTGCTGGTCGAAGGCAGCCAGTACGTCAACATCGTCGCCGCGCGCCTGGGCGAGGTCGATTTCTTGCTCGAGCCTCTGGCCCCGAACGGCCCCGACCGCGCCCGCATGACAGTCGACGCGGTGCAATTCGAGCTTCGGTACCGCAAACCCTGAGGCGCTTCGCGTATGCTTCGTGGCGTGCGGCACGTGGTGTTTCGACTTCAGCGAGACCGGTATGCGCTGCCGCTGGCAGCTGTTCGCGAAGTCGTGGTCACGCCGATGGCGCTCACCCGGGTGCCGCGGGCGCCCCGGGCGCTGAAGGGCGTGATGAACCTTCGAGGGCGGGTGGTGCCGGTCATCGACCTCCAGGCGCTGCTCGACCTCGAGTCGACGCAGGTGCAAAAGGCGACCAAAATCGTGCTGATGGAGCTGGGCCGGCGCGAATTGGGGCTGCTCATCACTGACGTCGACGGCATCGAGAGCATTGAAAAGGTCGGCCAGGCGGCACGAACGTCACCCACGGTGCGTGGCCTGGCCCGCTTGGGCGCGTTGGCCATTACGGTGCTCGACCCCGATGGGCTCGACACGGCAATAGCCCAGGCGTGCACAACCCGCTAAGTTGCGCGAACTGTGGCGACGCCCAAGCGAGTGCTGGTGGTTGATGACTCTGTGTTCATGCGGGACATCATCAAGGACATCTTCGCCGCGGGTGGGTTCGAAGTGGTCGGTGAAGCCGGGAACGGCGTCGAGGCGGTCGAGAAGTTCAAAGACCTGAAGCCCGACCTCGTCACGATGGATCTGGTGATGCCCTACCGAAACGGCATCGACGCGACGCGCGAAATTCTTCGGCAAGATCAACGAGCGCTGGTGGTGATGTGCAGCGCGCTCGGTCAAGAGACGATGGTGATGGAGGCGATTGAAGCCGGCGCCGTCGACTTCATCGTCAAGCCTCCGCGGGCTGAAGACGTGCTCGCGGTGGTGAAAAAAGTGTTGGGCGACTCGTAACAGCCAGCTCATTAGCGCAGCGCGAAGGTGCGGTGCATCACCGTGCCGTCTCGCTCGAAGTCGACCTCGATGGTGGCAGCGGAGCGAAGCTTCGAGACCGCCTCGACGCCTTGCAGCACCCAGCCTGAGAGGTCTTCTCCGTTGAGGCGCGTGACGACGTCTCCGGTTTGAAGGCCGAGGGTGGCGTAGATCGACCCGGGCTGAAGCGTGAGGCGTACGCCGCGAGTCACGCCCCGCGCGATGACCGGAGCGATGAGCGGGCGAAGGGGGTCTTTGGCGAAGCCTGCGATGGCGGCAAAAATGTCTGCGCGTTTGATCTCGACGTCGGGTACGCGGGCGCTTGCCGCGAGAGAGGGGGTCGCGCCGATTTCGCGCAGCTGGCCTTGGGCTCGAACGAAGACCCGTGAGCGCTCGATCGACACGATTTCAGCGCCTGAGATGAAGTCGCCGATCATCGAGGTGGTGACCTTGAGCGTGACCGAGCTTTGAATCGTCGCCAGGCTGGCCTCGGGGTGATCAACGTCGATCATCGTGCCCAGTAACCGGGCGTCGAGGGGCTGGAGCACCTGGGGGGCGGCGGCTTCTTGGGAGTGCAGCCCAGTCAACGCGGCGAGGCGCTCGACGTTGAACGACGGGAGGGGCCGGACCCGGTGCGACGGCGCTTCTCCGACTACCGCCGTCCTCCTTGGCGCGAGCGAGGCTTCGAGCGCGATGTTGATGAACGTAGCGGTGAGCGCTGCGGCAGCGGCCAAGAAAACGCAGTGAATGATTCGGGTCATGCCTGACGCGCAGAGCAATTCACAGACCACGTGCGGCGAGCGTCGTTTCGCGCCGTTGCCTTGGGGAGCCCCGACAATTTGTCAGGGGGTCAAGGCGTAGCGCTCGACACACTGACCTGCATCGCGCGAATGACCCCGCTCAGCGAATCAGGGGTCTCGCGGCGCACCGGGGGCCGGGCCTTCAGCGTGCTCCGGTACAGCGGAGGCACGGCCTTGGCCACGGGCGACTCGAGCACGCGGGCCAACAACGCCAACGCATCGTGCAGCCGCTGCCAATCGGGGTCGGCGCGGTGACCATCGGCTCGCTGCGCCAGCTCGAGCAGCTTGGGCCACTGGGCGGCCCATTGCCGATTGGCGGGCAAGGTGCTGACCGCGTGCGCGAGCTCGATCAACGCGCCCCGCTCAGCGGAGCCCACCGAGAGCGGCGACGGCGTGCCCCGGTCGAGCGACGAGAGCCATCGGAGCACCGCGAAGCGCTCGGTCTCGAGGCACACCACCGGCCCGACCCGGCTCTCGAGCGCGGTCTCGATTCGAGAGAGCGCCAGGCTTCGCCAGAACTCGGCGTGCAGCAGCACCTCGGGCCCCGAATTTCGCCCTCGGGTCGGAGTGCGCCGGGCCCGGCTTCGCAGGTAGCGCACCAACACACCGCTCACGTCGAGCCGCTCGAGGCGCGCCCACACTGCATCGAGCCCCCGGCTGCCGGCGGCCCACCCTGCGACCACGGCCTCGAATTCTTGCGGTGAAAACGACAGCTTTTCGCCCCCGACGAGGGGTTTGGCGAAGACGCCTTCGAGCCGCTCGGCGAACGCAGCGACCGGGGTCAGCTCGGCAGAGGGCCAGGGCAGCAGGTTCTTGGCGCTGGCCCAGCGTTGGCCAGGCAACACCAACCGCGGCGCGGTGAGCACCTGCTGCTCGAGCGCTTCGAGCTGCTGGGCCAGGTCGAGCGGTGCGGCGGCGCGGCCCAGCCGTTTTCGGGTCAACCGCTCGAGCGTGACGCGTTGCTCGTTCACCTCACGAAGACACTTGAGCAGCCCGCTCGACTCGGGCCACTGCTCGTTCTTCGCGTGGCGACCAGCAGCGTCGATGGCCTGCTCGACCTCGCGTTGCACCCGGCTCACTTCGCGCAAGACCGACGCCGTCTTTCGCAGGCGCTCTTGCCACCACATCGAGCCCAACTGGCGAATCAGCAGGCGGTACCGTGCACGGGTGGCTTCGAGCAGCTCAGCGCGGCCTTCGAGACGCACGCGCGCGTCGGCGTCAGACATCGCGCTACCGAGGGGCCTGGCCGGTGCTCAAATAGAGAAACAGCGCGGTGATCACCGCCAGCGCGATCACCGCCACCACGACCAAGGGCACGATTGAGCGGGTGGGTTTGGGCGCCGGGCGAAGCCCGCTGGGAGAGGAGCGCAGCCCACTGGGCGACGACTTGACCACTTTGGGTTTGTGCTGCTGCGCGGCGGCGATGGCTTCATCAGAGACCGCTGGCATCGGCGCGGTGCGATTCGAATCTTTGAACTGGGCCGGCACAGGCGCGGGGTTCGCGGCGGCGGCGGCTTGAGGCACCGGCGAGGGCCCGAAGTGGGGCATCGGTTTGGCAGCGCCACGAACCAGCGGTGTCTCGCGAGTCGCCGCGAACGGGCTGTCAGACCGGTCGGTGGTGTTCTCAGGCGTCACCAGCGGCGCGTCAGCCCCTTGCTGCTCGACCAACATGGTCTTCGCGTCGCTCCAACCACGGGCCGGCTGCGGGGGCTGGCTCGGGTGCTTGCCCGGGCCCTTGGGCTTGACCGGTGGCGTGTTCGAGGTGGTGCGGCCATCGACGATTCGGCGCAGCGTCTTGCGAGCGTCTTCTGCGCTCTGCGGCCGGTCGAGCGGGTCGCGCTGCAAGAGCGACATCACCCAGTGGTCGACCTCTTCGTCGATCATCGACACCCAGTGCCGCGGGGGCAGCGGGTCTGAGGCCATCTTCGCGCTGAGCACTTCAATCGCGCTCGCTGCCTCGTGCGGCAGGTGACCGGTCAACAATTGATAGGCGATGCCACCCACCGCGTAGAGATCAGTCGCAGGGGTCACCTTCACGCCGACCACCTGCTCGGGCGCCATGAACGCCGGAGTGCCCAGCAAGGTGCCGGGGTTCGTCGGGCGAATGCTGCCTCCGGCGCGGTCGGCGGTGCGGGCCAACCCGAAGTCGATGACCTTGATGCGGCTGCGCGCTTCGGGGTGTGACTCGTGAAAGACGTTGCCGGGCTTCAGGTCGCGGTGAATGACGCCGACATTGTGGGCGGCGAAGAGGGCACGCAGCAAATCATCGAGAATCGGCCAGACCGCCTTGAGCTTGAGCGGCGCGTGCTTCTTCACGAACACGTCGAGCGGCTCGCCCTCCAGCAGATCCATCACGATGTAGGGCTGGCCGGTCTTCAAGGTGCCGAAGCCGAAGATGTCGACGATGCCGGGGTGCCGAATCGCGTTGACCGTGCGGGCCTCGCCGACCAGGCGGTTCACCATCTCGGGGTCGTCGGCGTAGTCGAGCTTCAAGACCTTGATCGCGACGGTCTTGCCGATGATGCGGTGCTCGCCGCGGTAGACGATACCCATCGCCCCCGCGCCGACCCGGGCGGTGACTTGATAGTCGTCGACCATCGAGCCGATGAGCGGGTCGCGACTCGTGGAGTCGGAGAACATGCTGATGGTTTCGTCGCCAACAGGCACAGAGGAGGAGGCTACTCCGAGTGCATGGGCGAGGCGAACATTGAGGGCGTTTTAGCGGCTCCAGCCCAGCCCTATCGCGGCGGCGATCAGCGCGAAGAAGGCCACGACCGACCCGAAGCCGGCCAACGCGGGCACGTGTTCGCTCGTGCCCCACGCGGCCAGCGCGATGACCTGGAGGGCCACCGCGCAGAACGACGCCACGCGACTGGCCACGCTGCGAGGTGCAGCACGCCGCACTGGCGACGGTCTCGCACGCTTGATCTTCACCTGGGAGCGCAGCTGGGCGCGCTCGAGCGTCGCGTCGCGGAGGGCAGCCTGCGCCCGAGCGAGCTCCGTCTCGAAGTCGAAGGCGCGGAGCGACTTGAGCTCAGCCTGAGCTGCTTCGAGCCGTGCTCGCATCGCGCGGTCATCGGCGGTGTGTGTCATGAGACCTCCCAGAGCGCCCAGGCCAGATTGAGTGCAAAGACGAGGCACCAGGCAGCGGGCACCCATCGGTGCTGGTGCCACGAGATGAACACGGGCAGCGTTGACAGGTTCGCCACCGCCAGACCGAACACGCAGAACCTCTTGAGGCGCGGCCAGAGCTCGCTTTGAGGCAGCTCGTTCTCACCAGTTCGTGATCGCGGCTCGCGCACCTGCCGGCGCAGCCGTTCGAGCTCGGGCCCCATCGTCTTCAGCTGTGCCTGCACTGAAGCAAGCCCCTCCTGCTGCCTTGAAAACTTTCGAATCTCGGCTTGAAACTTTTGAATCTCTGCCTTCAAAGGAGTCATCGCGGTCAGAGTCATCGGTACCTGCTGCTCGTTCGGCAAACGGCTTCACCAAGGGGCGCTCATGCTTCGCAAAAGTGTCGGTTCGGTTCTGGTGTTGATGGCTTGCGCCCATGCGAGCGCGTCGCGACCCACGGCTGCCCAAGCAGAAGCCCAGTACGCGGCCAAAGACTATGCAGCGTGCGGTCAGACCTACGCGGCAGGGGGCGAGGGCTACAACGCAGCGTGCTGCTTCGCGCTGGCAGGCCGCGCCGATGACGCATTCGAGCAACTCGAGAAGGCCATCGCCTCAGATGACATGGTGTTGACCGAAGACTCGCTCAAGACCGATGCCGACTTCGCCTCGCTGCGGGCCGATGCCAGGTGGCCTGGGGTGCTCGAGCATTTCAAGACCGCCCGCGCCCGGTTGAATGCCGAGCTCGCGCAGCTTTTCGAGCAAGATCAGGCCGACCGGCAAGACCCCAGCACGATGAGCTGGGCCGAGGTTGGGCCCCGCGATACCGCTCGCAGAGCGCGGGTTCTGCAGATCATCGACGCCGGGGGAGCGAAATACTCCGCCGACTACTTCGCCGCGGCGATGGTCTTTCAGCACGGAGACTCACCGGCGGAGATCGCCCGCGCCCACGACCTGGCGCTCAAGGCGGTCGAGCTCGACGGCAAAAACAGAAAAGCGAAGTGGCTGGTCGCGGCTTCTGAAGACCGGGTGCTGATGTACGAGAAGAAACCGCAGAAGTACGGCACCCAGTTCTCGACCGACGCGACTGGCAAGTGGGTGTTGTGGCCGGTTGATGGCACGGTGACCGACGAGCAGCGCCTCGCGTTGAACGTGCCGACCCTCGCCGAGGCAAAAGCGCGAGAGGCCCAGATGAATAAGGCGGCTCACTGAAGTGAGGGTGACGAGAAGGTCAGCGTCTTCACGCCCTGCTGAGTGCCGATGAGGCAGACGCTCGCCCTCTTCTGCGCGAAGAGCCCGACGGTGACGACGCCGGGCCATTGATTCATCTGCGCTTCCAGCGCTGCGGGGTCGGTGATGTGCAGGCCCTTCACGTCGATGATGGTGCCACCGTTGTCGGTGACGAACCCCTCGCGCAACACCGGGGTGCCTCCGAGGGCGCGCACCTTGCGGCTGATGGACCCCACCGCCATGGGAATGACCTCGAGCGGGAGCCCGAAGGCGCCGAGCTCGGTGACCAACTTCGATTCGTCGGCGATGCAGATGAAGGCGCGGGCCAGATCGCTGACGATTTTCTCTCGGGTCAACGCTCCGCCGCCGCCTTTGATCATGTGCCCGGTGTGATCGATTTCGTCTGCACCGTCGACGTAGACGGGGAGCTCGTCGGGCAGCACGTCGAGCACGCGAATGCCGTGAGCGCGCAGGCGAGCCGTGCTGCGCTCACTGCTCGAGACGGCGCCCCCGAGACGGTCTTTCATCGTGGCCAGCGCGTCGATGAAGCAATCGACGGTCGAGCCGGTGCCGACGCCGATGATGGCTCCGGGTACGACGTAGGCGAGTGCGGCCTGACCGACGAGCGCCTTGAGCTGGTAGGGGGTGAGCATCATGAACCAAGGTTAGCGCTTGACGCCGTTGATCACCGCGACCGCGTCGAGATCAAACCCGCCTCCGGGCGCACCGTAAAAATGGTTCGACCCCGAATCGCGAATTCGAACGAAGCGCGCCCGGCTCAGGCCAACGTCGTGCAAATCGAACGCGTCTCCCCCAGCCACTGAAGGGTCGATGGGCGAGACCCCATTGTCGGGGCTCGAATAGACCGGCCTGACCCCCGCGCACCCGGCGTACCCCGCATCGGCATCGTCAGCCGCACAGGGAAACTCGCGCCAGAGCACGCCATCTTCGCTCACCGACACGACCCCCGTTTCGCTGAACCCACCGAAGGGGTTCTCGAAGACGAGCAGGTCGACGCCCGGGCCATCGACGGCCTCGAAATCGGTGAACTCGAGGTCGATATGCCCCTCTTTGCCCAGCGACAGCACGTCGAGCGAACCCGCACCCGAGCCACCCCCTCGCGGAGGCCCGAGCACCACCGCCGGCAGCTTGTCTTGCCCGAACCCGGCGCCCGGGCCTGGCGCGAATTCGACGATGCGGTCAGCGAACGGGTCACCCGCATCGGCGACCGTCACCGAGGCGTCGACGGCGACGACTCCAGCGTCGACCTGGGCAATGACCCCGGCGTCACCCTCGGGGTGTGACGGCGCGCCGCACGCGCTCAGCAACGCCGCGCTGAAAAGCCACCCTCTCACGGGTTCAACTTGACCAGCCGCTTGCCGCGCAGGTCTTGCACCGCGAGGTAGAGCGAGCTGGCCGAGGTGCTGGTGAACAGAATGCGGGTGCACTTCGAGCCATTCTCCTGCAGCACGGTCGAGGCGGTGCCAACCGTCACCACATCGACGCCACTCGCCAGGGTCAGCGGCACGCGCTCGAGCTTGGTCGTGTAGGGGCCAGTGTCATACCCACCACGCACGATGATCGCCGAAGTGCCGAACGCATCGACCTCGGAGACATCGAAGCCGTGCACCACCACCGACTCGGTGGGCGAGAAGACGAAGGGCGTGCCCGCCGCCAATGCAGCCGCGTAGATCTCAGGTCGAAGTGCCCGTACGAAGTTCTCGTAGTTGGGGCTCTGCGAATACCCGAGCAACAGCACGCCCTGGCTCGTCACTGCCGCGGTGCCGCTGCCGTTGACGCTGAAGGTCGAATCGAACGAGGTGAGCTTTGACGCGGGAGTGGCTGCTCCGGGTCGCAGGCCGTACACCGCAGTGCCGGTCAGCGAGCCCAACCCGCCGCCGTTGATCACGAACCCGCCGTCGATGCCGACCGCGTCGAAGTTACCGGGCGCATTGACGAACTGAACGCCCCCATCGGCCACGTCAATCACCGCCACCTGCCCGGGGAAATCAGCGCCCACCTGGGTGTAGCCCGCCAACAGCTGCGTGCCGGTCGAGGCCAAGTAGCCTGAAATGAACAACGAATCGGCGCCAGCATCGACGCTCGCGGGCACGATGTTCGCGATTGCCGGGCCCAACACCAACCCAGGAAAAGCGCCAATCGCGTGCACGGTGCGGGTGGCGGTCAGGCCATAGAGTGTGCCGTTGACCTCGGCCAGGGCGATGACTCCAGCGGGGAGCGTGCCAGACGTGGCCACGGTCGCGCCGTTCATCGCCGTGAAGGTGCCCAATACCGCGTCGCCCGGTGCGTCGATGCAGGGGTTGCCCGCGTCGACCACCCGGCCCGCGTCGAGGCCCGAGACGACTCCGGAGTCGATGGTGCCCGCGTCTTTGGGGCGGATGACCGGCTCGCACAAGCCGCTGGCGCTGCAGGCGTTGCTGCCGGCGCACACGTCACAGAGTGACGCGCTCAACCCACACGCGGCGTTCGAGTTGGTGGTGACGCAGGTGCCGGTGCTCGAACAGCACCCATTGGCGCAGGTGTTCGAATTGCACGATGAGACCATGCCAACGATGGGGGCAGTCGGGCAGCCGGCAACCGCGCACCCGAGGGTGGCGGCTAAGAACAACTTCAAAAATGGTGACTTCATGTGACGTCGTCTTTTCTTCGCGAGCCCCCGCGGGCCGCGACTCGAGGCTTCGAAAGGCGAGAGACGTACAGACAACACTCTGAAAAGAGCCGTGCTGCCCAACGCGCTCCCCTCGGAGCAGGTGGAACTTCTTCACTTCACCGGAAGGTCTTCGGACTCACAGGCGCGCTCCACGATGGAGCTCCTACTGGCCGTCGCTTCCCAGGCGGTTCGCGCCCAGTGCTTCGAGTTGACGGCTTTCGTTCCTGTTCACCGCTGCGGGGCAGTTCTGGTTTCGCACCAGATTCCCTCTCCGACAGAAGGCCGCATAGTGGAGTGCGACCCGCGAAGAAAGCTTTAAACCGCGGCGGTCAGCGCTAGTGGCCGCTGACGGTGCCGCCGTCGAGTGGGTACGCCAGGCCGCAGCGCACCCTGCCCGGCGTGGTGTCGATCAACCGGCAGTCGCACTGGGGCAGCAAGGAGGTGCAGTACGCATTGTCGACGTCATTGGCAGGGTTCGCGCCCTCCTTCGAGGAGGCCAGCGCGAGGCAGTTGTTCTTGTCGGTGCTGTTGCCGGCGCATTCGCACAGCTTCTCTGAAAGCTGCCTGCAGGGGCTCTTGCACCCAACGAGCGCGACTGCGGCGAACATCACGGCGAACAAAGCGGCTCTCATGGGCGGCGGACCCTGCCACAGCAGGCCGTGGCTGCAAAGCCCGTTGGTTCAGTGGCCCAGCGCAGCGGTGAACGTCTCGCGCAGGTAGCGCACCGCGAGCTTGATGGTGCGCGGCGCGCTCTCGGGTGTTCGGGTGAGCGAGGGGGCGACCTCCATGATGTCACCGCCGGCCAACCCGACCTCGCGGCCGAGCCGTCGAATCAGCTCGACCACCCAGTCGGGGGTCAGCCCGTTCGGCTCGGGGGTGCCGGTGGCATCGGCCCAGCGCGAATCGGTGCCATCGATGTCGTTCGAAAAATAAATCGCCTTCACGCCGCTGGCCTTCACGTGCGCCACCACCTGATCGAGCGCGTCAGCGGGGTTGGCGAGAATGTCTTTGGCCCAGAACTGGCGCACGTCGGTGGTGCGCTCCCAGTGGGCTTGATCTCGACCCGAGGCGCGAATGCCGACCTGGGTGAGCCGCCCCTGCCGGCCGAGCGCTTCGTTGGCGTGCCAGCTCCAGGTCGCGAAGCAGTACTTCACGCCCAGCCGGCGCTCGAGCAGATCAGTGTGCGCGTCTGGCTGAACCACGCCCAGCGGCCCTAGGTCGTGGCGTCGGTAGACGTCATTGAGCGCGAGCACGCCGGGCAGCGCGGTCGAATGATCTCCTCCGAGCACGAAGGGCTTGATGGTGGGGTTGATCGAGAAGATCAGCGCCCAGGCCCGCTCGGCGATTGACAGTGGAGACACCGGCAGCGCGTCGCGGTCGCTCTGCGGCAGGTTCGGGTAGAGCGCGGCGCGCGAGGCGGCCAGCTGATCAGCCGAGAGCATGTGATCATGTTGCAGCTGAGGCACGCAGAGCACGTCACCGATGTCGACCAACCCCAGGCCTTTTGCGTGCTCGAGCCAATCAGGTGAAGCGTCGATCAGCTCGAGGCGCATCGCTTGCGGCCCGGTGTTCGCCCCTCGCAAGAACCCAGCACCCACATCGGAGGGAATGCCGAGCATCGCGCCCTTGGCCGTGCTCAAGCGCTCGAGCGAATCGCGAAACCGCAGCTGTACCTCGGCATCGCTGTCAGCGCGGTAGAGCGTGCGTTGCAGACGCTGTTGCTCGGCGAGCCCGGTCGAGACCAGATAGAGCCCGCCACCCGCCGGTTTGAGAATCGTGGCCAGCTCGTCGAGTGCGTTCACAGCGCGGCAGTGTACGCCACTTCGTTTGAGGCGGCGTCACTCCTCGACGGCGAGGGTACCGGGCTTGAGCTGATGCGCGCCGTGCACGGTGTCGACCGGCTTGACCTTGTCGGTCGCGGTGTCGACGACCAGGCGAAACTTGGTTTCTCTGCCCTGGCTGCCAGTGGAGTGCGAGTGCAGCTTCACCCGAACGGAGAGCTCTTTCTGCTCGGGGTTGTACATCTGAATCCAGTCGATGTTGCCGTCGCGCTGAATCGAGTTCGCGATGACTTCGCCCTTCGAGTTGAGCACCTCGAGATCGAAGTCGCTCTGCGCCGAGGCCTTGGTGTTGGGCAAGGTGGCCTGCGCCGAGTCTTGATCAGCTGGCAGAACCACCAGGTTCAAAAACTGACCCTTCGGCGCGGTGAACTTGTAGGTGACCGAATCACCGTCGCGCTTGATCGCCTGATCCACCATCCACGAGGCGTCGAGCTTGCCGGCATCTGAGAGCGCTTTGGCGCGTGAGGCGCTGTACTTTTCGACCAGCGGCAGTGAGCGCGACTCGGTGTCGTCCCACTTCACGTTGTCGATTTCGCCGACGACTTTGCCCTTCGCGTCGACGTAGTCACCGGTCGAGGCCTTCACGTGCAGCCCACGCATCGCGTAGGCGCCAGTCGGGCCGAGCGCGCCCATCCACCCTGCGGCGTTGTTGATGCCTCCGCGGCCCGCGATGCCCAACGTGCCACCCGGCTGCAGCGCTTCGATGGTCGAGATGTTGCTGAGGCCGCCCGGCATCACCGCCGCCGTCATGTAGAGGGGGAACATCGCGCCGAGATATCGCTGCTCGTTGAGGGCGCTCTCGGCGCCCACCGGGTTGTAGTCATTCGAGAAGAAGTCTTGGTTCTTCGGCGTGAGCGCCAGTGAGTCTTTCCACTCCTTGGTCGCCGCGGCCTTGGCGATGAAATCAGCCGGGCCACCAGCCGAGACGGTGCCGATGCGCTTGACGGCCGAGAGCGGCCCGTTCGCGCCCAGGGGCGATGAACGGCCATCGACGTAGGGCAGCCAGGCTTTGACGGCCGGGCTCGCGGTCTCGTGAGCAGAGGTTGCGCTCACGTAAAACGAGCCCTTCTCTTCTGCGAGGGTGCTGCTCGGCTGCGTCGGCGGCTTGGTGACGAATTTGATGGTCATGGCAACACCTCGGTCGACGACTGGGGCTGGAGCTTGAATTGTCGGGGCCGTCTCGGGGCGAGTTGCGCAGCGCGGCAGAAAAAGGTGTCACACAGTTTCTCATTCACTCATCACGCAACTTTGACGTAGTAATATCAAATAGTTATATCTTCAATAAGCTCACTCAGGGACACCCGGCCCCTGTTTTCGCGCGCAAACCGGAGCAACGCCGCTACCAGGGTCAAGAGCACCGGCCCGGCGAACAGCCCGGCGAAGTTGAAGGCGCTGACGCCGCCCAGAACGCCGACGAAGACCAGCAGGGTCGAGACGTTCGACGAGCTGCTGACCACCAGCGGGCGAATCACGTTGTCGGAGCCAGCCACCAGCACGACGCTCCAGATCAACAGAAAGACGGCCCACCCGGTCTGGCCCGTGGCGACCAGCGAGATGCACGCCGGCACCCACACCAGCGACGTGCCCACGACGGGTATGAGGGAGGCCAACGCTCCGACTGCGCCGAAGACCAATGGCGAAGGCAAACCGGCGATCGCGAACCCGAGGCCGATGAGCGTGCCCTGCACCACCGCGGTGACCAACGTGCCGAGCACCACGCCGCGCGTCACCCCTCCAAGGGTCTTCGCCAGATCTTCTTTTCGCTCGCTCGACATCGGCACCAGCGCCAAGCCCACCTCGAGCATTTGCCGGCCGTCTCGCACGAAAAAGAACAGCAAGAACATCGTCAGCGCGAACTGGCTCACCACGGTGAACAACCCGAACACCACGGTGCTGCCGAGCGCAGCCACCTGCTGCAGCACCGATTGCGCGGCCGAGGTGGCCTGATCGACGATCTGCGCCTTCGAGAGGCTGGTGAACTCTTCGACCGAGGCCAGCAGCTTCTGCACCGGGCCCAGCTCGAGCACCAGCTGCAGCGCGGGCAGCTTTCGGCCCTCGGCTTCGGCCTGAAATCGAAACAGCAGCTCGGTGGCTTGCCGCACGAAGGCGAAGAGAAAGACCCCCACCGGGCCGATGGTGACGACGGAGATCAACGCCGTCACCAGCCCCGCAGCGAGCCCGGGCCGCTGCCATCGGGTGATCAATCGATGGTTGAGCGGCTGCAGCATGAACGCCAGCAACGCCGCCCAGAGAATCGGCGCCGCGAACGGCTTGAGCACCAGCAACAACAAGAACCCCAACACCGCTGCCGTCGCCAACCCGAACGCGCGCGCATAAAACCGTGACAGCGAGATCATCGGCGCTCACCCTTCTCGAAGAGGGCTAGCAGGGTGAGGCGGTCTTCGCGAGCAACGGGCGTGGGCGGCACGAGAATCATCGTCACGACGCGAAGTATCGGTGCTTCACGGCCCGTGGCACAATTTTACAAAAGCGAAATCACGGTGTCGCATGCCCCTGCCCGAACCCCCGAACCCCATCACCGACGTCACCGCGGAGGTCGGCCCGCCGGTGGCGCTTCACGTCGACCCGCCGCTCAAGCGGGGCAGCGTGCTCGGGCGCTACGTGGTGCTCGACGTGCTCGGCGCCGGGGGCATGGGCGAGGTGTACGCCGCCATCGACCCCGAGCTCGATCGCAGGGTCGCGCTCAAGTTGGTGCGCAGCCCCGCCGCGGGCACTGACGCGCAGACCCGGTTGATTCGTGAAGCCCAGGCGATGGCCAAGCTCTCGCACCCGAACGTGGTCGCGATCTACGACGTGGGCGTCGTCGAGGGCCGGGTCTTCTTGGCGATGGAGCTGATCAACGGCACCACCGCCACCCAGTGGGTCAGGGCGAAGCAACGCTCGTGGCAGGAGATCATCGCAGTCTACCTCGAGGCCGGCCGGGGCCTGGCCGCCGCGCATCACGCGGGCCTCGTTCACCGCGACTTCAAGCCCGACAACGTGCTGATCGGCCTCGCGGGTGACGTGCACGTCTCTGATCTTGGGCTTGCCCGGGCGACGGTGAGCGAGGAGCCCGTCGAGGCTTTCTCGGCCGCAAAGAACAGCCTGCTCTCGACGCACCTGACCCACGCCGCGACGGTGTTGGGCACGCCAGGGTACATGGCCCCCGAGCAGTTCGATGGCAGCCCGGCCAATGAGAAGACTGATCAATTCAGCTTCTGCGTCTCGCTCTACCGGTCGCTCTACGGCCAGCCCGCGTTTTGCCATGACGATGTCGTTTCCTTGGTGAAGGCGGTGAAGGCGGGCGAGCTCGAGGCCCCTCCGGCCGGTGCGCGGGTGCCGGCCTGGGTGCATCGAGTGCTGGTGCGTGGGTTGAGCACCGCGCCGGCTTCGCGTTTCGACTCGCTCGACTCGCTGCTCGAGGCGCTGTCGAAAGACCCGACGCAACGGCGCAGACGGTGGCTCGCGGGCTCGCGGGCTCGCGGGCTCGGGGCTCGGGGGTGGCGATGGCTCTCATTGCCCTGGGTGTGGGTGCGGTGACCGCGTTTCAACGCCACACCCAGCGATGCACCGCGGCCGAAAGCAAGCTCGCCGGCCTGTGGGACGAGCCACGCAAACGGGCGATCACCGAGGCGTTCGAGAAGTCGGGCATACCGTATGCGAACGATGTGTGGCGCACGGTTCGCGGCTCGCTCGATGTCTATGCGCGGCAGTGGGTCGCGCAGCACACCGAGGCCTGCGAGGCGACCTGGGTCACGGGCGTGCAGACCGATGCGGTGTTGACCTTGCGCATGCGCTGCCTGAACGACCGCCTCGATGAGCTGCGTTCGCTGACCGACCTACTGATCAATGCCGACGCCAACACCGTGAAAGCCGCGCCGAAGGCGATGAGCAGCTTGACGGTGTTGAGCCAGTGCTCCGACATCGCCGCGCTCGAGCGCCGAATGCCGCTGCCGAAGAACGCTGATCAGCGACGCCGAATCGAGCTCGTGCAGCATCGGCTCGCCGAGGCCACCTCGCTCATCGGCGTGGGTCGCTATCAAGACGCGCTCGCGGCGATGGAGAAGGTGGCCGCCGACGCCAACGAGCTCGGGTACGCCCCGTTGCAAGCAGCGGCTACCCGCTGGCTGATTCAACTCAACGGCCGGCTCGGCCACTACTCCGTGATTCGAGACCTGGTGTTCGAGACCGTGCGGCTTTCAGAGCTCGCGGGCGATGATCAGATTCGGTTCTTCGGCACCGTTGGCCTGGCGAGCCTCGGCATCGAGACCGGCGAACCCCTCGAGCAGCTGCTGACCTACTGCCGGCTGGCTGAGAACATGCTGAGCCGAATCAAAGACAACGCGTACTCGGCGGCGAAGCTCGAAGTGATTCGCGGCAACGTGTATCTCGTGCGGGGCAACGCCGAGATGGCTGCCGAATCGTACCGGCGGGGCTTGGAGATCGCGGAGCGCTCCATCCCCGACTCGATTGAGCTGATCTCCGACCTGAACGACAACGTGGCCCTGGCAGATCTGGCGCTTCACCACACCTACCGCGCGCGCGATGAAGGCTTGAAATCAGTGGCGCTTCTGATTCAGCGTGTGGGCCCGCATCACCCCGATGTTGCCTTCAGCCAGGCGAACCTCGCGAACATGTACCTCTCGCTCCACGCCCCCGAGCAGGCCTTGGCGATGGCTGATCAAGCGATCGCGACGCGCCTCGAAGTGTTGGGGCACGAGCACACCTTGTTCGCCGAGGTCATGGGCTCGAAGGGCCTCGCGCTGGCGCAGTTGGGCCGCTACGACGAAGCCGAGCGGGCCCTCAGAGAGTCGCTCGACATCGCCGATCGGGTGGCGCCCGAGGGCACCGTCGTCTTCGAGACCTCGTCGCTGTTCGGAGAGTTCTATCTGCTCACTCACCGACCAGAAGAGGCGCTCAAAGCCTTCACCCGCGCGAGCGCCCTGGCGACCAAATTGGAGTCGACCCTGGGGCCGGTGCAGCAACTCGGTCAGGGGTTGGCGCTGCTCGACCTTCGCAGGTACGCAGAGGCCGAGGCCCGAATCAGCGCGGCGATGCAAGGCTTGCTCACCCTCGGGAGCAACGATGATCTCTCGCGTGCGCATCTGGCGCTGGCCGAGCTTCACTGGCAGCGCGGCGACACGAAAACCGCGCGCTCACTGGCCGAGCAGGCCTTGAGCGATCTCGCCACCGTTGAAGGCGACACCAACGGCCGTACGGCACGAGTGCGCGGCTGGCTCGGCGACCACCCGGCCCGGTGAGGCAGCTTCACCGCGACGCGCTCTGGCCGCCCCGCTGCACGACGAGCTTCTTCGAATACGCTTGATCAACCCGCATCAACCACGCCCGAAACGCCGGGTAGTCAGCCGCGTGAATGCGTGCCGTCGACATCACCATTTCACCCTCGACCAAGAACTTGGTGCCCTCGAGCTTCTTGACCCGAATCTTCAGCGAGCCGAACGGCGACGTCTCAATTGAATCAGCGGGCACCTCGGCCAACGCGAAGCCCGCGGGAGGCGTGTAGGTCCACGTCTGGCGATCGACCCACACTCCGGGAAACACGACGTCCCAGGTGCGCTCGGTGAGGGGGGCGAGCACCTGGGTGAAGGCCCGGCTGCCACCGAAGGGGTAGAACTTGAGCGAGGTGCCCGAGGCCTCGGCGAAGCGAGGCATGCCCATCGAGAACCCCAGCGTCGCGGGCTGCTCGAGCGCCTTCGGGTCAGACAAGGTGACCTCGCTCGCCGTCAACCCGGGAAAGCTCTGCGCCCACTTCTGCTCGAACACCGACTGGCGGGTCGCGCTGGTCTGGTAGTCACGGCGAACGTCAGGCGCCGACAACCCACGGGTGACGAGCGAGCCCTTGGCCGAGGCGCTGCCATCGGTCTTCAAGCTGACATCGAGCGTCGAGGTGCTCAGGTTGTCTTCGGGCGACGCTTCTGGCGTGGTGAGAAACTGGCTCTTGCCGTCGGGCTCGATGATCAGCACGTTCGCCACGCGATCTGCGCCGGGCATCTCGTGGCTGCCGTAAAATTCAGCGGTGCCATCGAGATACAGCTTCAGCGAGGGCACATAGGCAATTGCATGGTTGAAGGCCGCGAGCGATGCGGGCTCGGCGTTGATCGTGCCGAGGTTTCTCATGCGCAGCAGCACCAGGCGCGAGTCGACTCCGGCGACTTTCAGCATCGAGACGATCAACGACGCCTTGTCTTTGCAGTCGCCGAACCGGCGCGAGAGCACCCGGTCGACGCGGTACGGCTTGAACCCATGAATGCCGAATTCGAGCGCCACATACCGGGTGTTGGTGACCACGAAACCGTAGATCGCCGCCACCACCTTGGCTTCGTCTTTGCGATCGACGCCCTTGAGCACCTGATCAACCGTCTTGCGCAGCTCGTCGTTCGGCTGCAGCTGATCTCTCACCAACCCCCACCAGAACCGGCCGACGTCTTCCCATGACTTGTAGGTCGAGAGGTGAAGCGGCGAGGCCACCTCGGCCCACCCTGGCATCTGCGGCTCGGGCACCACCTTCACCACGTCGTCGGCGCGAAAGCGGTAGACGACGCGATCTCCGTCAGGCGTCGTCTCCGGTTTGATCCACTTCGCCAGTGACGACGCGTTCCAATACAGCGGGCGCGACTTCGGCATGTCGACCACGTACAGGTAGTGCTTCTTCGAGAAGACGCTCTGCACCGGGTCGACGTCGCCCCAATAGTCAGAGAGCAAGTTGTCGAGTGACGTGTCTTCGAGGCGCCACTGCACTTCGAGCACGTCGCCCGGCTCGAGCGAGGGGAAGCTGAGCACCCGGGCGTGCGCGTCGTAGTACATGCCCGTCCACGGCTCGTTGATGTTGCGGTCTTGATCTCCGAATGAATCGACCACGCTGCCATCGGGCTTGGTGATTCGCGCTTTGAGCACGCGCACCTCTTGTCGATCAGGCGAATAGGTGATCGGCAGCGAGCGAAACGCCTCGACGCCGCGGTCGCTCATCACCTTCACCACGGTCTGATTGAAGCGTGATGACAAGCCGCTGCTCTGCACCCGAACCGCCGTGACATCGGCGAGATACACCGCGTCTTCGCCCTTGAGGGCCTTCGCCTGCTCGAGCAACGGAGCCATCGGCAGCGCGAACGGCGCCGCGTCGGCCAGGTCGTCGCCCCGCAGCGAGCGCACGGTCTCTTTGAGCGTGGGGTTCTGCGGCCGCAGCTGCAATGACTTGGTGAACGCGGCCAGCGCCTCGTCTTTGAGCGCGGCGTGGAGCAGCGCACGGCCTTGTCGCTCGTACACCTCGGGCTCGTCGGGCGCGACCACTCGGGCCACCTCGAACATCGCGCGGGCCTCGGCCGGCTTCGAGTTCGCAGAAAGAAGATCAGCCAGCCTGAGCACGGTCTGCAAGTCGAACGGGTCGAGCGCGAGCACCTTGCGGTACTGATCAGCCGCCTCGTCAACCTGCCCGACGTCGGCCAACATCGAGGCCAACCCGCGCCGGGTGTTCAGGTCGTCATAGCGCAGGGCGAGCACCATTCGACTGCGAGCGATCGCCTCCGAGAGCCGGTCGAGCCGATGCGACTGAGAAACCGCCTCGCGCGCGATGCCGGGCACGAAGTTCAAGTGCGCGAACGCCAGATCACTCGCCCTCGTCGCCGCCGCCCCCATGCCCAGGTTCTCGAGCGCACGAATCTTGACCAGGTGGGCAGGCGCGAAGCTGGGCAGCTCCTGGGTGAGCTCGTTCGCAATGACCAATGCGAGATCAGCGTGCTCGCGATTCATTTCATGCTGCGCCAACTGCAGCCGGGCCCAGGGTGACTTCGGGGCGGCTTGCAACGCGCGCTCGATGAAGTGCCGGCGTTGATTGACGTCTTCGTACTCGAGCGTGGCCGCGATCAACTGCAGCTCGGCGTCGGCGGGTCGCGCCTCGGCGGCCTTCGCGGCCTCGACGGTCGCGGTGTGCTCCTTCTCTTCCCACGCCCGCGTCCACGCCAGCACCGTGGCCAGATCAGCCCGCAGCTCGGCGTCATTCGGCGCGGCCTTGACCCGCTCAGCGAGCACGTCGCTCAAGGTCGAGAGCTTCACCGCGGCAGGGGCGCTGCCCTTCTCGAGCGGCGGCACCGCGTCAGGCAACGCCACGGCCAACGACCCTCTCGACCCTTCAGCGCGCTCGGCCCGAAAGTAGAACCCCAGCTGGCCGGTCTCTTGGCACACCTTCAGCAGCACCCGGTTGAAGCCCTTTCGCAGGGTCACCTGCACCCGCTGCTGATCAACCCTCGGCTGGTTGTAGCGATCGCTGCTCGCCACCTTCACGCCGTTGACGAACAACCGAAACCCGCCCGAGGTACCCAATGACATCGAGGTGCGCAGCTCGTTCTCGGTCTGCAGAAAGGTCAACGCATACGCCACGGCCGCGGTCGAAGGCCGCACCGCCATCGACAAGTCGACGAAGCCATCGACCGTATGCCCAGGCAACCGATGCCAGCCGACCTCCCGGCCCTTCGCGGGGTACGTGGCCTTCAAATCAGTCGCCGCCTCAGGCCCGAAGTCGGTGTCGCACCCACCTTTCCCCTCGTTTTCGAACGAGCCGACGACGTGCCAGTCCTGCACGAAGCCGAGGTCTTTGACGAGGTCTTGGGCTTTGACCGAACGGCCGCGCGCCCGCTCGACGTCGGCCATGAACATCTGCGCCAGCACCCGAACCCGCTCATCGGTCGACCGGCGCGCGAGCAGAATCGAGAAAGGCTCGGCGAGCAGGTTCAAGTCATCGACTTCTTCGAGCAGCGCGTGGAGGCGAATGACGGGGCCAGCGCCGCGGGGCTCATGGCCGTGGGCGAGGGCCTGCTTGGCGAGGGCTTCGGCGCGGTCGGTGACGGGGCTGTCGAGACGACCGGCAACCAGCTGCACCGCGAGCAAGGTGAAAAGCATGGGTGCTGTCTACCAAGAATTCTCACTGCGTCGTCGATTCGCTGTCGTAGAACCTCGAAGCGAATGCCCATGAAAAGCCTCGACGTGAAGCGCACCCAGAACCTGCTCAACCGCATCATGGAGTTCGAGCTGGCGGGCGTCGTTCGCTACACCCACTATTCGCTGATGATCTCGGGCCCGAACCGCATACCCATCGTGGCGTTCATGAAAGCGCAGGCGACCGAGTCGCTGCTGCACGCGCAGATGTCGGGCGAGATTCTGACCGGGCTCGGGGGGCACCCGACCCTGGCGATCGCTCCGATACCCGAGTCGTACAAGCACTCGGTCAAAGACATTCTCGAAGAATCACTCGAGCACGAACGCGAGGCGCTCAAGCTGTATAAGAAGCTGCTCGAAGAGGTCGAAGATCGCAGCATCTACCTCGAAGAATTCGCCCGAACGCAGATCGCCCAAGAAGAGATGCACGGGCTCGAGGTGCGCAAGATGCTCCGCGACGTAGAATACCGAGAAGACGAGCCCCACGACCACCCGCATCGGCCGGGTGCCGAAACAAAAAAGCAGAAGAAAAACAAGAAGAAGCACGAGGCGGCGTAAGCCCACCTCGACGCCATGGGGACAGCGGGCGAACAAGGGCATAGCGTCGGCACCGAGATGGGCATGGACGCCACCACGGTTCAGCGCGTGCGCCGGTTCGACCTGGTGCCGGGGTACCGGCTGATTCAGTTGCTGGGCAAAGGCGGCATGGGTGAGGTTCACCAGGCCGAGCAGCTCTCGCTGGGTCGCAAGGTGGCGGTCAAGCTGCTCAACCCCGACCTCGCGACTGACGACACCTTCGTGGCGCGCTTCGAAAAAGAGGGCGCGGCCCTGGCCAGTCTGCGGCACCCGAACATCGTTTCGATCGTCGACCGCGGCCGCAACGCCGACACCTACTTTCTGGTCATGGAGTACGTCGACGGGCCCAGCTTGCGTGAGCGCATGCGCGAGCCCGACTTCGACTCGATGGCGGCGCTCCGGGTGTTGACCCAGGTCGCGCGGGCAATCGACTACGCGCATGGCCGGGGTGTGATTCACCGAGACTTGAAGCCCGAAAACATTCTCTTCGATGATCAGGCGGGTGGCCTCGCGAAGGTGACCGACTTCGGGCTCGCGGGGCTCGACGAGCGCTCAGACGTGAAAGATCGGCACAACCTCACCCAGACCCACATGTCGATGGGCACCGCGGCGTACATGGCGCCCGAGCAGCGGGTCGACGCGAAGACGGCGGGGCCACGGGCCGACCTCTATTCGCTGGGGGTGATGTTGTACGAATTGCTAGTGGGCGACCTGCCGATGGGCACCTTCGACCCGCCCTCGGTGCGTCGGCCCACGCTCGACAAGCGCCTCGACCCGATCGTTGCCCGGTGCCTCAAGCCAGCGGTCGAAGATCGCTACCCCTCGGTCGCCGCATTTCTGGCCGAGCTCGAGCCGCTGATCCCCATGACGGTGGGGCCGCAGCCCGCCAAAGAGACTCCGGGGCAGCGGGTGGTGCGCAAGGGCCGCGCGGTGCTCAGGTCGATTTGGCGCGGGGTCACCGTGGCTGCCGCGGCCGCCGCGTTGATCATCGTGGCCACCGTCTACGCGCGCTCGCGCATCGAATCGAAGCGGTTGCCCCCTGGGGTCGCCGTGATGAACGACTTCGGAGTCACCTCGTTGTCGACCTCCGCGGGCCGCTTCGACAAAGACGTGCTCAGCCTCGAGCTTGGCGCAGGGCCCGACACCATCGCGACGAAGGCCTTCGGCCGGCAGCCGGTGATCAAGGACGGGGTGATCACCTTCACTGGTGCTTCGGCCCCCGCGGGTCGAATCGAGCTCGACGCCGAGACCGGTGGAGATGGCGTCATCGCGAAGACCATCGTCGACACCCAGGCTTCTGAGGTCTCGGCCTTCGAGCCGTTGCTGAGCCTGTTTCGCGGGCCCCGACCCGAGGCGCGCAGTGCGCTGCTGCTGCTGGGCGATCACGATCGCTACGTTGCGCTGATCATCTCGGCCAACGGGAGCGACCCGCTGCTCGACTGGTCGCTCGGGCCAGAGAAACGCGGCCAGATGACGGCCCCCTTGCCAACCGGCGCCAAGAACGTCGCGCTTGAGCTGCGAATCGACCCGGTCACCGGCGCGTTGGAGGCCGTCATCGGCGCTGACCGCGACGCGAGGGTGCTCGGCGATTCGCTGTCATTGGGCACGGAGTGGAAAGAGCTGTTCGGCGCGTTTCCGCGCGTGGGGGTTGGCTGCATCGAGGGCACGTGCGTGTTTCGCGGGCTGTCACTCGAGGGCTCGACCAAGCCGACGCCTGCTCCGCCGCCGGTCTTGGAGACGCTGGTTGCTCCGCCGCCCTTGGCCCCCGCGCTGCCAGGGAGGGGAAAGATCAGAACCGCGACGTTCGCCGAGAAGCCGCACGCCCCGGCGCAAAAACCCACCAAGCCCTTGAATTCAAAAGAGACTGTGCGAAAGCCCGACCCCAAACCGCAGCCCAAGCGCAAGTAGGCGATATGGCGAGCATGGTGGGCCGTTCTTGAATGGTGACTGAGCTTCGACAGCGCTGGGCGCAGGAGTACGCCACCCACCACCACACGGTGGTGCTCGCGCTGATCGCGAATGGCGTTCGCCTCGACGAGGCCCGAGAGCTGGCGCACGACGCGTGGGCGCGCATCTACGAGCAGGTCAGCACCGACCGCATCGACGCCATCGAGCTGCCGGGGTTGATCATTCGACAGGCGTTCTTTTTGGTGGCTGAAAACCGGCGGCGTTCGTCGACACGAGCCCAGCGTGATGGCTCGGTTGATGAAGCGATGTCGGTGGCTGATCAGCAGCCGTCTCCCGAAGAGACCGTCGCTGGCCGCCAGTTGCTCGGAGCCGTTGCAGCGGCGATGGCAAGCTCGTCTCCGCGCGCGCAATCGGTGTTGTCAGCGGTGATCAGCGGGCCCGATGCGTTGCACGCCGAGCTCGCGAAGCACGAGGGCGTTTCGCTGCAGCGCTTTCGACAGATTCTGTGCGAGGTGCGCGCGCAACTGCGCCTGGCGCTGGGGCGGGTGACCCCGTGAGCGCGAGCCACCCTTCGATCTTCGAGCTGCGTCACTTCGCGGTGACCGGTGAGCTCGACGAGCGCCACGTGCCGCACGTCAGCGGGTGCACGGGCTGCTCAGGTCGTCTGCAGCGCCTGGCCCGAACCGAGCTGACCGCCCGTGGGTTTGGCTTCGAGGCCGCCGCGGCCCGGCCCACCCTCAGTGCCGCGATGCCAGCCTTCTTGGCCGTTGCCGCGACGATGTTGGTGCTGGCGGTCGTGCGACCGGTGGTCACCCATGGCCTGCCGTTCTCTTCATCTGACCTGACCTCCGTTGACCCCGAAGGCGTTCACGGCATACCCAGTGAGCGGCTGATCGTGCAGGCCCCCGCGTGGGGCGACGGCGGGTCAGCACCCGGCAGCGAGTAGTCCTCCTCAGCGTTTCAACTTCAATCGAAAGCTTCGTCATGCGCGTTCAAGCGCCACGGTCGACGACCGTCTGGCAGTGGTTCGTTCGCTGGCCCATCGAGCAACGCAGCGCGCTCATCGCCATCGTGCTCGGCAGCGTCATCTTCTTGCCCTACCTCGGCGCCGTCGGCCTGTGGGACCCGTGGGAGACCCACTACGGTGAGGTCGCGCGTGAAATGGTCGAGCGGCACGACTTCATTCACCCGCATTGGGAAAAAGACTGGTTCTTCTCGAAGCCCGCGCTGACGATGTGGATGCAGGCGGCCGGCATGTCACTCGCTTCAGGCGGCGCTCCGGTGCCGCTGATCAGCGCGTTGATTCTGTTGAGCCTCGGTGTGTTCTTCATTCGAAGACCGAGTGCGCTGGTTCAATTTTGGAGCGTCATCGCGCTCTTCGCGGGGGCCATCTGCCTGCTCCTGGGGGTCTGGGCGCTCTCGATTTCGCTGCCGTGGCGGTTCGGCAATCTGGTTGACGACTCCGGCGCCCTGCCAGTGCTCTTCGAGTGGGGGGTTCGGTTGCCCTTCGCCGCCGCGTCAATTGCGGCGCTCGGCCTGCTGGCGTGGGCGCTGACCCGAACCGTCAATGCCCGGGTCGCGCTCGCCACGGTCACGGTGTTGGCGACGATGCCGCTCTACTTCTTGCTCTCTCGGCAAGCAGTGACCGACCCGCCACTGGTCAGCTCGACCATCTGCGGCATGTCATGTGGGCTGGTGGGCCTGCTCGATGCCCACAGCCGCCGTCGGCATCTCTGGTGGTACGCGGCCTGGTTCTTCTTCGCCCTCGCGACCCTCGCGAAGGGGTGGCTCGGCTTTCTCGTGCCAACCGCGGTGCTCGGCGGGTACACCCTGCTCTTCGTCACCGATTGGGCTGATCTCAAAGCGAGCGTTCGCTGGGTGCGCGACGAGCTCGGAGGTGCCTTCACCTGGGGTTTCATCGCCGCGGTGGTCGTCGCCGTCATCGCGGCGAGCGTGGGCGCCGCACGAGACACCGTGTTCATCTCGGGCCGCGAGCTCGGGTCGAATGACGCCTGGTCTGCCCCGTCGAATTGGCTCGGCCTGACCTGGGGCCTGTTGACGATGTGGGTGGTCACCACCGTGCTCGCCCATCGCCGCGTCGGCTTACAGCCACTGCCGAGGCTGATCTCCCTGCTGCGCGACATGCGCCTGGGCCCGGGTGTGCTGCTCTTTCTGGCGGTCAGCCTGCCGTGGTACTTCGAGATGTTCACCTTTCGCGCGTTCGATGAAGAGCACAAGCACTTCTGGCTCCGCTTCATCGTGCACGATCACCTCTCGCGCTTTTTCTCAGGCGTCTACACCTCGACGCCCGGTGGCAATTTCACCTACTTCATCGAGCAAGGAGGGTACGCGATCTTCCCCTGGGTGCTCTTCTTGCCCGGCGCCGCCGGAGTCATTGCGCGCATTCGCTGCTCGGCCACTCCACAGAACGCACTCGGTGCCATCTCGGTGCTCTGGCTGCTGGTGGCGTGGTTCGCGGTCGGTGATTCGGCCACCAAGTTTCACCACTACGTCTTTCTCACCCTGCCCCCGCTCGCGATACTGATTGGCCTGTTCATCGACGAGCTGCTCGAAGAAGGCCTCGACACCCACCTCGTCGCGCTGATCGCTGGAGTGCCCTTCTTCGTGCTGATCGGCAAAGATCTGTGGACGAACCCCAAGAACTTCACCGACCTGTTCGTCTTCAACTACGACCGCCCCTACCCCGAGTTTCTGGTGACTCGCCCGGTGCTCGGCCAGCTCTCCATCAAAGACCTGCTGAAAGTCGGCTCACTGTCGCTGCTGGGTCTGCTCACGGCCTGCACGGTGATCAAGTCGAAGCGCGCCTTCGTCGGCACCCTGGTCGCGAGCAGCCTGGCCTTCGCGATGTGGTTCAGTTGGTCACACTGGGTCGCCCTCTCACCCCACTGGACGCAGCGAGATCAATTCTGGCGCTACGCCTCACAGCGCCAACCAGGAGAGCCCATCGGCGCCTTCATGATGAACTGGCGAGGCGAGACGCTCTACTCGCGCAATCACGTCGAGCAGCTCGACTCGAAGTCAGGGTCGACGAGCGACCTTCAGGCGTACGTGAAACGCCCGGGCCGAAAGTGGGCGCTGGTCGAGCACGCTCGGCTCGGCGTGCTGATGAACGCAGTGGGCGGCCACAAAGTCACCGTCGTCGACAAAGAGCTCAACAACAAGTTCGTGCTGCTCATCATCGACTAAGGTTGCGTTCAGCCATGGCTCCCTACCGACACGACCGCCGGGCCGACAAAGTACCGGCCGCGCACCGAGTGACGAAGAACGAGGCCACTGAGACGACTGATCTCAAGCGCCTGCAGACCTTCGAGCGAGAACGAGAGCGGCTCAACGACGAAATTCGCCGCAAGAACGGCCGCTCATTCGCTGATCTGATGAGGAAGAAATAACGAGATCAGCGTCGGGTGTGCCGCCATGATCTGCAGCGCGCTGATCAGCAACGACTTACCCGGTTCGGTGATGTGCCACGTCGAAGCGCCGCTGGGGTGCGGGAGTGGAATCACATCAACTTGCTGCCCGAAGAACATCGTCTGGTGGAGGCGCCCCACCACGTCTTTGAGCTGACCCGAGTGGCCGAGCACCCGCTCGATGGCCATGGTGCCCACCGGCAACACCAGCGTCGGCCGCAACAACGTGACCTCGCTCTTCATCCACCGAGAGCAATTCTCGACCTCGTGCTCATCGGGCTTGCGGTCACCACCCTTGGGCGCCTTGCCGGGGAAACAACGCGCAACGGCGGCGAAGTACACGTGGTCACGAACCGTTTGCTCATCGACCTTGAGCGCCTGGCGAAACCAGCGAAACAGGGTCTTCCCCGCCGTCCACGCGAAGGGGCGGCCCAAGGGCCCCTCCTTGTCACCTGGCGCCTGGCCGACCAGATACACCTGCGCCATCACCGGGGGCCCGTGCACGACCGGGCGAATCATCTTCGGGCACGTGCGGCACCGACGCAGCTTCGCTTGCAGCACCTCGAGCGAAGAAAAGTGCGTCATGCCGCTTTGCTTTTACCTTGAGGAAAAGTGCGACCGTAAGCCCGATCAACCGGGCTCACGGCCGCTGCCCCCCGTCGTGATGGGGACGGCGGGAGGCCGGCCCTCTACGTCACGTCGGCAACCTGATTGCAGTGGTTTGACCCGAAAATCAGGGCCCTGACAGATACCCCGGCTGCGGCGTCTTCACTTCGACCGCCGGTGCCTTCACGTCGAGCTTCATCGCGGCCAGTGCCGCATCGTTCACCTCGAGGCTCGCGTCTCGCTTGAGCCGCTCGAGCAAGGCCTTGAAGCGCTCCTGCTTCGCGCTCGCCAACAGCACCTGTTGAATCGAGGCCTTGGCCTGATCAACGCCGAGGTTCAATGCAATTTGCCGATTTTGCAGCTTCACGATGTGCAGCGCGGCCTCGGTTTCGACCAACTCCGGTACCACCGCTCCCGGCTGGGTCAAGCTCGCCGCCGCCTTGGCCATCGGCGCGCCATACTGCGCCGTGAGCTCGTCATCGCTGAGGTATCGCAGGTCGCCATCGAGCACCTTGGATCGTGCTTCTTCACTGCGCTCTCTCGCCAGTCGACCGAACGCCTCGAAGTCATTCGGAGCCAACGCCACGACCTCTTTGAGCGTCGCAAGGGCGAGCTCGCGGTGCGTCTTGGAAAACGAAATGTGTGACAGCCGGGTCATCACCGGCTTCACGTAGTCGCTTCGGTGCGCCTGGTAATACTCGGCGATTTGCGCCTCGGTGATGGTGGGCGCCTTTTCTTCGAGCTCTCGCCGCAGCAGCAGCTGCACCATCACCCGCTTCGCGCTCTCGACCACCTCGGGGTCGCTGGCGAGGCCCTGGTGAATCGCCTCTTGCGCGAGCAGCTCGAAGCGCACCAACCCGTCGAGGTAGTCGCGGCGGGCCTCGACGGTCTGAAAGCGCGCCCTCGCGTAGGGGTTCATCTCGGCGAAGCGTTCGGTGAGCTCTGCGTCTGTCACCGTGTCGTGACTGAACCGGGCGATCACCGTGCCCCCGGCGACTGGGGGTTTGACGCGGCGGTAATCGACCTTGGCCACGCCAGGCTCTTGAGCGCAGGCGGCCAGCACCAACATGAACAGGTGTTTCACGAGGGCCGGGTGTAGCCAGAAGCAACGGCCTTGGCGAGAACGCTCGAGGGCATCAGATTCACTTACGGCTTACTTGGCGATCACCCGTAGACAAGCGGCTCTTGTGCACTGCACCATCGCGCCCGTGGTGGCACGCGGCACAGGCTTGACGTTCGGTCGATATCTGCTGGGTGAGCGGCTTGGCGTCGGCGGCATGGGTGAAGTGTTCTTGGCGGTGCAGACCGGCATCGGCCGCTTCGAGAAGCCCCTCGCGCTCAAGTTGTTGCTGCCGCACCTCTCGAGCCGGGCCCGCGCGGTGCGCATGTTTCTCGACGAGGCTCGCCTCGCTGCGCGCATGAATCACCCCAACGTCACCAGCATCTTCGATGTGGGCGTTGTCGACGGCCGGTACTTCATGGCGATGGAGCTGGTGCAGGGCATCTCGCTCTCGCGGTTGATCGACGCGCTCAAAGAACGCAACGAGGCGCCTGACGAGGGCTTGCTGGCTGCGGTCGGAGCGGCGCTGTGCGACGGCCTGCACCACGCACACGAGCAGCGTGGCTCCGATGGGCGGCCGCTGGGGTTGGTGCATCGCGATGTGACTCCGCAGAACGTGCTGATCAGCCTCGATGGCGTGGTGAAGCTGGCCGACTTCGGTATCGCCCGCGCCAACGACACGCTCGAAGATTCGGCACAACCGCGGCTGCTGGGCAAGCTTGCGTATCTGCCGCCCGAGCAGCTCGATGGAAAGCCGGTCGATCGCCGTGCTGATTTGTACGCCGCCGGGTTGACGCTGCTGCACTTCGCGACGCTGGCGCAGCCGCTCGAGCGAGCCACCCGGGAGGCGACGTTGGCCGCGATTCTGAAAGGGCACCCCGCAGGCACCGACGGCGTGCCCGAAGCGATGCGCCGGGCGATTGACGCCGCGTTGGTTCGCGACCCGGCGGGCCGGCCTCCCGATGCACGCTCGCTGCGAGCGATGCTGCCCCCGGTGCCCTCTGACGCGAGCGCGCGCCTGGGCGCGTTGGTGCAAGGCGCGTTCGCCGAAGAGCTGCGCACGCTGTCTGCGCACACCAACCACACGCTCGAGCTCGGCAAACAGACGGGCTCGGTCTCGCCGATCGGGCCCGGGCGAGACGCGATTGAGACCCAAGATGTCGCTGGGCTGCGACGTGGCGATCGACGACCGTTGGCCTGGGGCCTCGGTGCCGCTGTGGTGACGGCCGTCGCGGTGGTCGCGGCGATGCTGATGGGCGTGAGCGAGGCGAAGCCAGGCGCGCCGCAAGCGCCGCTGGTGCCGACGGTCGCGCCGAGCATCTCGTACTTGACCGTCGACGCTGACCCGTGGGCACAGGTGTATGTCGGCGGCAAGTTGCTCGGTGAAACGCCGATGTCGCTCTTTCCCGTCGAGAGCGGCGAGGTGGTGGTCGAGCTGCGCAACCCCGAGACCCATCGAACGGTCTCGAAGGCGCTGCACCTGGCTCCAGGCGAAAAGGCCGTGATCAAGGAGCGGCTGCGATGATCAGCGTAGCCCCCGCGCAGTGCGTTTCGAGCCGGCCCATCGGGGCGCATCACGCCTCGCGGCGAATTGCCCGCTCGCTCGCACCCTCGAAAGCTGCCGCGATAATCAGCGAAGCCTCCGCGCGGAGCGTTTCGAACAGGCCACATCGGCGCGCACCACGCCTCGCGCCGAAGGCCGAGAGTTGCCCGTTCGCTCGCACCCTCGGGAGCGCCCGCGATGATCAGCGAAGCCCCCGCGCGCTGCGTTCCGAGCTCCCACATCGGGGCGCACTCTTGGCGCAGGCCGAGAATTGCCCGCTCGCTCGCACCCTCGGGAGCGCCCGCGATGATCAGCGAAGCCTCCGCGCAGAGCGTTTCGAGCCGCCCCATTGGCGCGCACTCTCGGCGAGGGCCGAAAATCTGTCAGCTCGCTCGCACCCTCCGGAGCGCCCCCGGTGAGCACTGAAGCCTTCACGCCCGAAGACGGGCAATCGGAGCCAATCTGGGTCGAAGTCGTCGCGGGCCCGTCGGCAGGCCAGAAGATGCGGCTCGATCGCGGCACCCTCTTCGTCGGCAGCGGCACCGAGTGCGACCTGGTGCTCGATGATCGCGCGGTCTCGCGCCGCCACGTCAGCTTCGAATTGTTGGCCGGGCGAGTGAGGGTGCGCGACCTGGGCAGCCGCAACGGCGTCTCGTTCTTGGGAGCCCGCGTCTCCGAGGCGATGGTACCGCTGGGAGCGAGCGTCACGGTCGGCCGCTCGACCCTGGCCATTCGCGCCATCGCGCACCACGGCCTCGAGCCCAGCACCGCCTCGAGCTTCGGAGACCTGCTCGGCCAATCGGTCGCGATGCGGCAAGTCTTCGCCGCTCTCGAGCGACTCTCGTCGAGCGATGCCACGGTGTTGTTCGTCGGCGAGAACGGCACCGGCAAAGAGGCCGCGGCCCGAGCGCTGCACTTGAATTCTCAACGCGCTGCCAAGCCCTTCGTCGTCTTCGAGTGCGCCGCGGCCAGCCCCGAGCTGTTCGAGAGCCAGCTCTTCGGCCACGTGCGCGGAGCCTTCACCGGGGCCGAGCGAGATCAGGCCGGGTTGATCGAATCGGCCGGTGACGGCACCGTGTTGCTCGATGAAGTCGGGGCGCTGCCCCTCGAGCTGCAACCTCGCCTGTTGCGGCTGCTCGAGTCGAGAGACTACCTGCGCGTCGGTGACACCGTTCGTCGCAAGACGCCCGCCCGGCTGCTGGCCAGCACCCAGCGCGACCTCTCGCTCGCGGTGCGCGAAGGCACCTACCGCGAAGACCTCTACTACCGGCTGGCGGTGGCCGAGGTGGTGCTGCCGCCGCTGCGTGAACGGCGCGATGACATCACCCTGCTGGTTGAGCTGTTCGCCCGGCAATTTCGCGGCATTGGCGTGCACTGCTCGGCCGCGACGCTCGAGGCGCTGCAGCTCGAGGCGTGGCCGGGCAACGTGCGAGAGCTGCGCAACGCGGTGACCCGAGCCCTCGCGCTGGGGGAGTGGAAGCTCGAGCGCGCCGCCGACGCCCCCACCACGTTTCAGGCGGCGCGCCACAAGGTGCTCGATGCCTTCGAGCGTGAGTACCTGCGAACGTTGCTCGAACGGCACCACGGCAATGTCTCGGCCGCCGCGCGTGAAGCGGGCCTCGCTCGCAGCGCGTTTTACCGGCTGCTGGGGCGCCACGAGCTGGTGGCTGATCACGACCGTTAGTTGTTGCACCCGATTCGCTGGGTATCGACCGCGACCTCGTCGACCCACACCTCGAACCCCGCTTCAGGGTTCTGGTAGTGCGCCCAGCCGATGTTGAGCCCGTTGAAGACCGGCATCGTGAAGCTCACTCCGTTGAAAGGGCTCGTCGCGTGCAGCGCGGGCAGCTCGACTCCGTCTTTCCACAGCCGGCCTTCTGTCGCGTCGCCGTCGAAGAACCACTCCAGGCAGACCCACTGGCCCAGCGGCTCGAGCTGCTTGTCTTCGGCTTGGCCGATCTCGACGTAGTTCGGCTCGCGGGGGCGATGCTCGAATTGAAAGAGGTAGTTGTTGAAGATGCCGCCCAGCGAGACGCCGCCGTAGCGGTAGAACGAGGTCATCTGCACGCCGTCGACGACCTGGGGCCCGGTGGCTTCAATCACGTTCCAGTGGGCGAACTTCTGGGGCCCTGGTGTCTGCTGGTAATAAAAGAGGCGGCCGTAGAACGCGTTGTGGGTCACCGCGAACGACTTGGTCTCGCGAATGTACGCCTCGCTCGGCACGTTGGGCGTGGTGAAGCGAACCGATTTGGTGCCACGGGCCGCCCGGGTCGTATCGATGGCGATGGTGATGCCGGCGGTCGCGTTGCGGCTCCACGTCAACGGGTCGGGGAAATCGCCGGCGTCTCGCGACTCGAAGTCGTCGCAGAGCACTACGTCGCGGCTGCACCGGGGCGCTCCGAAGAACTGGGCGCGGTCGGTGCCGTAGAACCGCCCCGCGTCAACCGACGTGCCCGCATCGACCAGCGACCCGGCGTCGGCGAGCACACCTGCATCGGCCAGCGCACCCCCGTCGACCGCGGCGTCTGCTTCACCCGCGTGCCCCGCGTCGAGGCCCGATGGCACGACGTCGCCGACCAGCGCCTGGCAGCCAGACCCGCACCCCGCCACCACGATGATCAGAGCCCAGCGCACGCACTGGGCAAGACGCGCGAGCCCGGGCTGAAAGCTCAGGGGCCCCCGTGGCTCTGGGTCGGGGGCTGCTTGACGTCAGGGAGCACCATCGCCAGCGGGCCCGCCCACGAGGGAGCCTTGCCGTTCACCTGGGCCAACAGGGTCGCCGCGACGCCGCCGATGCCGAACTGCAGGTCGAGGCTCATTCGAGACAGCTCAAACCCGGCGAGCTCGTCGAGCAACCGCTTCAGCAGCACCCGCGAGGCTTCGGCAAAAAGCGGGTCGCCTGACATCGCGGCCCACCCTGAGAAGACTTGCAGCACGCCTGAGAGCCCGCAGCAGAGATCAATACGCCCTTCCAGGCCGGGCCGTTCACCGTCGACGATTCGCTGAGCCAACGACCTGCCGAAGGTCAAAAAATGATCAGCCTCGGGGTGCAAATCGCTGCTGGTCGCTGCGAGCCAGCAGGGCAAGGCGGTGCCGGGGTCTCCGGTGCACCAGGTGAAGGTGTTGAGCGGCACCCGGGTCGAATCGCCGACCGCGTAGCCGAAGCGATTGGGCTCGGCTTTGGTCGACCCCCAGACCCAGCGCAGCGTCTCGACCACGGGGCTGGCCGCGGGCACGCGCAGTTTCTCGAGCTGGCTCAGCAAAAGGCACAGCGGCGCCACGCCATGGGCCGAGCCATATTCACGAATGTTCTGTTGAGGCGTGGCGAAGAAACCTTCTGCGCCCCGGGCCTTCAGATACGCGGCCGACGTGTTCCACGTGAGGCCTTCGGGCGCTCGCCGAACCGAGCTGGTCAGGGTCTGGGAGATCTCCTCGAGCAGCAGCCGTGCTGACGCTACCCGAGGTGCCCGGCGCACCGCGTACAGCCCGATGCCAGAGAGCCCCAACCGCAGCCCGATGTTCGGCTCGTTTTTCATCTGCGACACCTTCTCGCGCAGCGAGTCGTCGATCGGCCCACACAGGTCTTCTTCGCCGAGCCACGCGTCGACCAACCACCCCAGCCCGGCGACGCCCGCATGCAGCCCGGGGTTGGCGCCGCTTGAATTGAACTGTTCAACCGCGGCAACGAGCGCGCGCTCTGCGTGATCGTCGACCTCGGCCAGCCCCGCAGCCGCGAGCTCGAACAGGGTGAAGGCGACGCCGACCTTGCCTTCGATCAGGCCGAACATCGAGACGTGTTGCTCCCAGCCTGCGATGAGCTTGGCCGCCAGCCGCTCGACCTCGCTCTGTGCTCGCCGTACCGACCCCGGGTCGTGCACGACGGGGGTCTCCCATGCAATGGCCGCCATCACCTCACCCCTTCAACCCTTTCGAGTTCGCCCTTGTTGCGACTTCAAGTGTCGAGCGAGCAGGTCGTACAGCACCAGCTCCTGACGGCGTTGTTGAGCGCGGAGCAGCCGGTTGACATGCATGTGCATCAACGCGCCCCCGATTTCGCCCAACGAGGTGGTCAACGCCTTTTCACCGTCGAGGCGCTTGAACCCCGCGGCGATGTCAGAGAGCACGCCGGTGTACCTGGCCAGCACCGGGGCCGCCTCGCCCATCGTGTCGGGCATCGCGCCGGTCACCAGTTGCCCGGTCAGCGCCCGATGCGACCGGGCGATCTTCGAGAGTGAGGTCTCGAGCGTCGAGCCGCCTCCGTTCTCTTCGAACAGTGAGGTGCGCCAGTTCTCGAGCCCCTTGATGCGCTGCTCGTCGGTGTCGAGCAACAGGCTCATGATTCGATTCACGCCGACGAAGGCCGCCCACCCGCGCGCCTCGAGATCACTGTCGCGGGGCAACAGCTGAATCAGCTCGAGCGCCTCGTCGCTGGCCGCCTCGAACCACGCCTCGGCCAACGGCATCGAGTGCGGGCCGCCGTAGCGCTCGACCTCGCGCCGGTAGGTATCAATCACCAAGCGAGAGACGATCTTCGCGTCAACCCACGGGCGCACCGCGGCCTCGAGCTTGGGAAAGAGCTGCTCTCGCAGCCACGCCGGAGGCCCCTGAAAACGCAGCCGCAGGTGATGCCCCTGCTCGTCGTAGCGAATGAAGAACCAGCGTTTGAGCTCACCGGTGCCACGCGCCCACGCGAGCACCTCGGGCACCGTGGTGGTGAGCACCCGCTCGGCCATCGCTGGCGTGACGTGAACGCGCAAATACAGCCAGTCGTTGCCAGGCATGAACACCCGGTCGAGCTTGGCGGCGGGCAGCTTCTGCAGCGCGGGGTACCGGCGCTCGTTGGCGACCATCGGCACCAGCACCTCGTTGGCGAAGCTGCCCTCGTGGTTCACGAAGGGGCTGCCGTAGCGGCGGTCGAGATCTTCTTCGATGGTCGCCTTGGGACGGTGGTTGTAGCTGTCGACGAAGGTCTCGACCGAGAGGTCGTTTTCGAGGTCGATGGCGAGGGTGTTGTCGTTCTCGCGCGCCACGACGAAGCGTGGCCACTTCAGCTTGGCGGCCAGCGCTTTGACCGCGGCGACCGTGCTCAGCGACTTGAGCAGCCCTTCACCCAGCTCCCAGCGACCCAAGACGATGATCAGGTTGCCCACGCGCACCCGCGGCAACACGGGCGCGCTGCGGTGGCTGCCCCACGACCACAGACCGGCACGCGGCAGCCCTTCTCCCTGCATCGTCGCCAGAAAGCGGTAGAGCGGCAGACCCAAGAAGGCGTAGTTGTGAGCGTTGGTCAGGCGCGGCACGATCTCGCAGTCGAGCGAGGCCGAGCGCAGCACCAGCCGACCCCGCCTGATCGAGAGCAGCAGATCATCGAGCCGCACCGTCTGCGACGCGGGCAGCCCGCCGCGCGACAGAATGGGTATCTCGAGCGCTCGCACCGCGGGCCTGGCGATGACGTTGCCCGACCGGCCCTCTGGAGAATGCACCAACTCGGCAAAGCGGGCCTCGGGCCGAAGTTTCTCTTCAGCCGCCAGCCCCTCGCGAACACCCTTCTCGAGCCGCTCATCGAGCCACGCGAACCGGCCGAACAATGACTCAGATGAAGGCCCTCCCATGCCCGAGACGTAGGCGACCGGGTCAGCGCTGCCCGGCTTTCGATTGAACAAGGTGGTGAAGAGCACCAGCGATTCTGCGAAGGGGTTCGACCGCTGCGCTCGGTGCTCGAGGTCGGCTTCACTGAGCACGATTTCGTTGGTGCCATCGATCTGCGCCTGCAGAATCAGCCCACCGACCCATTGGTCCCAGTCGAGGTCTTGCTGTTGGGTCGCGAGGTTGCGAGGGGTGAAGTGCACGTCTTTGAGCAGCGGAGCGGCGTGACCGGCATTCTCAGAGGTGAAGCCGACCCCCGCTTCATCATCGAGCGCCTCGAGCAACGGCACCTCGGCGCCCTCGTAGCGCGCGCTGAAGGCGTCTCGAAAGGTCTTCAGCGGGTCATCGCCCGCGGGGTTCGCGCACGCGAGCACGCTGGCCACCCTGGCCATCTGCCGAATCAGCGACTCTGGCAGCTCGAAGCGGTCACCCAGCCGCGCCAAATCGACCTGCACCAGCTGCCCCTTCTCGAAGGGTATCTCGAGCGGCTCGAGAATCTTGCCCAGCGCCTCGTAGGGCGCCGCGGTGTTGCTGATGGTCTTGTCGATTTCGGCGATCGCCAGGCGAATGGCCTCGAGCGCTTTGATCTCGGTACCCACGCCTTCGAGGCTGCGCAGCTGTTCGAGCACCGCGTCGATGCCCTCGCGCCCGGTCAACGGCACCGAGAGCGAGCCCAAGATGATCTGCGCGTCGATCAGCTGATCAATGAAGCCCGAGGCCTCTTCTTGACTCAGCTCGGGCATCGCCTGAAGCAACGCCTGGGTCAGCTGCGCCGGAGTGCCGCCGTGCCGCGCCGCCGGCAACACGTGGGTGGTCAGCGCCTCGAGCGCATCGACCGCGCTCAAGTCGTAGACCCGGCGACCACTGTCTTGGCGAGCGGTGACGAAATGCAGCCGCTCCCCGACCTGGTGCAGCGTTTCATTGGGAGTGTACTTGAGCCCTCGCCGCACCTCGGGCCGCAGCGTCAGCTTCTCGCAGAGCGCCTGCAGGTACCCGTTGTCGAGCCTGGTTCTCCGACGAATGTCATCGAGTGGCGCGACCTCGGTACGGCTGCTCTTCGCGACCACCTTGCCCATCGACACGCTGGCGAACAACCCGAACGGCGTGCACCGGGTCGACATGCGCTCGAGGTAGCTGATCAGCGCGCGCTCGACCTTGCGCCCCCGCTCGCTCATCGGCTCTTTGACCCACTTCTCGACGCCTTCGACCAGCCCGGGAGAAGCGACATAGAGGGCCTCGGCCACGTCGGGTCGCGAGATCAACGTGCGCAAGAATGCGCGCCCCGCCTCGGGCGATTGCCGTGCGGCGGCCGCGAAGGCGTCGAGCGTGTCGTACGGGAGGAGCGGGTTGCGAACGACGACGTGACCAATCGGACGATGGGTATCGTGGGGCACGGGCGCAGCGTAGTGGGGTCTGGCACCACCCGAATAAAAAACCACGGTGTGGAGATGTCGGCTTGGTGGATACCTCGGTCGTTTCCACACTGCGTGCGCTAGGCTTGTGGTCATGACGCTCCACCTCAGCGAGTTCGTCGACCGTTGGCGGAAAGATGCCTTGGCGACCGAGCGCTCCGTCAAGGTGCCGATGTTGGTCTTCGAGGCCACTGGCGACGAGCACAGCGGCGACGCGTGGGCGCTGACCGGCTCGGCCAGCGTCGGCAAGCTCGAGACCGGGCGCGACCCGATGTTGTTCTTGGTCGAGAAGCGCGCGGGCGTACAGAACCCGTTCACCATGGGCGTCACGCTGGGGCGCGTCGAGACCAACGACATCGCCATCGATGACTCGAGCGTGAGCCGCTTTCACGCCTGGCTGCAGTACGACGAACGCTCTCAGCAGTGGTCACTCTGCGACGCCGACAGCAAGAATGGCACCTTCGTCGATGGCGAGCCGCTCGGCGCCCGGCAGCGCAAGGTCGTCAACGACGGAGGCATCATTCGGTTGGGCAACGCACACCTGCGCTTCTTGTTGCCCGAGAGCGTCGTCATGCGTCTGCGCATGGGCGGCCGGTAAGCGCGAGAGCGCAGCTCGTCATGGCCTCCTCGAAAAAACCCGCCAAGTCTGCCCCCCCGCCTGGCCCGTTCAAGGGCTTCCCCGCTGAGGGGGTGTCGTGGTTTCACGCCCTGGCGATGAACCAGCGTCGCGAGTGGTTTGCAGAGAACCGGGGCGCGTTCGAGGCGCTCTGGGCCGAGCCGATGCGCTCCCTGGTGGCCGAGCTGCAAGCCCCGTTGGCCAAGCTCTATCGGGGCAAAACACTCAAGCCGGGCAAGATTTTCAGGCTCCACCGCGACGTGCGCTTCTCGAACGACAAGACGCCCTACAAGACCAACGTGTCAGCGGTCTTCGGCCTGATGGCGGGCGCCTTCGAAGGCCCGACCGCGCTCTACCTGCAGCTCGGCCTCGAAGACTCCGTGGGCGCGGGCTCGTACGCGCTGTACCCCGAGTCGCTCAAGCACCTGCGCAGCCGGGTGCTGGCCGACACGAGCGGCGTCGCGTTGCAAAAACTACTGACCGCGACCCAACAGGCCGGGCTCTCGGTGGGCGCGATGGAGAAGCTCAAGCGGGCGCCCCCCGGCGTGCCGCTCGACCACCCGCGGCTCGAGTTGCTCAAGCTCAAGGGCCTGGCGCTGGGCACCGAGCAGATACCCAAGAAGGTACGCCACACCAGAGCCCTCGTGCCGTGGCTGCTGGGCCAAGCCGCGGCGGCCGCGCCGGTCGTTCGCTGGCTGTTGGCGCAGAAGCTCTACGTCAGTGCGCCGCCGCAGCGGTAGTCGTCGTGCTGGCGGTGCTGACCTTGGCGAGAAACTCGAACAGGGTCTTGTTGAACTCGGCGGTGCAGTCGAGCTGCAGCGTGTGGCCGCAGCCCTCCAGCTCGACCAGCTGACTGCCGGGTATGCCGGCCTGGCCGACGGCCATCACCGTCTTGGTGAAGCCTCCGTGCAAGAACATGTTGGGTATCAAGCGATCGCCGCTGCCGTAGATGATGACGGTCGGCGCCTGCACCTTGTTGAGCGATTCGCGCACGAAGTTGTTCTGGGTCAGGCCTTCGACGGTGCGCACCTGCGCGTAGGCATACGAGTCGAACTCTTTGGCCTGGGCCACCGCGAGCGCCTTGGCGGCCTTCTCTTCGGCGTCGATGGCGGCCAGGTCTGCGCCCGGCTTGCTGCGTGCGGCAGCGGCGGCTTTTTCGGCGTCTTCGAGCCCCTCGGCGACCGGCTTTGACTCGCGAACCCGCTCCTCAACCAACCACTCGTGATCAGGCACCCATTTCTGAAAGTTCAGCTCACGAATGTTGCCCCAGATGCCCTCTTCGTCTTGGCCGATGACCAGCGCGCGCGAGTACACGTTCTTGAACCACTTCTGCTCGCGGGTCGAGAACACCTCGAAGCCTGCGGGGCTCACCAACGCCAGCGCCGAGACGCGGTCGGGGTATCGAATCGCCGTCGAAAGCGCAGTCTGCCCGCCCATTGAGTGGCCGACCAGAATCGCCTTGTCGATGTGCAGCAGGTCGAGCACCTCGACCACGTTTTCGGCAAACGATTCAGTGGTGTACGGAAACGTCGCCGGCTTCTCTGACTTACCGAAGCCGAGCTGATCAATCGCGATGACCCGGTAGCCCTTGGCCGCGGTCTCGTCGAGCTGCGAGCGCCAGAACTTCAGATAGCTGCCCAGGCCGTGAAGAAAGACCACGGTGGTGGTGCCGGTCTCGTTGAGCTCGACGTAGCGCAAGGTCGGGGCGTGGCCCAGGTTGTAGCGGGCCTTCGCTCCCTCGAGCTGAACGCTCTTGAGCGGCCACACGGTGCCGGTCGGGCCCACGTACGGCACGTCGGCGAAGGCGAGCGGCGGCGAGTCGCTGTAGCGCTTGACGCAGCCAGCGCTGATCAATGCGGCACAGACAGCGGCGATCATCAAAAGTCGTGAGCTCATGATTTAGAACCCGTACCAGGTGAAGGTGGTGAACAGCGCGTAGGGGTTTTCGGTGACGCGCGAGACGTTGGTGTAGAAGTCGCCACGCACCATGTAGGCGCCGTGCAGACCGACCGTCATCAAGTAGCGAATCTGCCACTTGAGCTCGGCGTTCATCTCGAAGCCGACGAAGCGGCCGCGGGTGCCCTCCGAGATGCCGATGGAGTCGCCCGGTACCGCGTTCGCCCACGCCAGCGCGGTGCCCAACTTGAGCGAGAGAATGTTCGGCACCAGGTCGCGCGTCGCGGCCAACACCGCGGCCGACATGCCGTAGCCCTGGTTCGAGATGTCGTTGATCGCGCCGGTGTAGTTGTTGATGGTGCTGGTGAAGGGGAAAAGCAGGAGCGTCTTGCTGTTGAACCAGACCGCGCCCGGCAAGCCGTAGGTGTTCATCGTGAACACGCCGCTGTACTGGTTGTCTTCGGGGTTCGAGTCACCCGAGGTGAACATGCCTTCGAGCGAGATGACGTCGGCCGGCGTGCGACCGTAGTGGTAGACGAACTCGAGGTTCGCGCCCACGCCGAAGATGTCGAGGTCTTTGGGGTTGGTGGTGGTGGTGCTGGTGCTGATGTAGCGACCCTTGTTCACCATCACGAAGCCCGACGCCGCCAGCGGGCCGTGGTTGAAGTTCAGGTTGTGCTGAAAGTTGAAGCCGAACCACGACACGCCGCCGCGCGGAGCATCGATCGCGAACCGCGGAGCGCCGGTGAACGCCGCCAAGCCCGGGCTGCTGGGGCCGTTGTAGACCAGGCCCTCGTAGGCGAACGCCTTGCCCTTGGTCTCGTCGCGCATCGTCCACACCGAGAGGCCGAGGTGGGTGCCCGGCATCGGCGACCACGAGTAGTCGGCGGTGGCCAGAATCACGAAGAAGAGCGACGGGTTGTTCTGCGTGACCACGTCGGGCTGCGCGGCCGAGAGCGGCAAGAGGCTCACCTTGAAGCGGTGCTGGCCCATGTTGCCGTAGACCGAGATGCCGGTGGCGTCAGAGGCGAGGTAGCTGAACTTGTAGCCGCTCTTCTGCAACTCGAAGAGCGAGTTGGTCGCGGGGTCGAGAATCGTGTCGTACACCGTCTGGGTACCAATCACGATCGACAGGGGCTTCTGCTTCTTGAACGGGTAGATCGCGACGTTGACGTTCTTGGTCTGAATGTTGACCTGGTCGGCGTTGAAGCCGCCACCCTGGTTGGGCTGGGTGGTGTTCGCAGCGAGGCCCCACATGTAGTCGATCTCGAATTGCGCGCGCACGCTGGCCAGGCCGTCGAAGAAGAACGGCGTGTACTCGATGACGGGTATCCACCGTTGGTCGACGTAGAAGTTGTTGATCGCGCCGATCTGCACCGCTGAGCCGTTGGGCAGGCCGTAGGGCCCGAGCGACACGCCGCGCAGCCCAGAGGGGTTGCCGATGACGTTGGTGAGCGAAGTGCGGGCGAAGAAGTAGCTGATCAGTCGAAAATCAGAGAGCGGGCCGTCGTTTTCACGGCTCTTCAGATCTTTGTAGTCGGGCAACGGGTCGAGGTTGAGAGGGGCGACCGGGCCCTCGGCCGCGGCCACACTGGCCGCCAGCAAGAGAGCAAAACACCCAGTGCGAATCATCGAGCGCAAGACCATGGTTCACCGAAGTCGACGAGTAGAAACAACGAGAGCCGGGCCGCAGCAGCACCCGGCTCTCTTGAAATCAATGGCTGTTGAGAATTACGGGTTGACGTTCAGCTGGCCGAGATCAGAAACGACCGTGAAGTTTTCCTGACCAGCGGCGCCGGCCGTGGTGATCGTCACTTTGTTGTAGCACTGCGAGGCCGCACCCAGGTTCAGGTTCTGGCTGTAACCAACCGGCGAGGAGGGGATGTCTGAGCCCGTCATGACCATCGTCTTGCCGCTGAAGTACGCGGTGATCTTGGCGCCGGTGCTGTAGTCGCCGGCCGCTCCGCCAGTGGCGATGCGGTAGGTCTGCTGCGCATTGCCAGTGAACGCAACCGGAGCCGCGCCGCCGACGGCCGCGAACTTCACGGTCGACGAGCCGACCGCGCCGTCAGCGCACGAGTGACCGATGGTCTTGTCTTTGAAGTAGAGCTCGAGAATGACGGTCTTGCCGTCGGCTGAGATGCTGCCGCGGCCTTCTTGCGCGAAGCCGGTGTAGCTCGCGAGAATGTCGAAGCAGCTGGCCGCCGCGTCTTTCACGTTCGAGATGACCAGCGTGTTCGAGGTGAACATGACGGTCGTGGTCTTGGTCTTGTTGTCGCAGGTGTAGGTCTTCACGGGCGTGCCCGCGTCAACCGTGCCTGCGTCGACAGTGACGACCGTGCCCGAGTCGGTGGTGGTGGTCGTCGGCGCGCCGCAGGCCACCGTCAAGAGGGTTACCGCGAGTGAGGCAAAGAGAAGGTTCTTCATGGTTCTGCTCCTAGAAATGAATTCGTGAATGCGCGCCGTGCAGGTGGCCCGCGCGGGGGGCGCAACACCACAGCGACGTCTCGATGGCAAGACGAATATGACGTTTGGTTCATGCTGTGATGCGTCAGAATAATACCCGCCGCTGTTAAGTGGCTGAACACAACCTGTCTCAGTTTGCGGACAGTGGGACTGGCCGGGCAGCGGCTAAACCCTTGTAGGCAGAGGTGGTTTCTCACTCTAAGACGCGCTGCGGCATGAGGGTTGCTCATGGTCTGGGGCATGCGTTCATCGACATTGGCAGCGGTGTTTCTCGGAGTTGGATTTGCGGCGTGCGGGCTTGAGTCGGCCAGCCTGAATGCTGAGGTCGCAGCAGTGGGCACGTCGACCTCGAAGCTCACCCAAGTGAGCTCGTTTGGTTCGAACCCCGGCAATCTGACGATGTTTGAGTACGTGCCGGCCAAAGTCGCCGCGCGCAACGTGCCGGTGATCGTCGCGATGCACGGGTGCACGCAGAGCGCGAGCGCCTACGTGATGGCCGGGTGGAACACGCTGGCCGACTCGATTGGCGCGATCATCGTGTACCCGCAGACCACGGCGAACGGCAATTGCTTCGCCTGGTACGACCCGGCCAACGCGCGACGCGGCGCGGGGCAGGCGCTCTCGGTGGTGCAGATGGTCGATTCGATCAAGGCGCGGTACCCGGTGGGCAAGGTCTACGTGACCGGGCTCTCGGCCGGAGGCGCGATGACCTCGGTCATGTTGGCGGCCTACCCGGAGGTGTTCACCGCCGGTGCGGTGATGGCCGGGTTGCCCTATCGCTGCGCTGATTCGCAGAACGATGCGTACAGCTGCATGTTCGGCAGCAAGAATCTCTCGGCGACGCAGTGGGGAGACCTGGTTCGTAGCGGGGCTCCGGTGCCTGCGACGTACCCGCGCGTGGCGATTTGGCACGGCACGAGTGATGGCGTGGTCGTGCCGGCGAATGCCGACGAAGAGATTCTGCAGTGGACGAATGTGCACGGCGTGAATGCCACGCCGACCACGACGCAGACGGTTGGCGCGGCGACGGTGACCCGGTTCGCTTCAGCTGACGGCGTGGTGCGCGTCGAGTCGTGGCGAATTGCGAAGATGAGCCACGGCACGCCCGTCGACCCGGCCCATGGGTGCGGCACCGCCGGTGCGTTCATTCTCGACGTGGGCATCTGCTCGACGACGTACGCGGCGGTGTTCTTCGGCCTCGTGGATGGTGACAACACCGGCGGTGGCGCGGGCGGCGGCAGCGGTGGTGGATCAGGTGGCGGTGGTGGATCCGGCGGCGGCAGTGGCGGCGGTTCCGGCGGCGGCAGTGGCGGCGGTTCCGGCGGCGGCAGTGGCGGCGGTTCCGGCGGCGGCAGTGGCGGCGGTTTCGGCGGCGGCAGTGGCGGCGGTTCCGGCGGGGGCAGTGGCGGCGGTTCCGGCGGGGGCAGCGGTTCAACCTGCACCGAGAGTTTCTCCAACAACTACGCACACACCACGGCGCATCGCGCTGCGCTCTGCCAGCCGAACAACGGGCGCGCATGCACCATCGGCGCAAACGACGACCTCGGCTTGTGGAACCTCTACTTCACCTCATGGGTGCGCGAGACGAAGCCCGGCTATTTCGAAGCCGGCCGCTGCCCGTAGCGAAAAAAGGCCGCCCCGTGAATGCCCAGCCGCTTCACGGGGCGCGCTGATTCAAGCCGTCACCGAATGCCCTGCAGCTGAAACAGACCGCCGCACTCGACGCGCCCTTGTGTAGGCTTTGGCCACCATGAGCGAACCCGACGTTGACGAGCTGGCCAAGGTCTCGAAGCTGTTCGAAGCGCTGGACGTCGAGGGTCGCCGTGAGCTGCTGGCGTCTGCGATCAAACAAAACTTCGCACCAGGCCACGTGCTGTGCCGCGAAGGCGACCCCGCCGACATGCTCTACGTGCTCTCGAAAGGCGAAGCCCGGGTGACCGTCGACGACCTCGGCACCGAAAAAGCCATCGACACGCTCACTGCAGGCCAGGTCTTCGGCGAACAAGCGATGTTTTCGGGCGTGAAACGACAAGCCACCGTCACGGTGAGCGCTCAAGCAGAGGTGATCAGCTTCCCCCGCGCGGCGGTCGAAGCCGTGCTCGCCAAGAACCCGGCCGCGAAAGCAGTGCTCGCCACCGTCGGGCTGCGACGCTCAGAGGCGGTGATGAACAAGCTGATGGAGTGACGATTACATCGAGCCAGCGCTGAGCATCGGAGGCGCCAACTGCGGCTCGGCCCTTGAACTTCAAAACCCGGGTGGGCTGATTCGAAACGATTTCACGGGTTTCGTCGGCTTTCGCAGCTCGCGAGAAGTCGGATTCACGCACCCAGCCCCTTCGACGCGGTCGACTCCCGCAACCTGATGAACAGTGTTCGGCGTGGCGCGATGCCCGACTGGCAGAAAGCCGACGCGCGGCAAAGACTTACCTCCAACCGCCGGGCGATGTTCGAGCGCTTCGCCCAAAACATCGAGACCCGCCACTGTTTGCCCAGGCAAGAGGTCTCCTCAGGCTGGGTCGGGCAGCACCGGCATCACCATCACCGCTCGAACCTCGACTATGAGTTGGGTGGCGAGTCGGTGGCGCGCGCCGTCGCACAATTGTTTGCCCTGGCTGCCGACGTGATGGGCAAAACGATTCAAGAATCGCGCTAAGTCTGGGGCGGTGTCGACTTCAGAGCTCCGCCGACTTGCAGCCAGTCTGTTCATGGTGGGTTTTCCCCGGGCGAGACCCGATGACGAGGTGCTCGAGCTGATCGACGCCGGCGTTGGCGGAGTGATCTTGTTCAAGCGCAACATCGAATCAGCCGAGCAGACCTCGTCGCTGATCAACGCGCTCAAGACCCGGGCCGGGCGGCCGCTGATCGCCGCGGTCGATCAAGAAGGCGGCCGGGTCGCCCGCCTGAGAGGACCACCGTTCACTGCAGTGCCTCCCCTTCGCACGCTCGCGAAAAACCGAGACGCGGCGCTCGCCGAGCGGGTCGGCCGATTGTTGGGGTACGAAGTTCGAGCCGTCGGCTTCGATTGGGACTTCGCGCCCGTGCTCGACGTCGACACCAACTCGAAGAACCCGGTCATCGGCGATCGCTCGTTTCATCACGACCCCGCCGAAGTGGGCCGACTCGGCGTCGCGATGGCGCGCGGCCTCGAGGCCCAAGGTGTCGCATCGTGCGGCAAGCATTTTCCAGGTCATGGAGACACTGATCAAGACTCGCACCTCGACCTGCCGAGGCTCCCGCATCACCTCGAGCGGCTGCGGCAAGTCGAGCTGGTGCCGTTCGAGGCCTACGCCCGCGCGGGCCTGGCGTCGTTGATGACGGCGCACGTGATCTTCGACGCCATAGAGCCCGAGAAGCCCGCGACGATGAGCCGGGCCGTGCTGACCGACCTGTTGCGAAATCAGCTCGGCTTCGAAGGCGTCATCGTCAGTGATGATCTCGAGATGAAGGCGATCGCTGATCACTACTCGATTGAGCGCGCGGTGGTCGAAGGGCTCGAGGCGGGGGTCGACTTGTTCTTGGTCTGCCACCTGGCGACGCGTCAATGGAGCGCGATCGATGCAGTGGTCAAGGCGGTCGAGAGCGGGCGGCTGTCAGTCGAGCGGCTCGAGGCCTCGCGGGCACGCTTGGCGGCCCTCGAGCGCCGCTTCGTTCACGGCCCTGAAGACCTGTTGTCGACGCTGGGCTCGAGCGAGCATCGAGCGCTTGCGAAGGGGTTGTCGGTCGAAGAATTCACGGGCGTCGACCCAACCGAACGCTCTCCGTACGCATAGCCCTCGAGCTGGTGATGTCCTGTCGTCGGTCATGAGGCCTTGGGTCTGTATTCCCTTCTTCGCGGTGCTCGGCTGCACGCAGCGCTCGTTCGATCGCAAGGTGCTCGCGGAGCATTCGCCGGCACAGCTCAACACCGTCAACTCGAAGCACTTCATCGACGCGACCCACCTCGCGGTACAAACCAGCACCGAATTTCAAGTGTGAGACGTGACGACGGGCGCCGTTGACCGCAGTTTTTCATACCGGTTCACGGCCGCGGGTACCCCATTGGCACCTCGGCGACTTCGAGTGATGCCCGCGTCGCGGCGCTTTACACCAAGGGGCAAATACGGGTGACTGCGCTCGACACGGGCAGTGAGATCGCCGTCGGTCGAGAGTAATGAAAACACGAGCACGGCCAAGAGCGCGGTCGTTCGAGTGTGGAAGAAAGGGGCCGCGACCCCTCTGTGGGAGCGCCCCATCAACACGCCAACACCTTGGTTCGCCGTGTCTGCGAGTCGGTTCGCTGAACCTCTCGGCCGATGGGTCGAAGCTGGCCAGCGTTGATCGCGAAACGATGATCCTCGACACCACGGCGCTCGTCGACCCAACGTTACTCGTGAAGCATTGAACCTTGGCTCAAGGTTCTTGCGGCGACGTGCTGCTCTGCGGCTGCCTCGACGCTCGGGTCACGAAGTCATCGACGTTCGAATTGCTGTCTCGGTTGTTGCCAGCGGTCGCCTCGGCTCCGGCGGTGCCCATCGACCCTGAGGTCGAGGCCGCGGTCGCTTTGCGCTCGAGGCTGCCCGACGAGTAGGGGCTCGACGTACCCCAGGGCGCCGCCAGCACCGGAGCGCCCTCACCCGCCACCGCCACCGACCCGTAGGCCACCGTGTCACTGATCAGCACGTCAATCGGCCCCACCGCCGCGCCACCACCCGGCAAGGCGAGCCGGAGGTGCGCCGAGTCGCTCTTCATTTGAATCGGTTTGGGCGTGCCCGACGTCGTGACCGCGACGAAGTCAGCCGGCGTGGTGCCGCTGTACCCAGCCGCTCCACCTGAGACGAACAGGTAAAACCCATGCGAGGGGATCATCGCGGTCTTGGGCAGCACACTGATCGTCGACCACGCCGAGCTCGACGCCGTGGCCCGATACTGCACCAACCACCCGGCGAGGCTCACCGTGGTGGTGCTCCCGTTGTACAGCTCGATGAACTCATCGTCAGCACCCGCTGGCCCTGCGGCCGCAAACTCGCTGATCACGATGTCGCAGAGATCGCCGCGGTTGTCGGCGTCGGCGTCGAACTGATCTGCGTTCGCGATCGACGGGCAGTTGTCACACACGTCGCCCCGCCCGTCATTGTCGGCGTCGAGCTGGCTCACGTTGCTCAGCGCCAGACAGTTGTCACAGACATCGCCAACCGTGTCGGAGTCGGTGTCACTCTGCGAGGCGTTCGACACCTTCGAGCAGTTGTCACACAGGTCACCCACGCCATCGGCATCGCCGTCTTCTTGGCCGGGGTTCGCCTTGCCCGTGCAGTTGTCGCACGCGTCGCCCTTGCCGTCTTTGTCGGTATCGAGTTGCGACGGGTTCGCGACCGAGACGCAGTTGTCTGTCGCGTTGCTGACGCCATCGTTGTCTGCGTCGGAGTCACACGCGTCGCCCTTGCCGTCATGATCAGCGTCGGCCTGATCGGGGTTCGCCACCGTCTTGCAGTTGTCGCAGACATCGCCCACGCCATCGCGGTCGCCGTCGGTCACGTCAGTCGACGCCACCAGCGGGCAGTTGTCACACACGTCACCCTTGCCGTCTTGATCAGCGTCTTGCTGCGCGGTGTTCGCCACGTCGGGGCAATTGTCGCAGGGGTTGCCGACACCATCGGAGTCGGGATCATCGCTCGAGGCCTTGCAGTCGCCTCCCGTACCCGCGGCGTTGCAGGTCAGCACGCCGCACACCACGCCAGCCAACTCACAGCGCACGCCGATGTTCGGCACGTCGGGCTGCCCGCAGGCATTGCAATTGTTTCGGCCCGGCCCACCACACGCAGAGCCAGTGCCCGCGGTGTCGCACTTCAAGACGCCTGAGCACCCGCCCGTCGAGCAGCTCTGACCCACGTTCGGCACGTTCGGCTGCCCGCACACACCGCAGTTGTTCTTGCCCTTCGCGTCGCAGGCCGCACGAACGCCGCCATCGGTCGGGCAGGCGGTCATGCCGGCACACCCATCATCGGCGTTGCACTTGGCACCCAGCCCCGGCACGTCTGGTTTGCCGCATTGGCCGCAGTTGTTCACCTCGCCGCCGCTGCACTGCAACAGCTCGAGCCCCGCGCACACATACGTACCGCATGGCGGGCACGGCGCGCCGACAGAATGCTCGAGCACGGTGCAGCCTCCGCACGCGTTCTGAACCCCCTCGTCGATGAACCCATCGCAGTCGTTGTCTTCGCCGTCGCACAGCTCAGCGTTCGGCAGCACGGCGCCTTCGCAGGTGCCGGGCTTGCCCGAGGCATTGCACAGCGCTGAACCCGTTCGACACTGCCCGAGGCCCTTGGTCGCCGCGGGGCCGGGGTAACACGGCACTTGATCACCAGGCACACATTCAGCGGGCGTGGTCGGGCACCCCGCCAGGAGCACGCCCAACCCAAGAGCAATCATCAACCGCATGGCGCCATGCTTGCCGCAGCCGGCCGACGGGCGCAAGTCAGGAGGCCCGTCAGCACCGAAAAACCGTCACCGCCGAGCCAATTCTTCGTCGATGACAGTCTGAAACGCCTTCACAGGCTGGGCGCCGATGACGCTGCGCCCATTGACGAAGACCGTCGGCGTGCCGGTGGCTCCCAACCGCTGGGCATCAGACGCATCGGCGTCGATTTGCTTGTCGAATCGCCCCGAATCGAGCGCCGCGGTGAACTTCGCCACATCGAGCTCGAGCTTCTTCGCATACGAGAGCAGCGCCGGCCGCTCGAGGCCAACCGCGCATGCGCATGAAATGGCAGGGGCAATTGCCGAAACGCAATCTTGATTCGCCCCTGATACTTCGCTTCGAGCTCGGCCAGCGTCGGCACCAGACGGGCGCAGAACGGGCACTCGAAATCAGAGAAGACCACCAGGCTGACCGGTGCGGTCGCGCTACCTCGAACTTCGCTCGAGCCGAGCGCCACCGTCTTTCGCTCGACCGGCTCGCTGGCCGACCCCGAGCTGCCCACCAACAACGACACTGCGCACACCAGTGACCTCAGTCGCATTGAAGACTCGCTTTCACACAACAGTGTTTGAGTTGAACGAAGGTGCGCGCCCCAATGCACGCACGCGTTGAAAAGTGCGATGAGGCCCGAAGAAGTTTCAGCGCTTTCTCGACAGGCTCCACGTGAGCAACGGCGGAGTGACGACGGTGGTCACCAGCACCATCACCCACCAATTGCCGCCTATCGCAACCAGACAGAGCACGGAAGCGAGCGGTACTGCACCGATCGGCCTCGCACCCAGCGACGACCAGCGCTCCAATCAGATACCTGATCGCCTTGAGGCAAATGATCAGCACCGCACCCACCTCAACCGAGGCTCCAGTGCGCTGGGCGGAGATCATCGCCGTCACCGCCGGCAGAAGAATCAGCCCCGAGAGTGATCGGGCGAACATGTCGAGAAACGGGTTCTCGCCGAAGCGAATCGTCAGGTGCCCCCGATTTTGGCGCTGACCAAGATGAGGGCCAGCCCCAGAATCACCGGAGCTGCTGGGTCTGCATGCATTGCTTCACGTGTACTCCGGTCTCGAGACGCGAAAAGAGAAAGCGACCCAGGCCCGGAGGCTTTACACTGCACGCCGTGTCCAGACTCCTCGTGCTCAGCCTGGTGGCTCTCTGTGCGTGCTCGGTGGTGAAAGCCTCGAGCCTGCGCCCTGATTGGCCACAAGAAGATCAACGCACCGTCAAACGCCTCGCGGTCATCGTCGAGCCGCTGCCCGACGGCAACCCCAAAGCCGCCGAGATGATCGCCCGCGTCGCGCGCCGCTACGTGAACTTGAAGCGCGACTTTCTGGTCAAGCGCGAGGTGTTCGCCGACAAGGCCACCTCGTTGGCGCAGGTGTGTGGAGGCGACGATGCCATCGAAGGCGCGCTGATCTTGCACATCACCATGGTCAAGCGCGCTGAGGGGTACGAATCAGAGCTCACCGGTTCATTGCAGCGATGCAGTGATGGCCGTGAAGCCTGGTCGGCCAGCGCAGGCGGCTCTTTCCCCTCGAAAGACGAGCGCTTGACCGAGGTCACCCAGGTCTACGTGCGTGAGCTGGGCCCCGAGGTCGAGCCGTACGTGGCGCCCGCGATGAACTTGCTGCGCCCCGCGCTCGATACGCTGCCGCAGCCGGTGCTCACCGAAGATGATGTGAACGAAAAGCTGTCGCTCGACTAAAGGCCGCTTTCGGTGCTCCTCGTCGTGCTGACGCTGTTGGCGGCCAACCCGTACCTCGCGGAGGGCAAGTCACACTTCGAGCAACTCGCGTACGAAAAGGCCCTGGGCCCGCTGACCCTGGCCGCGCAGGTACCGGGGCAGTCTCTTGCTGAGCGACGCGAGGCCTTCGATTTGCTCGCGCGCACCCGCGCCGCCCTCGGTGATTTGCCTGGCGCAACTGACGCCTACGCCGCGCTGCTCGAGAAAGACCCGCTCGCACCCGCGCCGGGCGAGGCCGCGCCGAAGATTCGGGAGGCCTTTCGCGCCGCCAAGGCCACCCTCTTTCCCCCTGGTACGGTGAAGATGACCCTCACCAAGGGTGCCGCGGAGGGCCACCTGGCCTTCGAGCTGTTCGACCCCTGGGCGGTCGTCACCCGCGTCGACGTGCATGAACTGGGAGGCTCGAGGGTCATCTCCGTCGCCCCTGAGCCGACCGTCGACGTTCGACTGCCAGCCGGGTTCGCACAAGCCTGGGTCGAGGCATTCAACGCCAATGGCCTCGCTGTGGGTGCGTTGGGCTCGGTCAAAGCGCCGCTGAAAGTGGGGGCCTCACCACGGCCTGCGGCGCCCGTCATGAGAGTCTCGTCGTCTGCGCTCGACCGGGCCGGCGTGTTGAAAGCCTGGCGAGCCGACGCGTGCACCGCCGCGCGCTCTGGAGACGCCGCTCGGGCCTCCGCCGCGTGGAAGAGATCGTTTCTCCTCGACGCCAACGTCTCGCCACCCGACGAGTGCAAACCGGCGATGGCGACCTATCAAGCCGCGAAGGCCTTCAGCGCCGCGCACCCCCCGCTCTCGGTCAAGGTCTTCGGCACCGTGCTGCCTCAGGGAGGCGCACACCTCGTGCTCGAGCCGCAAAACGACACCATGGGGTTGATCGAGCAGGCCCGGTTTCACGTGCGAACGCCGGGCGGTTGGGTCGAGAGCACGGGCTTCACGGTTGATCAATCGAGCGAGGTGCTCGGGTATTGGGTCGAGGCGCTCGGAGAGCTCGGCGTGGTGCTCACAGTCGGCAGCGCGACTGATCAGCTCTCACCCGGCCGAGGCTCAGACGCACCGGTCATCGCCGAGTTGACGCCGTCGAGCGGCATCTCGCTCGCGACCGCCACTGGCAATTCATGGAGAGCCCCCCTTGCGCTGAGCCTCGCTGGCCTGGCCGCGGTGGCCGCGGGTGTTGGCGTCGGGTTCGGCATCGCCGCTCGCGCTGACACGGGCACCCTGAGCGGCCTCTCGCTCACCGGGCTGATCACCGACCTCACGCAACGTGAAGCCTTCGCGCTCGCCGGTCGGCAACGCACCGAAGCGACGACGGCCAACATCGCCCTCGGGGTCGCAGCCGGGCTCGCGGTGACCAGCTTCTTGATCTTCATTCTCACCGCCGAGGCCACGCCGTGATTCGAGCCCTCGTCGTTCTCTTCGCCGGCTCGTTCATCGCGGCGTGCACCTGCGTGGCCAACCCCGCTGGCACCTTCGCCTGCGTGCGCGATGATCAATGCATCGACGGGTATGTCTGTCTGAGCAGCCGGTGCCAGCCGGCCAAGACCAGCCGCTGCCCCGTCGTCTCGTGTGAAGCGAGCGAGTGCGAAGGCCTCGCCTGCAACGCAGCGCAAACCCAGTATTGCCAACGCGGCATCTGCGCCTGCATCGAAGCCGGCGGCGCTCCGCAGCTCACCGCCGAACGCTCGTGCGGCGATGGCCATGACAATGACTGCGACGGCAAGTTCGACTGCTTCGACTCCGACTGCTTTGCGGCCTGTGATGCGGGCACGCCCATCGAGCCCACCGACGCTGGCGTGGTCGACGCGGGCCAAATCGATGGAGGCTTCATCACGGATTCGGGCGTCGCTGACTCCGGCACGGCGGTCGATGCGGGGTCTGGGCGCGACGCAGGGCAACCCGAGACCAACTGCGCCAACGGCCTCGATGACGACGGCGACACGCTCTTCGATTGCGACGACCCTGATTGCGAGACCCGGGCCTGCCCTGGGTTGGGCAGCCGCGTGTGTTGCTCGGGCAGCTGCGTCAACCCCACGAGCGACGCGATGAACTGCGGCGGCTGCGGCCTGCACTGCGGCGCTGCGCAGACCTGCAACAGCATCGCGTTCGGTGGAGGCCGCCTCACCGGCACCTGCACCTGCGCCAACGGCAATTCATGCCCGATGGGCCAGAGCTGCACCGCCCTCTCGTGCACTTGCTCGGCGATGTCGATGTGCGCAGCCAACGGGGTCTGCGATGTGAGCAGCGGGCTCAACGGGTACTGCCGGGTCAACTGACGAAACCGAAGGTCAGGTCTCGCGACGCTCGAGAATTTCGACGCCCAGCAGCGCGGCCAAGAACGCCCGAACCTGGTGCTCTGGCTTGCCCGACAGCGCGAACACTTCAGCGTTGGTGCGCGTGCCGTCGAGGCGTGAGAGCAACCCGGCCTCCCACTTGTCGAGCTCGAGCTCGTGCAGCTGATACGCCGGCTGCTGGCTCGGCATCAACCGGTCTTCAGGCTTGACCAACCGCGCCAGGCGCTCGGGCTTGTAGAGCTTCTTGATGCCGCGAACGATCAGGTTACCGGGAAAGACGTCGAGCTTGATGCTCTCGGAGCGCGCCTTTTCGCGAAAGGTCAGCACGAACTGCGCCTCTTCCCACCCGAAGAGCGAATAGATGATGCTCTTGACCTGCTGGCCTACGTAATAGAGCCGCTCGGTATCTTTGAGCAGGCCGCGCTCGACCAGCACATCGCCAGTGCGACGGCCCGTCTGCTGCGCCACCACCGCGACGTCATCGAGCTGCTCGGGTTTGATCTTGCCCACGCGCACCAGAAACTGCCCGAAGCGATCGGCGGCGAGGTTCGAGAGCGCGAACACCGGGTTGCCCGACTCGAAGTACACGACCTTCTTCACCTTGCCCTTTTGGCAGTACAGCTCGCCGGTCTCGCGGGCCAGGTAGAAGGCCGAGATCAACCCGGGCAGGTTGTCTTGCAAGCGCCCCTGCCGCGAAGGGCGGTCGGCGCTGGGCATCGTCACCACGCCCGAGGCCTGTGATTGCACCGGCCGCGTGCCGTGCACGGGCCCACGGGTGTGCTTGCCCGCGGTCAACGCCGCGCCTTGAAGGTCAGCCGTGATGTTGCCGCCGCCGGTCACCTTGATTCGCCCGGTGAGCTCCATTGCTTCTTGCTCGTCGTCTTCGACATCGATGTCGAGCTCGACGTCGAAGTCAGAGGGGGCCGCCATCGAGGTGGTCGGCGGAGGCGGCGGCACCGCGGGTGGCGGCACCAACCTGCGTACCTCGGCCAGCAGCGCCTTCGCGTCGAACGGCTTCTCGACGTACAGCGACCCGGGGAAGCGGGTCATCGCTTCATTCGAGTGGCGGCCGCCTTTGAAGACCCCGCTCATGAAGACCAAGATCAGCTTCGGCGCGTGCACCCGCAACGCTTCAGCCACGTGGTAGCCCATCATGTCGGGCAACAGCACGTCGATGACCGCCAGCTGCGGCGCCTCCGACCGCGCCACCTCAACCGCGGTCTTGCCCTTATTGGCCCCGACGACGGTGTAGCCACCTTCCTCGAAGAGCGAGGTGAGCAGGGCCACCAGCTCTTTGTTGTCATCGACGACGAGAATGGTGGGCGCCATGCCCGATTCAAATTACTCTGATGCCTCGAGGTTGGCGATGAAACACCTGCTTCTTCTCACCACGTGCCTGTTTTTCGCCTCCGCCGCCGCATGGGCCGATGACTTCGATGGCTCGCTCCCCAGCATTCCCGACGGGTCGGTCGGGTCGGGCGGAGCCGACATGACCAGCGAAGAGAACGACCCCAACGCCACCTGCCTCGACAGCAGCCAATGCGACCTGCGCACCAGCTGCGTCAACGGCCGCTGCGTGCCCCAGCCCACCCGCAACGCCGCCGGGTGCGGTGGCGGAGCGACCAGCTCGTTGACGCTCGTCGGTACTGGCCTCGGCCTGGTGCTCTGGCGCAGGCGGCGATGACCCGAAGGCTCCTTGGAGCGGAACGGGACTCTCAGAAGCGCTCGCGACGGCCCCGAACCTCTTGGTATTGCCAGTGAATTCAGCGCTGTCCGTGGCCCGTCGACCCGCTTTTTCATCGAAGGCCCGGCGCCCATGTCGTTCACACCCGGCCTTGCTACTGGCGCTCCTGGCCGCGCTGTCAGGGTGCCCTCCCGCCCGAACCTGTGGCCCGTTGCCCTTGAGCGTCAACCCGGCCAAGGCGTTCGGCATCACCGGGCAGCGGCTCACCCTCGACGTCTGGGGCCCGCTCGTGCAGTGCGAGGGCGAAAACGCCACCGCGGTCATCTCGGTGATTCGCCCTGACAACCAACCCTTCGCGGCGGTCACCTCGAGCGGCTCGTACGACAACGCCTATGGCTCACGCAAAGAGAAGATCGAGCTCACGCCCGATGCGCCGGGCATCTGGCAGTTGATCGTCACCTTCGAGCCTTCACTGGGCCGGGTGCAGGTGCCCATCGATGTGGCCCAAGAGCGCTTGCACACGACTCGCACCAGCACGAGCGCCCTGCAGTACGCGAGGTACTGCGTCTCTCAGCCGTTCAGAACGCTCAACGGGTTGATGCTCTGCGAGATAGACGGGCACGTCGCTGCTCAACGCGAAGACGGAGGCCTGGCTGGCTTCGATGGCGGGCAACTCGTGGTGCTGGGTAACACGGTGTGGTCTTCGAGTGGCACCGCGCTCACCCGCAGAACCGACACCGGCAGCGAGCTTCGGGTCGATGCCGTGGTCAACACGGGGGCCCTGCCTCGCAGTGACCGCGGCTTCACCACGGTGCACACCGCGATACGCGCATTCAAGCAAGCCTTTGGGAGCACCGTCACTCGGTACGACTTCTTCGATGGTGGGCTGATCAGCAGCCCGGTTCAGGCGCAGGGCGACGACCACGTGTTTTTGAGCGACGGCGGCGTGTTTCGCTTGGTCTTCACAGGCGAGGCGGCGACTCGCGTCTGCGGGCCGGGAGACTCCGAGGCAGTCAACTGTACCAGCCTGTTCGGCTCCTTGATCAGCTACGACGACGGCATGTGGGTCGACACGGGCTCGAGCCCGATCGCTGAACACTGGCGTTCTCCGTTCAATGGGGTCACGCCCTCGGCCTTCACCATCGCCCAGGGGTGGGCCTTCGCAGCCCACACGCCAGAGGGCCCGCTGGTCGAACATGAGCCCCTCGTCGTCGTGGCTCAGCAGCGGCAAGATCTCGCGTTGGTGGTCAGCTCGAGCGACCGCGAAGTGCGCCTCGCCTCCTACGGCGACGGAGAGATCCTCGGGACCCGAGGCAACTACGTGGTGCTTCGGTCAATCGCCGACGGTGGCGTGACCTTCGCCGAATTCTAACCGTGCGCTAGGTTCGCCCGATGCCAGCGACGTGGGAGCCCTCGTTCAATTTTTACCTCTCGGAGCTCGAGCACCACGCGCTCTCGGTCGTGGTCGATCTGAACGCGCAGACCTTGCCCACGCACCCGCAGCGGTTGCAGCTACGGGTCGGGTTGCTCGAGCCGCGTAATGACGGGCTGCGCGATTCGAGTGAGCTCGAGCCGATGGGTAAGGTCGAAGATCAGATCGTCGATCGCCTGGGTCAGGCCTGCGACGCGATCTACGTGGGCCGCTACGTCACGCAAGGCGCGACGGTGTTCGTGCTGTACCTGCCCGCCGACTCCAAGGCCGCCGAGTGCCTCTCGCAGATCGGGTCGCTCGCTCCGTACCAGGCCCAGTGGTCGGTCGACCGAGACCCGAGCTGGTCATTCTTTCACACGTTTCTCTACCCGAACCCCTACGCCTTTCAGTCGATGATGAGCCGCTCGCTGGTCGAACAGCTCGAGCAGGGCGGAGACTCGCTCACCACCGCAAGGCCGGTCGACCACCTCGCGATGTTCGAGCTCAAGGCGAACGCTGAGCGGGCGAGCAGCGAGCTCCTGCGCAAGGGGTTTCAGCCCGAACCGCTGGCCAAGCACGAGAGCGGCCGCTGGTCACTGGCCTTTCGCCGCGAAGAATCGCTCGCAGGGCTCAACGCCGATGCCTTCGTCGGCGAGGTGCTCAACGTGATTCTGCCGCTCGACGGTCACTACGACGGGTGGGGCTGCCCGCTGATCAGGAACTGACGCGATGGACGACTTCGAGCTGTTTCATGCGATAGGCGACCCGGGGAGCGCGAGGGTTCGCAGAGTGGTCACCGACTGGGCCCTCGAGCCGGCGATACGGTTTCGCAACGTGGTCTACCCCGAGGTGCAGGCCGACTTGACCGCCAGAGGGGGCACCGGCGCGCCCGCCCTGTGGGATGGTGAGCGGTTGATCACCGGCGCCGAGGCGATCATCTCGAGGCTGTCGGCGTACAGAGACGTCGGCCGCGAGCCGTAAGCCGCCGTTCATGCAGTGCCGTTCGTGTGAGTGACTCGAACCACCCGCCACCACCGCGTGTAACGCCCTCGACCTGGCTCACCCCTCGACTACCCCGCCGGGGGCGCGGCGGCAGGTACCACCGCCGGCACCGGCTTCGCGTCGGCAGGCGCGTGCTGACCCAGCAACGTCACACTCCGCAGCGGCTGTGGCAGCATTCGGTCAAGCGCCCCCCAGAACCAGGCCACGCCCAGACCGATCACCACCGCCATCACGACCCACGTGCGCCACGGCGCGTCGGTCTCGGCGAACGGGTCAGTCATGTCGCGCGAGCTGCCCTCGGGCAATTCAGCCTGCTGCGTCAGCGAGCCCCCGAACGGTACGTTGATGCGTGCCTGCGCATTGACCGCCCACCCATTGGCGTCGAGCAGCGGCCCCACGTTTCGCTGCCGCAGCTTGAGCCAGGCGATCGCCATCGACGGGCCCGAAATCAGCAGCAACAGGCCAATCACGCCCACCGGCATCCACAAGCCCAGGCCGAAGAAGGCCGAGAGCAGCGCGCCAAAGGCCGCGGCGATGCCGCCGACAGCGACGCCGATTGCGGCGACCACTCCGATGTCAATCTTCTTGGCCGCGGGTTCTGGCGCCTTGCCGTCGACACCCTTGTCGACCGTCGAGGCCGAGCTGACCAAGCGATCGGTGCTGGCGGCATCGGCCGCGGCCGCGCGCTTGGCCGACTGCGCTTCGACGAAGCGAATCAGCTTCTTGTACGGAGCCCAGAAGGCCTGCCGAACACTGATCGGCGCGTCGACGATCTTCGTGACCGTCGCGTCCCAGTCGCGGCCCTGGCGGTCGTAGAACAGCCCGTTGCGGCCGGGCATCAGGTTGTCGACGTCTCCGGCAGTCATCGCGGCGACGATGCTCATTTTGTCACCCGAGGCCGGGCGGCTCAGGTCGCAGTACACCAGGTAGCTGCGCGAGAGCGGCGCCACCGTCGCGTGCTTGGCCGGGTCGTCGACTCGCACGCACAGCTCGCAGGCCCGGGTGTCGAGATAGAGCGTGCCCGCTTGAAAAATGGCCGGCTTCTTGCGCGAGTAAAAGTCGCGAAAGGTCACGAAGTTGTTCGCCAAGGTCAGCAGATCTCGATTCAGCCGAACCAGCCGCTCGACAGAGTCGATCGCGTCGGCGACCGGCTTCTGCGAGGCGTCTTCAACCAGCAACGCGGTCACCTTCGCCTTCCACTCGCCCGAGGCCAGCGCCTTGACCCGCGCAGCGCCCAGCGTCTCAACCGATGCGCCCGCCTTGGCCGCGTGCCACTTCTCGTACGCCGCAAAAGTCGAGCGCACCCGAGCCCACTCGGCCTCCGTCATCGGGTCTTTGACACCCAGGGGCTTTGCCACCTTCTCGACGAACGCAGCCATCGGCTCAGCCCATGCGGGGTTGAGCCCGTGTTGCAACCCGAGCGGTTTGTCTGCCGCAACCTGCGCGAGCGGAAAAGGGGCGACCTCCTGCGCGGTGACGGTGAGGTCTTTTGCCGCGACCGAGAGGTACTCTTTCTCTTCGCGATTGAGCGCGGTCAGCGCACGAGGGTCGAAGGCGGCCAAGCGAGCGCGCGCGAAGTAGTCATCGACTTTCGGCTTCACGACGCTCAACGCCTCGAACGCCGCAGCCGACTCGTCTTTGAGCACCATCACCGTCGCATCAGCTTGCGAAAGCCACGCCGCATGCTCGGTCAGCGCCTTGTCGAACGCCTCGACCTGCGCCTCGCTGATGCCGGGCTGGCCGCTCTTGTCGGGCACGCTGCCCTGGGTGTCGATGATCTGCGAGACCACCGCCTTGGTCGTCTCGTCGCTGACCGACTCGGCCGGCAGCACACCGTCGCCGTTGAAGGGCTGCGCTTCGAACGCCTTCTGGGCTTTACCGGTGTCAGCCACCGAAATCGACCCTGCGTCGGGCGTGCCCAGGCTGCGGAGCACCGTCTTGATGGTCGTCACCAGCTGACGGCCCTCGTCAGACGCATCGTTGATCGCCGAGAGCGGCAGCGTGTCGCTGCCCTTCATCAAGTCGTCGGGGTTCTTGAGCATCGCGCCAGCCCACGCGGCGGCGGAGATCAGCTCAGGCGCCCGAATTCGCCCGTCTTTGTCGACGTCGATCAGCTCGAGCGTGCGGGTGTCGAACTCGAGCCCTTTGACCGGGCACGCCAGTGCCACCCACAGCTTGAGGTCGAGCTCGCCCAGCGCGATGAGGTCAGCGCCTGACGCGAGGTGAACTTGATCAAACCCGCCCGCTCGAACGAACTTCCAGCTCCGTCGTGCCATGGAGCCCTCTTGACTGACTCGAGGGCGCCCGGCTCGTACTTTCTACGGGCAGCTGCTCACCAACGCCCACTGGCCGGCCGACTGTTCTTGCACGCTGGTGGTCTGGTCGTACGTGGTGGTCGCGTAGCCGAGGTACTGGTTGGTGCCGGTGGCGAAGGCGCTCGAGGTGTAGAACGTGCCGTAGTGCGCGCGGCCGGCCTTGATGTGCTCGGTGTTCTTCGCGGTGAAGCAGGTCGCCTTCGAGACCGTGAAGGCCACGTCGACGCTCGATGAACGGCCGCCCGCGTCGCTCGCGGTGACGGTCGCGGTGTAGCTGCCCGTCGCCAGGCTCGAGACGCTCACCGTGCAGGTGAAGCTGGTGGTGCCGGTGCAGGCGGTGCTGCCGGCGACTCCGCCGATGGCGATGGAGACCTTCGACAGGTCGTTGTTCGCATCATGCGCGGTGCCAGTGACCTTGAGCGAGCCTCCCGAGGCGGCGCCCGAGGCGGTGTCGATGACCGGAGCGACTCCCGGAGCCGGTACGGTGTAGGTCGTCTCGACCGTCGACGAGTTGCCCTTCGCGTCGGTCGCCAGAACGATGGCCTTGTAGTCACCGGGCGCGGGCGCGGTGCCCATGTCGATGACGCAGCTGAAGCTGCTCGTACCCGTGCACGACGAGCCTGCGATGCCGATGACGACCTCGACCTTCGAGAGGTCTGCGTCATCGTCATGCGCCGTGCCGGTGACGGTCAGGGTGGCGCCCGAGAAGGTGGCCTTCGCGGTGTCGATGACCGGAGCGGTGTTGCCGTTGCCCTTGATGGTGAAGTCGGCGGTGGCTTGCGCGGTCTTGCCCGTGGTGTCGGTGGCGAGCACCGAGGCGGTCGATTTGCCGGTGGTGGTGACGGTGAAGTCGACGGTGTAGCTGGCCGGTTCGCCCGCGGTGAGCTTGGCGTTCTTGGTCGAGCCGTTGACGGTGACGGCGATGGTCGAGACCGAAGGCCCCGGCGTGGCGGTACCCGAGACCGTCACGGTGTTGCCCGAGACCGACGCCGCGGCGGTGACCGTGAAGGCGGCCACGTTGGGCACGATGCGCGGGTTGTTGTCGCTCCAGGTCTGGGCCAGGTAGGCGGTGAGGCTGAACGCGTCAGGCGCGAAGTAGAGCGCACCCAAGGCGCCGTTCGGCTCGGCAGCGACCTTTGCGTCGTCGAACTGACCATCGGCCTTGATGTAGCCGTTGTCGATCATCCACTGGCGGTCGGGGGTGATGGGGTGGTCGAGCGCGTTCTGCGGGCCGGTCGGCCAGCGGTGACGAAGGGTGTCTTGCTGAATCCAAACCATCTTGGTGAGGCCCGCGCTGTTCTTCCAGAAGTCGGCGGTCGCCGTCCACGAACGAGCCTTGGCGTTCGCGAAGGTGCACTCGGTCTCGGCGGTGTCATCGTGGCTGGCTTCGCCACCCGAGCAGCCCGTGCCGGTGCCCGAGAAAGGCATCGTGACCTTCGAGTCGGTCTTGCTCGCCTTGAGCAACGAGGGCAGCGCGCCGGTGACCAGGTTGTGGTTCAGATACGGGCAGAACTTGTCGCCGTCCCAAATGGTCTGCTTGATGAACTTGTCGGCCGTCCACACGCCGTTGACTTGAATGACTTTGCCGGCGGGGAGGCCGTTGGTGTCAGAGACCACGACCCAGGTCTCTTCAGAGAGCGTGGTCAGCGGGTCGCTCAGCGAGCTCGACTTCGCGTAAGTGGTGCACTGGCTCTTGACCTTGTCGGCGGTGATGGTCGGCAAGATGACGGCCTGGTTCTGATTGGTGCCCATCGCCGGGCCCGCGACGACGCCCACGCCCGCGAAGAGGTCGGGGGCCATGCAGGCGACCTGCATCGCGACGGCGGCTCCGGCTGAGAGGCCCGACAGATACATCTGGTGCGGGTCGACGGCCAGCTCGGTGCGGTCTTTCACCAGCTTCTGCGCGGCGGCGATGATGGTGGCGTGATCAGACGAGGTGCGGCTCGGCATCGTCGGCAGCGGTGAGCCCGCGCCGTAGTTGTAGCAAGCGATGTTGACCGCGGCGGCGTTCGGGTACACCGGCGTGACGATCTCCGGCACGATGACCACCAGGCCGAAGTCTTCGGCCACTTGCGGCCAACCACCACCCTGCGCCACCTGGTACGGCAGCTGACCGCAGCCGACGAGGTGAATGACGGCGCCGCGCTTGTTGGTCACCTTCTTGGTGAAGCCCTTCGGGCGATACACCCACGCGTGGGGGAAGCCGACGAAGTCATTCTCGTAGGTCCAATTCGTGCCGACGGCCCAGGCGGTCTCGTTCGGCATCGAGATGAGCGACTTCGTCGAGGTCTTCGACGCGTCATCTGCCGGCGAGCCTTCGCCCACCTCGCAGCCAAAGAACGCCAGTGAAACGAAGAACGAGAGCAACAGCTGCGAATTGATTTTCATGTGAGGCACTCCCCCGCAGGTAAGTGGACGGCGGCGGGTGCCTTACATGCGAACTTTCATTGGGGTCAATGAAACATGAATCAATATTCATGACACAGCGCGGCGCGCTCGCTGGTTCGGGGCAGGAGGGGACTCAGGGCTCGACGGCGGTGCACGGCAAGACGTCGCACGGCTGCACCCAGGGGCCCTGGGGTCCGCAGAGCACGGAGTGAATTCGGCCGCGCGGAGGCGCAGCGTCTTGTTCTCCGGTATCGGCTTCGAGCGCGATGGCCCAGCTCGAGCGGGGGCCACAGCTGATCAGCACGTGGTGCCCCTCGCGAAGCCACCAGAGAAATTCGACATCGCACGGGGCTTCGGCGCGAACCTTGAGGAGCTTGCTGCTCTCGAAGACGAACAACCCGCCGCCGGTGGTGATGGCGACGCGGCGGCCGTCGCCGCTGACTGACAAGACGGCGTCGGGCATGGGGCGCAGGTCGACGAGGCCACCCACCGAGCCGTCGGCCTTGAGCGAGAGGAGGCGGCCTGACGATTCGAGCACGACGACTCCGTCTTCGACGCCGACGATGTGAGCGGGGCGGGCCTCGCCGCGAACCTCGGGCGCGTCGCCGTCGAGCAGCAACATGTTGGCGCCACCCGCGTCGGCGGTGTTGGTCGTCGCCCACAGGCGGCCCTTGCCGTCGAACGCTGCCTCGGTGATGCCAGAGATTGACCAGGTTCGGGCGTTCGGCCCAAGGCACCGAGTAATGACGCTGTTCGACCATACCGCCGCGGCCTTGGCGTCAGGAGCGACCGCGTAACCGACCCTGCCGGCGGGCACGGCCTGCAAGAGGCACCCGTTGATCTCTCCGAAGGTGGGGTCAGAGGTCGGCGAGACGGCGAGGTACGGCAGCGAAGTGACTGAGAAGTAGATCAGTACTCCCAGCGTCGCCGCGAGCGCGACCGAGAGCAGGAGCGTCACCGACTGCGTTGGCCGCCGAGCTTCGCGCACGGGGCGGGTCTACCACCGTTCGTGGTGAGTCACTCAGGCCACCGACCACCGTCAGCTGTTGCGTCGCCCGGAGCGAACGGGCTTCACGCCCTCTTGGAGCTCGTACTGCCACGGTGTCTGTGCCGCCATCTTGAGCGCATACCCGGAACGCGCCAGCTCGAACGCCTCTGGCAGGACCGGACACCCAGGAACCTTCGCCACCGACGTGACGGTTCGGTCATGGACCCCGCCGAGATACAGTTGAATCAACGCGCCGCCACCAATCTGGTGTCGAAAGGTGTGCCCGTCGCAAGCGTCGGGGTTTAGCGCGAGGCGAGAGATTGTCAGCTCCCGCATCACCGACGGCGACCAGAGCTGCAAAAGAATCGCGTGGCCACTCCCAAACCGATCTTCGCCGATGGGAAAAGCGGCGGCGAGCTCATCGATCGATCGGAACTCGCGCAGCTCTTGATCGAATTCGGAGTACGACTCGAACGCGCGCACGTCGGTTGACGAAAACAAGAACTCGAGGAGCGCCCTCTGATCAGCTTTTGCTGCAAAAAAAATCGAGGTTGGCCATGATTGAGGTCGTATGAACGCATGGGTTTCATCTCTGTAACATCACTTGATTAACGAACCGCCCTGCATTCTCGACGAGAAACTGATCTCGAAGACCGACACATCACAACCATGAAACCTGAGCGAAGGCGGAAGTTGCTTCTCTCCGAACGCCGCGCCCGCTACCCGCTGAGCGCCTCGACCACCCGCTGCACTTCATTCACTGACACCGAGCACAGCGCGACCCGCACCGCCCCCTTCTGCGGCACGACGAACACGCCGAGCTCCTTCATGCGCTTCGACAAACCAAACGCATCTTCAGAGAACACCGTCACGAAGAAGCCGCCCTCGTACCGCGGGTACACCAGCCCCTTCGCCTTCGCCAAGCTGTTGAACGCAGTCACCCGCGCTGCCAACGCCTGCTTGAGCACTTCACGCTCGGCCGTGCACGCCGCGGCCAATGCCGGGTCTGTCAGCAACGACGTCACCGCAGACAGCCCACCCCGCGTGCAATTCGACCAGGTGCCGCGGCACGCATACGCCAGCGCCGCATCGGTCGCCGCGCGCTCTCGCTCATCGCCGACGCACGCCACCAGCGCCCCGACCCGCAACCCGTAGTGGGTGAATGACTTCGAGGCGCTCCACGCGAAGAGCAGCCCGACCTTGCCCAGCAGCGGCACCAGGTGCTGCAAGAACCCACGGGGGTCAGCGGCACTGCCGTACAGCCAGTACGCCATGTCGACCAGCAAGGTGATCGGCCCGCGCTGCGACTGCCGCAACAACACCTCGACCACCTGCTGCCACTCGGCCCCGCTCATCGAGTACCCGGTCGGGTTCTGACACGGGTCGTTCAAGAACAGCAGCACCCGCTTCTGGGTCGCCAATTGATCAGCGACCTTCGCCTCGAGGGCCTGCACGTCGAGCCCGCCTGACACCGCGAACATCGAGAACGTCTCGAGCCGGCGGTCATGCTCATCGACCAACGTCTGGTACGGCCCCCAAAAAAAACTGGTGGTGAGCAGCGCCTGACCAGGCTCGAGAAAATTCATGATCGCGTGCCGCAGCGCCCCCGTGCCACCTGGCGTTGCCGCCGCCACCGCCGACGCCTTCAAGCTCGGCACGGTCTGCAAGGTGTCGTGAATCACCGCCTTCAAGAACTCGCCGGTACCAGGAATCGGGGCGTAGGCCGCCCACTCCTCTTTGGGCACCGCGTGCACGGTCTTCGACGCGGTCTCGAGCAACGCCAGCGTGCCGTCGTCTTTCATCAACGTGCCAAGCGTCGCGTTGACGACCGATTCACCCGCCGCACGTCGCTTGCCGGCCTCTGCATTGAGGGTAAAAATCACATCGCCAGTCGGCCGCGTCTGCCTCGAAGGAATGAGGTGTTGCATGCCACGCTCTCTGCCTCAAACCAGGCCGCGGCGCCAGCAACCACAGCTTGCGTGGTAGAGCGGCGCAATGCGACCGGTGGCGCTCACGATTGCGGGGTCAGACCCATCAGGGGGGGCGGGGCTGCAGGCCGACCTGAAGACCTTTCACCAGCACGGCGTGTACGGCATGAGCGTGGTGACCTTGCTGACCGTGCAGAACACCACCGGCGTCACCCGCGTCGAGGCCCTGTCGGCCCAGCTGGTCAGCCAACAACTCGAAGCGGTGCTCTCTGACATCGTGCCCGGCGCCGCAAAGTCAGGAGCCTTGGGCAGCACCGAGCTCGTCGAATGGCTCGCTGACCGTGCCAAACGCTTCACCTTTCCCCTCGTGGTCGACCCGGTGATGATCAGCAAGCATGGTCACCCGTTGCTCGACGACTCCGCCCGACAGGCGATGATCAGCCAGCTGATACCCGTCACCAATCTGCTCACGCCGAACACCCACGAGGCCTCGGCCCTGACCGGCCGCCGCGTCGAGACCCTTGCGCAGGCCCGCGACGCCGCGAAGGCGCTGGCGCAGCTGGGCGCGAAGTCGGTGTTGGTGAAAGGCGGCCACCTCGAGGGGGCTCCCATCGACGTGCTCTGGCACGATGGCGTTCTCACCGAGCTCGCGGCCGAACGCATCGCCACCGCCCACACCCACGGCACCGGCTGCACGCTCTCATCGGCCATCACCGCACACCTCGCCGCCGGCCGGCACCTCGTTGACGCGGTCGAGCGGTCGAAGCGATGGCTCACCGAGGCGCTCCGCAGCGCACCCGGGCTGGGTCACGGCGTGGGGCCGCTCAATCACTTCGCCCCGGTTGACTGAAGGGCTCCGAAGACCCGTTCGAGCAAGCGGGTCAAGGCGTGTTGCTCGCTGAGGGCGAAGGCCGCGGGGGTATGCGAGTCGAGGTCGAGCACCGCTTCGAGCCGGCCGTTGATCAGCACCGGCAGCACGAGCTCTGATCTCGCACCGTCATCACAGGCAATGTGCCCGGGAAAAGCGTGCACGTCGGGCACCAGCTGCGGCTGACCGGTGCGTGCACAGGCCCCGCAGACGCCTCGCGCGAAGTCGATGCGCAGGCAGCCCATCGGGCCCTGGTAGGGCCCCACCGCGAGCGTGGTCGGCCCGAATCGCCGGTAAAAGCCGACCCAACTGGCCGCAGGCATCGCTTGCCACAGCAGCGCCACGAGCGTCGATTGCACCGAAATCAGGTCGGTTTCACCCTCGAGCACCGCCAAGATCTGCGGAGTTGCGTCGCTCAGCCGCTCGAGTCGCTCATTTTCAGAAAGCACCGTGCCCCGCGCGACATTCGGCAACGAGAGTCCCTCACCCATGCCGCACGCCGTACCCGCAAAATGGACAAGTCATTTTCCATCGACCAGCTTCTCGCCTCATTCGTAAGCCCATCACGTCTGGAGTTTTCTCATGAACCGCATCCTTCTGACACTCGCCGTCTTTGCTCTCATCGCCTGTGGAGGCAGCTCTGCCGGCAATGACGGAGGCTCCGGAGGTGGCGGAGGAGGCAACAAGGTCGACTCCGGAACCACCGGTGGCGGGACGGGTGGCGGCACCGGCGGAGGCACCGGAGGGGGGACGGGAGGCGGAACTGGCGGAGGGACGGGGGGTGGCACCGGGGGTGCCGATGCCGGCAACGGGGTCTCGCGAGACTCCGGCACGATGATGGTCGACGCGGGGGGCGGGGGCATGGTCGACGCGGGGGGCGGGGGCACGGTCGACGCCGGTGGCGGGGGCAGCGTAGACGCGGGAGTCGGTGGCAGCGTCGACGCCGGCTTGCCGAGCGCCGTGGCGATCGCCATCGCCTCGGGTCGGCAGCACTCCTGCGCAGTCGTCACCGGCGGCAAGGTTCGGTGCTGGGGTGGCAACAGCTACGGCCAGCTCGGCAACGGAGCCATCGACAATGACATCGCCAACGCGCCCGTTGAGGTTGTCGGCATCACTGGCGCCAGCGCGATCAGCTCGTTCGCCGACCACACCTGCGTCATCGTCAGCGGCGGGCTCAAGTGTTGGGGCGCCAACGAGGCCGGCCAGCTCGGCAACAACGGCGGCCCCGATTCGCCGACACCCGTTGACGTCGTGGGCCTCACCTCGGGCGTGAGCAAAGTCGTCGCTGGCTTTCAGCATACGTGCGCGCTCACGACCGGAGGCGGCGTCAAATGTTGGGGCCACAACAGCGGTGAATTGGGCAACGGCGACGACAACTACAACAATTCGCCGGTGCCCGTTGACGTGGTCGGCCTCTCGTCTGGCATCGTCTCGCTCTCGGCCGGTACCGAAGGCACGTGCGCGGTGACCAGCGCAGGAGGCGTCAAATGCTGGGGCACCAATGCCTTCGATCGCCTCGGCGACGGTACCAGCGCCCCCTCCTCGAACGTGCCGGTCACAGTGCTCACGCTCACCAGCGGCGTCACCTCCCTCGCGACCGGTAACGCCCACACCTGCGCGGCGACCACGGCGGGCGTCAGCTGCTGGGGCAAGAACGAGTTCGGTGAAATCGGCACCGGCACCAAGAGCGGCATGGTCTCGACTCCGGCCGCGGCCTCCGGCTTCACCGCGGCAGCCCAGGGGGTCGTCGCCGGGTACGACTACAGCTGCGCGGTGACCTCCACCAACGGCGTCAAGTGCTGGGGCGACAAGCTGGGGGCATTTCCCGCCGCCAGCAGTGCCACCCCGGCCGACGTCTCGGGCTTGAGCGGCATCAGCAGCACCGTCTCAGCCATCGCCGGCGGCACCGAGCACGTCTGTGCGCTCCTCTCGACCGGCGCGGTCAAATGCTGGGGCGTCACCGACGGCAACGCCCTCGGAGATGGCACCGGCAACGACTCGGTCACCCCCGTCAACGTGCTGACCCTCCCGTAACTGCTCTTGTAGCGAACATCGTGAGCGACTAGGCCGCGCTGCATGGCCGAGAACTTCATCTTCACGATGCAAGACCTGCGCAAGGTCAAGGGTGGCAAAGAGATTCTCAAGGGCATCTGGCTCTCGTTTTTTCCAGGTGCGAAAATCGGCGTCATCGGCCCCACCGGGTCAGGCAAGTCGACACTGCTGCGAATCATGGCCGGGCTCGATGCCGAGTTCATGGGCACCGCGCGGCCCGACCCGAAGGCCAGGGTCGGGTTTCTGCAGCAAGAGCCGCAGCTCGATGAGACCCTCGATGTGAAGGGCAACGTCGAGCTGGGCGTGAAGCCGATCAAAGACCTGCTCACCCGCTTCGAGCAGGTCTCGAACGCGATGGGCGAGCCTGACGCCGACTTCGACAAGTTGCTCGCCGAGCAGGCCAAGCTGCAAGACGCCATCGATGCCGCCGGCGGCTGGGAGCTCGACCGCAAGCTCGACATCGCGATGGACGCGCTGCGTTTGCCCCCCGGTGACATGAGCGTCGCCAAGCTCTCGGGTGGTGAGAAGCGCCGGGTCGCGCTGTGCCGAATTCTGCTCGAGAAACCCGACCTGCTGCTGCTCGACGAGCCCACCAACCACCTCGACGCCGAGTCGGTGCAGTGGCTGCAACAGCACTTGAAAGAATACACCGGCACCATCGTGTGCGTGACCCACGACCGGTACTTTCTCGACCAGGCCTGCGAGTGGATTTTGGAGCTCGACCGCGGCGAAGGCGTACCGTGGAAGGGCAATTACTCGAGCTGGCTCGACCAAAAGAAGAAGCGCCTGCAGATGGAGGAGAAGGCCTCGAGCTTTCGGCAGAAATTTCTCGACCGCGAGCTGGAGTGGGTCTCGAGCAGCCAGAAGGCCCGCCAGGCCAAGTCGAAGAGCCGCCTCGCCAAGTACGACGAGATGCGCGAGGCCTACGAGCGCGACAAGAAGAACGAGGGCACCGGTGAAATCTTCATTCCTCCGGGGCCAAAGCTCGGGGGGTTGGTGGTCGAAGCCAAGAACGTGCGCAAGTCATTCGGCGACCGGCTGCTGATTGACGACCTGAGCTTCAAGTTACCGCCCAACGGCATCGTCGGCGTCATCGGGCCCAACGGCGCGGGCAAGACCACCTTGTTCAAGATGATCATGGGCACCGAGAAGGCCGACTCGGGCGAGTTCAAGACCGGCGAGTCGGTGCAGGTCGCGTATGTCGATCAGTCTCGCGACTCGCTCCAGGGTGAGCAGTCGGTGTTTCAAGAGGTGTCGAATGGGCTTGATCAGCTCGACCTGGGCGGGCGCATCGTCGCCTCCCGCGCGTACTTGAGCTGGTACGCGTTCAAGGGCGCTGATCAGCAGAAGCGGGTCAAAGACCTATCGGGCGGCGAACGAAACCGCGTGCACCTGGCGAAGCTGCTCAAGGCCGGCGGCAATCTCATTCTGCTCGACGAGCCCACCAACGACCTCGACGTCGAGACCTTGCGGAGCTTGGAAGAAGGGCTCACCTCGTTCGCTGGCTGCGCGGTGATCATCAGCCATGACCGCTGGTTTCTCGACCGCGTCGCGACCCACGTGCTCGCCTTCGAAGGTGACTCGAAGGTGGTGTGGTTCGAGGGCAACTTTCAAGACTACGAAGATGACAAGCGCAAGCGGCTCGGGGCCGACGCGCTCATGCCCCGGCGCATCAAGTACAAGACGCTCACCCGGCAGTAGGCCCCGTCAGTCGTCGGAGTAGATGCGGATCTTCCCCAACTTGAGCCCCGTGTTCCGCCAGATGTCGATGGAGGGCCCGAAGCGGTCTTTCAAGTCGGAGACCTTGGCTTCGGCGGCGCGGAGCTGCACCTTGAGCTTCGAGAGTTCAGAGGTCGGCAGCCGGTTCGCGATGCTCGCGCCTGGGCGCGATTCAATGTCTTTGACCGATGCGCGCAAGGCGAAGACCTCGCCGTCAGCCTTGGAGATGGCGGCGCGAGGCGCGGCGGTCTGACGGTCAAGCACTGACCAGTCTTGGCCCAAGGCGTCTCTTTGTTTCACCAAGGCGTCGCGGTCAGTCTTCATCGCGGCGATAAGCTTCTCGTTGCCAGACGCCTTCGGCCCCCAGCCGGCCTTCTTGGCGGCGTCCTCAGCTTCTCCGATGCGCAGGTTGAGGGGGCCGAACTTGCTCGCGAGCGACGCGACGGTCGTCTCGAACTTCAACATCTCGGCGAATGACACCTCTTTGGGTTGCTCGAGCGAGCTCGTGCTCGAGACGTCGTCGGTTTTCGTGATGGAGGCCATGGGTACCGGGAGCCGCGAAGAGAGAGAGGGGGGCTCGAGATTGACACCGGAGCGTTTGGGAGTGCGCAGCCGGCTGCCACTTTTTGTGGTCAATCGGCCCAGGGCTCACCGAAGCCCAGCGCTTTCGGTACGTTGGCTCACGGTCGGTCGTCGGTCAGTTCGACGTGTGCCGTCCGATCCTCAACGGCTTGAATCGTTTGCATTCGGCCCAGGCTTCGCGAAAACGGGTCGTGGAAACCAACCCGGTACTTGCCCGGGAAGACGGTGAGCTCGAAAGAGCCGTCGCGCCGAATCGGCTTCGTCGGTGAAAGCTGATTGCAGTTCCAGCCGGGCTCCGCGCGAACAAAAAGGGCACCCCTCGCTTTGAGCCCAGTGACGGTACCCTTTATCTTCGCGGCTCGAACCTCGACGCGCACATTCGCCAGTTGTTGTTCTTGCACTGCGACACAGCCGACACCGACGGCCTCTTGCCCTTTAATCGTGGCGACCAAACAGCGCAAAGGCCCGGCATTGACCCCCGAAAGGGTGAACTGACCCCGTTCGTCGGCGACGGTCTCAATACGCGGTGACGTGGGCGAGTCGACACACTCACTGACCGTTGCACCAGCGATGACGAACCTGTGGGCGTCGTACACCGTGCCGCTGACCGACCCGACGCCTGGCACCACCACCAGCGGCGCGATGGCTCCAGAGGGCAACGCCCGCACCTCGAAGTCAATCGGGCTGACGCCTGGCATCGACGCGCGACCTAGAAAGGTTGTGCACGCCACATCGGTGAGCACGTAATGGCCCTGCGCGTCAGTGGTTGCTTTGAGCGTTCCCGAGGAAAAGTCCGGGTCGGTCGCCGGGCCCTTCAGGCCGAACGTCAGCGTCGCAGCGACCACGGGCATCGAATCGCCCTTCCGTTCCACCTGCCCTTCGATCGAGCAAAGGCCCTCGAGTGGTACCGCGCGAACGACCCGACTCACGACGTGTGGGGTGTCGGCAAACCGAATCGCGGCTTGGATGTCGTCAAAGGCGATGCTGCTCGTGGTGGTCTCGCGAAAGAAAAAACCCTGCCGATCGACCACGACATGCATTGGCCGTCGACCCTCGGGAAACTGAGCCAGGAGACGCCTTTGCGGGTCGGCGATGAGGGGGAAAGGGTACGCGTACTGCTTCGCAGCGGCAGCCAGCTCGGTTGAGTCATCATCAGCGATGCCGACGATCACCACCCCGGTCAGCTTCGCGATTCGTTTCAACTCGGATACGCCAGCAAAGCATTCGGCACAATGCGTTGAGACGACGTGAATCAAGACGAGCCGGTTGCCCAGCTGCAGCCACTGACCATCGATGGCCCTCGCAAACAACAAAGAGGGAAAAGCCGCCTTGCCTGCCAACTCGGTCATCGGAGCTTGAGCGACAGCCTCGACGGGCGCCACGCTTCGCGGCTTCACGAGTTCCGTCGCCGACGGGGCGCTGGTTGAAGGCATCGCTGCCGGCGTCGGGTCTGGCGAGACCGCCCCTGACCGCAGCTCGTCTGGTACCGACGGTGTCGATGATGGTTGAAGCGCATCCTTCCCCGCGGCCTTGCCGCCGATCAGAACAAGCGCGCGCGGAACGCTCCATGAGCGCGGAGTGCCCTCGCGTTGTTCTTGCGCTGGCGTGCGCGCTGAGCCCTCGGCGCCGACCTCTGTCTCGATCGGAGTCTCCTGCACGCCGTCGGCCCCCACCCCGACCCACAGTGCAGCCCCCGCCATCAATGCCAAGAGCGCGAGCCACCGCCACGAAATCCTTCGACCCTCTCCCACCCCTGACAGCGGCCCGAACACCTGCGGGGGCTGCGCCGCGCGTGAGCGAACACCCTCGAGAACACCTTGCACCAAGGCCTTCGGTGCCTGGAGAGACTCCGTCTCTTTGCGCGCACGGGCGAAATAGTCGTCGAGCTCGTTCATGACTCAGTCCTCCGTTTGAGGGCGGTACGTGCGCGAAAAATTCGTTGTTCGACAGCGCCGACCGAGCACCCCAAGGTGGTCGCGATTTCGGCCGTCGACAGCCCCTCGAGCTCTTTGAGCACCAGGGCGACGCGCTGATCTTCAGGAAGCTCGTCGAGCCACCCCGACAGCTCAGTCAACTGCGCGTGCGCTTCGACCGCTTGCTGCGATTTGAGGCGCGACTGGTGCCAGGCCGTATCGCGAGCGCTGCGGCGTTTTCGTTCACGCAAGGTATTGAGGGCCACCCGCGTGACCACCGTGATCAACCACGGAAGCGGATTTTCGGGTCGCTCGAACGCGGAATCTCGAAAGGTCGCGAAGGCCCGAAAGTAGCTCTCTTGCACCACATCTTCGGCGTCGCTGGTCGAACCGAGCAGCCGCGCGGCGAGCCGGTAGAGACGGTTCGCGCTCGCGGTCACCGTTTTTTCGAACGCTTCGAGCTCGGCCGCTGACACCGGTTCGCTCGAGGGTTGGAGAGGTCCCTGTCTCATTGTCCCTTCAACACACCGCCGACCGAGCTCCCCTTACGCGAAAAGCATCCTCGTTGACGCCCCAGCGACAAGCTCCCTCGAGACCTGCGCAGACCCCGATTCTCGCCAGAACGCATGCGTTCTGCTTTTGCGCTTTCTGCGTTCTGCAAAAGCACGAGTATTCTCAGTGGTTACGGCTCTCCGTCGCGTGCGCCACCACATTGATGCCGCCGAGGGCAATCCAACAGGGGGCCGCGAAGCCCGACGTTCGATCCATCAGCAACCCCGTTCGTCCAAGGGGGCTCGAAGGACCCTCGCGTCAACGAGCGACCACTGCACAGCGTCGGCCAGGGCCGCAACCCGTACTCAACATTCGCGCTCATCAAGGCCTCGCGTCGGTACGCGCAGGCCGCACGGTCAGGTGCTCAGCAGCCCCGCCACCATCGCCGCCGCCGCAATCGCGTAGAGCATGATGTACGGGCTCACCCGCCGCTCGGCCAAGAACGCCGCGAACGCGCCCGCCGCCGCGCAGCCCAGGGTCAACTCGAGCCCCGCCAGGTCTCGCTGCTGCAACCCGAACGAGAGCGCAATCGACGCCCCCAGCCCGCCGGCGCAGGCCGCCGCCAACTGCCGCAGCCGCTCGCCGTACTGCTTGACCCGCACGGCCTCGAGCCGCTGCACCAACCCGTCACCGTACTTGAGCCCCAGCGTGAACAGGCGCCCTCGCGCGGTGAAGTGCACCAGGTTGTAGAGCAGCAGGTACACCGGCACCGCCCAGGCCGAAATCACCGGCACCAGCGCCGCCGAGAGCGCCCCGACCGCCGGCCTCAGCGAGAGCCAGAAAAACCCGTCACCCAGCGCCGCCAGCGGGCCCATCAAGGTCGACTTGAACTTCGCCACCGCCTCCGGCCCCTCGTCACCGCTCGCCAGCCGCTGCTCGTGAAACAAGATGCCGCCCACGATGGCCGCCGAAACGTAGGGGTGCGTATTGAAGGTCGTCGTCAGGTGCCGCTGGAGCGCCGCCTGCTCGGCATCGGGCGACGGGTAGAGCTCCTTGAGCGCCGGCTCGAGCGCGTACACCAACCCCAGCGTCTGCAGGCTCTCGGTGTTGAACCCCGCTTGAATGAACAAGCTGCGCCCGAACACGCGCCAGAGCGTCGACGCCGAGAGTGGCCGCGGGCTCACAGCGTGCTCCGGTACCAGGTGACGAAGGCCACGACCGACACCACCACCGCCGACACGCTCGCGATCAGGCTGCGCCCCGAAGCCCGGCTGCCCTGCACCGCAATCGCCGCCGCCACCACGCTCATCGCCGGGTACGCCCAGGCCAGGCCCCGCAGCACCCCCAGCGGTATCACCTGCTCCAGCGGCGCCGCCGCGTAGCCCAGCAGGCAGGCGAACCCGCTGAGCACGCCGTAGAAGACGAACTGGGGCCACATCGCCCGCAGGTTCTGCCGCGCCGCCCGGCGAAACTCCTGCAAGTTGGTCGCGTCACGGGCCCGGCCGACGTACTTGCGCGCCCGCAAATCGAGCCTCGTCTCCAACCGGCGCCCGAGCCACCCCGACGGCGCGAAGATGAGAATCGACAGCGACCACATCGCCGGAGTGCCGTCGCTGCCCGTGGCGTTGCCCATCGCCGACGCCATCGCCGCCGCCGCGATGGCGGGCAAGGTCTCATGGTGCGCGTGCGAGCCGCCCAGCGAAACGCCGCCCAAATGCAGCAGCTCGAACACCACACCCACGTAGAGCCCGGTCTGCACGTCGTCGAGCAAGAACCCGGTACCTGCTCCCGCCACCAGCGGCCGCGAGATCATCGCCTGCAAGAATGCGCGACGCTCGAGGGCCATCAGGCCGCCCCACAGCGCCGTCAGCAGTGCATGCCACCAGACGACCATGGGTGTCGTTTCTAGTACATCACTCGCGCGAATCGAGAACGCTGCGCAACGCCCACAACAACCCTTCGCGGCCGTAGGGCTTGGCCACGTAGCCGCGACCGGCCCCAGTGAAGAGTGGCCCGTCGAGCGCTTCTTCGTTGTAGCCACTGGTGAAGAGCACCGGCGGCCGCGGCTCGGCCAACCCTTCGTAGAACCTCGGGCCTGAGCAGTGGGGCATCACCACGTCGAGCACCAGCACCTCGAACGGGCCACAGGCGGTGAAGACCTGGGCCGCATCGAGCCCGTCGACTGCCGTCTTCACTTGGTAGCCGCCGCTCTCCAAGATGCGCCGGGCGCTCTCTCGCAGCTCTGGCTGGTCTTCGACCAACAACACCCGTTCATTGGCTGGAGCCGACGGTATCGGGGTGCGAAAACTCGGCTCGACGTTCGCTTCGGGCGAGACCCGCGGCAGCGAGAGGTCGAACTGCGCGCCCCCGCCCTCGGCGTTGCGCACCTCGGCGAACCCTTCGTGCTGCTTGAGAATGCCGTAGACCATCGACAACCCGAGCCCACTGCCTTCTCCCGGCGGCTTGGTGGTGAAGAACGGCTCGAAGATGCGCTCGTGCATGGCCGGGTCGATGCCCGGGCCCGTGTCGCGTACCGTCAACCGCACGAAGGCCCCCGGCGTGACCCAGTTCTTCGCCCGCACCTCGCCCGCGCCCACCTGTGCCGCCGCGACCCGCACGGTGATTTCACCCGGGCTCGCACCAATCGCTTCACGCGCGTTGACCACCAGGGTGACGATGCTCTGCTCGATGTGCGAGGGGTCGACCACCGCCCACAGGGGCTCCGGCGTCTCGAGGCGCAAGGCGATCGACTCCGAGATCAACCGCCGCAGCATCGGCCACAGCTCGTGAACGAGCAGATCAATTCGCATGCGCCGACGGGGGCCGGTGCGGTGGCGTGCAAAGGCCAGCAGCCGGCGGGTCAGCGCGGCGCCACGTTCAGCCGACTTCTTGATCAACGCGAACGAATCGCGCAGCTCCCCCGGGTCGCCGGTGGCGATGGCGTGGGCCCCCAGGTCGGCCTCGGCCAGAATCGAGGCCAGCACGTTGTTGAAGTCGTGCGCCATGCCGCCGGCCAGGGCGCCGATGCTCTCCATCTTGTGCGCCTGTCGCAGCTGCCCCTCGAGCTGCTCCCGGTCGCGCTCGGCCTGAATCTTCTCGGTGATGTCGGCGTAGCTGCCCCACATGCGCGCCAGCGCCCCGTGCTCGATCGCCGCTTGCGCCCGCAAGATGGTGTTTCGCCCACCGAGGTCGTCGAGGCGAGCGCCGTCGAGAACGAACTTGTTCTTCGCCATGACCTTGTAGACCTCGCGCAGAGAGCCAATGCGCGCGCGGTTGAGGGCCTTCATGGTCTGGCCGAGAATCTGGTCGACGTCGGTCGCGCCGTGCATGGCCATATGCGGGGCGTTCGAGTCGACCAGCTTGGCCTCGAGCAACAGATCGAATTGATCATCGAGCGGCAGCGACAGCGGTATCGGCGGGTTGCATTCGTAGCACCACACTGCGTCTTTGGTGCTCGCCAGCAGGCTGCGAAACCGGTTCTCCACCTGCGAAAGCTTCACCTCCAGCGCCGCCGGAGCGAACTTCGCCTTCATCAGCTCACTGCAGTCGATGACCGAGCCCACCAGCGTCTTGGCCCGGCCAGCCGGGTCGCGAACGAGCGCCTTGCTGCGGCTCTCGAGCCAGGTCACCTGGCTGACGCCGGGCCGCAATCGAAACGTCACCCGCGCTTCGCTCAAGCGGCCCTCGACCAACGCGCTCATCGAATCAAAGACCGCCGCTCGGGAGTCGTCGTGCATCAAGCCGCCGAAGTCAGCGAACGTCGCGTGCGGGCCGAGGCCGCCACTGAGCTGCTGCCAGAGCGCCCCGCGAGAGGTGAACTGACCGGTCGACACGTCGATGCGAAAGAACCCATGCCCGTCGAGGTCAATCGCATGGTCGAGCCAGTGGTCGTCATCAATCGCCGACATCGAGAGCCCCCGCCTCGTGACTGTATGCCCATTGGTTATTCGAGTGTGATGACGACTTTGCCTCTCGTGCGCTTCGTTTCAATGTGCGCTTGGGCTTCGGCGGCTGACGCGAGCGGCCATACGCGGTCAATCACCGGCACCAGGTGCCCCGCGTCGATGAGCCCGCCGAGGTACGCGAGGTCGGCCGAGTTCGAGCGCACCTGCACCAACCGCGCGCGACGTTTGGCAAAGCGCGTTAGCAGCTGCTGCCAGGCGAGGCAGGGCGACGGCACCGTGCTCACGAAGACTCCGCGCTCACGCAGCGCTGGCTTGACCGCCGAGAACGAGCGGTTGCCAAAGACATCGAAGAAGACGCGCCACGCGCCGGGGGTCTCGAGCCCTGAGGTGCGGTGGTAGTCGAGGGTGCGGGTCGACCCAAGCTGCCGACAGAACTCGAGGTTTCGCTCGCTCGAGGTGGTGGTCACGCTGGCGCCCATGGCCCGGGCCAGCTGAATCGCGAACAGCCCGACCCCGCCTGACGCCCCGTGAATGATCAGCTCGTCACCAGACCTCAGCTTCGCTTCGTCGCGCAGCGCTTGCAGGGCGGTCAACGCCGCCAACGGCACCGCGGCGGCCTGCTCGAAGCTCACGGTGGCAGGCTTTGCCGACAGCTCGTCAACCCGCGCGACGACGAGCTCGGCCAGGGTGCCTCCGGCCCACCCATTGATCATGCCGAAGACCGGCGCGCCCACGTCGAGGCCGCTCGCGCCCCGGCCGAGCGACTCGATGGTGCCCGCGAAGTCGTACCCGAGCTGGCGAGGAAAAGTACGGCCTGTCACCGCGCGAAAACGGCCTTTGCGCACGAAAGAATCTTTGGGGTTGAGCCCCGCAGCCTTGACCCGCACCAACACCTCGCCCGGCAAAGGCTTCGGAGCGGCAAGCTCCCGCAGCTCGAGCACTGACGGAGGCCCATAGCGGTCATAGACGACGGCGCGCATGCGTGAGCCGAGCCAGGGCGATCGCATCTAAATCACCGACTCATTGAATGATTGCGATCGCTTGGGCGGTGTGATCGACGGTGGCAATGAAGAAGCCCGCGCGGGTCACGGCCACGCTGATTGAAAGGTTTGCAACGCTGAGCGACCCGCGAAT
>JANLPS010000202.1:0-3287 GCA_031367385.1 Archangium sp. | reverse complement strand
CTCAACCCACGCTCAGAGAACGTTTCTGGCGCTGCGAGCGTGTGTCATCGCGGTCAGCCACCGCCGGTCGATCACGAACCTGCGCGGTCAACGACACCATTGGCGGAAGAACGGTGGCTGTTGCGCGAGGCGTGCCGCGACCCGCTGGAGAAGAGAAACGGGTATGCCACACGCCGTGGCAGTCTCTGCGTTCTCAACGTTGAGACCGAAGGCACCAAGTACGTCGGGGTTGTTCGAGCCAGCGATGCTCATCAGCGCCGCGATCGAGAGAAGCACATCACGCAGGCCGCCTCCCCAGTTCGCTTGGAAGTGAGCCATGAGGCCTGGCTCGAGCGCTTCGACGTTGTTCGCGATTGCCCAGGCGCGCGCCAAGCCGGCGGGGCTGTTTGATCGAGACGCCCATTGAGAACGGATTTCACGGGCGGCAGTGATGAAGGCGTAAATCGCTCGAAGATCTGCCGGCTCAGTGGCAACGCCAGCGAAGTGCTTCGAAGTCGAGAGCGCCGTCCGAAGCGCGGCGAGTTCTGACATGTGAACCGCGTCGTCAGAGATCGGTGTTCTCACACAAAGCAAATCTGATGCGAGCCGAATCATTTCGGCCTCGGTCGGAGTTCGCCTCGATGGGCCGTCGTCGCAAACTGAAAGCGCCAGAATGGCGATGTTGGGCATTTGAGCCCTGCACAGGTACCAAGCCTCGGGCTCAGGATCTGGTGGAGTGCTGTTCCAAATTGTCCAGGATATGTGCGACGCAATTCGCACGACCTCGCTGAGCGCGAATGGTCGAAGCCTTTCGATGAAGCCTTGAAAATCGAGATCGCCAGTGTTGGCGGACTCTATGACCTCCATGCCGCCGACCATCATTGAAGCCATCGCCACGTCCGTCTCTCTGTTCGCCTGAAACAGTCGCAACGTGGGCGTGGCACTGCGCCCGCGAACCTTCGCGCCGAGGTTGATCGACTCAAGTTCAACGTCGGTGACCTCGTGCCCGTAGTCGAAGAACCAGTGCTGCTCGTCGCGAATGGTGAGCCGCAAGGTCCACCGGAGGTCCAAGAGGCGGAGCCGAGCGGAGTTGCGCCCGAAGGCGCGGTGAATTCTCCAGCAAAGGCGGCACTTCTTCAGCGATCCCGGCGCGATTCGAACGCGCGACCCCTGGCTTCGGAGGCCAGTACTCTATCCAGCTGAGCTACGGGACCAGACGACCGTCGCCGTATACAACCGGCCCACGGCGCTTCCTACGACTTTTCGTGCCTTGGCCCGACGGCCAACCCCTTGGGTTCCTGACGCTTTACGGGGCCTCGAGCTCCTCCAGCCGGCTTCTGATGCAGCTGACCCATCAGCGTCGGCACGCGAGCACGATCGCCTGCCCGGAAGCCAAGCTTCAGCTGAACACCCCGTCGGCAATGCCGATGGCCCGCAGCGCGTCGATGGTGTCGGCTTGATCGGCGGTCTTGTCAGCCCGGTATCGCACCAGTCGCGCGTGCCGCAGGGCCACGCCACCAGCGTATTGAGATGAGCGCTGCACGTCGTTGAAGGCGATCTCGACGACCAGCTCTGGGCGCACGTACACGATGTGGCCATCACGGCTGACCTCGCGCGCGAGCAGCTCGCGGGTCTGCCAGGCGAGGGTCTCGTCGGTCATGCCCTTGAAGGTTTTGCTCACCATCACGAAGCCGCCGTTCGGGTCTCGCGCGGCCAGGTGCAGGTTCGAGAGGGTGCCCTGCCTCCGCCCGGAGCCCCACTCGACGCCCGTCACCACCAGGTCGGCACGCCGCACTTTTTTGATCTTGAGCCACGCCGCCCCGCGGTTGCCCGCGTCGTAGGTCGAGTCGAGGGCCTTGGCCATCACCCCTTCGTGACCGCTGGCGATGGTCGCGTCGTAAAAGGCGTTCGCTTCGGCGACGTCATTGGTGATCACCCGCTGCACCCGATGCGCAGGCGCCAGGGCGTCGAGCAAAGCGAAGCGCTCGCCCGCCGGAGTCGACAGCAGCGTCTGGTCGTCGATCAGCAGCGCGTCGAACACGGTCAATGACAGCGCGGTGCCCGCGGGCCGGTTCTTCGCGCGCGAGGTCATCGTGTCTTGAAACGGCAGGGGCCGCCCGGTGGGCCCGAGGGCGATCGCTTCGCCATCGAGAATCAGCTGCCGGGCGGGCAGGGCGCGGGTCGCCGCCACCAGCTCGGGCAGGCTGTCGGTCAGCTCGTTCAAGGCCCGCGAGTAGAGGCGCACCTCGTCGTCTCGTTTGTGAATCTGCACCCGAAACCCGTCGAGCTTCTGCTCGAGCGCGGTGGGGCCATCGAGCGACGCGATCGCCTCGGCCACGTCTTCGGCGGTCTGCGCCAGCATCGGCAGCACTGGGCGAAATACCGTGAGCCCAAACTGGGCGAGCCCAGCCGCGCCATTCGAGAACGCGGCGGCGGCGACCACGCCGATGTCTCCAGCGAGCATGTACGAGGTGCGAACGCGCTTCGGGTCGAGCTCGGTGGCCTTGGCGATGGCTTCAACGACGAGCGCGTCGAGGGCGCCCTGGCGAATCGCTCCAAGCACGAGCGCACAGAGAAATTCTTGCTCGCCGGCGGTGCTGCGAGAGAGCAACTGACCGAACGCGTCTTTTCGGGCGCGCACCGAGCCGGCCCCTTCGAGCTGAGAAATCTGCGCGAGCTGCGAATCGACGTCGCCGATGGTGAGCGAGGCTTCGGTGGCGACGCCCGACTGCTCGCGCAGCGCCTTGACGGTGGCGTAGCCGATGCCGGTCTTGTGCGCCGTCTCGCCAGAGAGGTACCTGGCTGCGGTGGCCTGCTCTTCTGGAGCGAGTTGCGTGAGGAGCTGCGCAATGAGCTCGGTCTTCTTCTTCTTGCCAGAGGTCGCCGCGACGGCTTCGCTGGTTTTGACGAGGGCGTCGAAGCGCATGCGCCATGATAAAAGGGGACAGGCTGGTTTTCAGGGGCTGAAAAGGAGCCTGTCCCCTTTTATTCGGGCGACCGCCTGCTCGACCACCTTTCGGGCGGTCGAGGTGACGGCCTCGTCAATCGACACTACGGTGATCTGCCAGACGATTCGAAACCCCCTGTTGAGGCCGCACGAGCAGGTCGTACGACCCGGTTTCTTGCCGACGAAGGTGACCTTGTCGAGGTCACCCGAGGGGTCGACGGTGGGCATCACCACAGTGGGGTCGTCGCAAAACGCGCTCTGGCTCAGGGCCGGGCACAGCAGCCCGTGCTGTTCGATGACGGTGCGCGTTTCGACGCCCGGGGGGAGCTGCGCCAACGTCAGAATGAGCCACCACGCCATG
>JANLPS010000189.1:0-1831 GCA_031367385.1 Archangium sp. | reverse complement strand
CCATCGCCAAGGAGCAGGGCGTGCCCCTCTCCCAGGCTCGCGACGCCGCTTTCCTCGCCCACCCCGAGCTGTCGCGCATCGCGGCGACCGCCACCACCACGAAGGAGCAGAACTAAATGTCAGCCTCAGCCCCGAACTATGAATCAGGCTCCATCGCGTCGTACCGATGCGGCGCTGCCATCCCGGCCAACCGGCTCGTGAAGTACGACTCGGTCGAAGGTCAAATCGTCGTCACCTCAGCCATCACCGACGTGGCGATCGGCGTGTCGATCAGCACCGGCGCGACCGGCGACATCATCGACATTCAGACCGCAGGCGTGGCGAAGCTGGCCACCTCGGCGGCGGTCGTCGCTCTGGGCGCGCAGGTCATGCCCGCAGCGGCTGGCGCGGGTGTCTGCGCCACCACGTCCGGCGCGACGTCGCTCTCGGTCGGCCTCGCGGAGTCAGCGGGCGGCGGCACTCTCGGCGAGCTCATTCGAGTTCGTCTCAAGGTCCCCAACGTCGGTGGCCCGGTCAACGTCTAACCCCACCCGAAAGGAACCACTCAAATGCCATACGACAGAGCAGCATTTATCACCCGCACCGCCCTCGAAGACGTGTGTTTTGACTTCATGGTTGAAGCCGACGCCTATGTTGCCGACAAGCTCTTCACCCCTAAGCCGGTCGCGACGGGCATCAAGAAGGTCTACCAAATCGACAACTCGAAGCTGCGCTTCATCGAGACGCGCAAGGGCACGAACTCCGAGCCCAACCTGGTCGACGAGCAGCTCTTCTCGACCGCCATCACGCTCGAGGAGCACAAGCTCGGCCGCGAAGTGAACCCGCGAGACGTTCGCGACGCCGACCTGCCTTCAATGATCGGCGAAAGCCGTGCAGCCAAGCAGGTGGTCAACCACCTCTTGATTCGTCGCGAGCTGCTCGCGGTGACCCTGGCCACCACGATAGGCAACTACCCCGGCGCGCTGACCTCGGCTCTCGCCGCGGGCTCGCGCTGGAACGATGCCGGCGACCCCGAGTCAGACAAGGTCACCGTTGACGCGGCGATGCGCAACATCTGTGGCCGTGGCGCGAATGCGCTGACGATGGCCATCGAGACCTTCGACAAACTCAAGCTCTCGCCGAACTTCCGCGACCGCGTGAAGTACACGAGCGGTGGCCCGGTGTCGCTCGAGGCCATGAAGGCGTTCTTCAACGTCGACTACTTGTTCTTGGCGAAGGCGCGGTACGACTCGGCAAACGAAGGCGCGACGTCGAACATCGCCGGCATGTGGGGCACCAACGCCATCTTCCACGTGTACAACCCGAGCCCGTCGCTCGAAGACGTGGGCTACGGCCACATGTACCTCACCAAGGCCCCGTTCTGGACCGACGTGCAGGAAGACTTCAAGCGCGTGGGCCCCGAGGGCAAGATGAAGCGCGTCACGGTCGGCACCGAGTACGCGATGCTGCCCGGCTTCGTGCCGACCAACGGCGCCACGACGTTCGGCGCTGGGTACCTGATGCGCACCGTCGTCAACTGATGCACTTGGGTGGGGGCGCTCGTTGCTTGGGCGCCCCTGCCTTCACCCTTTTCTGAAAGCAAAACATGACGACCTATAAAATTATTTTTGGGCGGTTCAAGGCGCCTGGTGCCGGCAATGGCGGATGGCTTGGCGCTGAAGGCCAGTTCTCTGATGCCGGCGAGCCGCTCGACTCGGAGATTGAGCTCAGCGACAAAGAGGCGAAGCTGATGGACCCTGATGGCACCGCGCTTCAGCCGCTCAATGAGTGGAAGAAGGCGCAGGCCGGCGAGAAGGCCAAGGCAGCCGCCATCGCCAAGCTCGACGCTGAA
>JANLPS010000143.1:0-16599 GCA_031367385.1 Archangium sp. | reverse complement strand
GTCGCGGCCGTGCGGGCTCAACCCGACGGCGCAGCCCTCGCAGAAGAGCTCCAACGACTCACACCGTTGCGGCTGAGGGTGCAGTTGAAGCGACGGGCCGACTTGTCGAATCAATAGCCTGGGCTCAGTATCCGCGAATGCGCTTCAGCAACGGCGCCAACACATTGGGAGGAATCGGCGCGTACTTGCCGAACTGCATCGAGTAGTTCGCTCGGCCAGCCGAGATTGATCGCAAGCTGTCGACGTACCCGAACATGCGCTCGAGCGGCACCTCGGCATCAATCACCTGCAACACGCCGCGTTGGTTCATGCCCTTGATGTTGCCGCGCCGGGCATTGATGTCGCCCACCACGCTGCCCATGTAATCGGCCGGAGTCGTAACCTCGACATCCATCACCGGCTCGAGCAGCACCGGCTCAGCCGCCTTGACCGCATCGGTGAACGCCGTCGACGACGCGATCTGAAACGAGACCTCGTCTGAGTCGGTCGGGCTGAAGCTGCCATCGTACACGTCGACCTTGATGTCGATGATCGGGTACCCAGCGATGACGCCCCGGCTGAGCGCGCTGGTCACGCCGCTCTCGATGGCCGCGTGAAACTCCTTGGGCACCGCCTCGGGCTTGAGCAGGTTCTTGAACACGAACCCCTTGCCCTGTTCATTCGGAGCCACCCGCAACTTCACATGGCCATACTGCGAGTTCGCCGCCGTCGCCTTGACGTACTTGCACTCACCCTCAGCGGGCTTCGCGACCGTCTCGCGGTACGCCACCTGCGGCTTGCCGACTTTGGCCTCGACTTTGTGCTCTCGCTTGAGCCGGTCGACGATGATCTCGAGGTGCAATTCACCCATGCCTGCGATGATCGTCTGCCCGGTCTCGGCGTCGGCCTTCACGCTGAACGAAGGGTCTTCAATCGCCAACTTGCCCAGCGACTCGAGCAGCTTGTCTTGATCTTCAGCTGACCGCGCCTCGAGCGCCAACTGAATCACCGGCTCGGGAAAGTCGATTTTCTCGAGCAGCACCTGGGCCGACTCGACGCACAAGGTGTCGCCCGTCGTCACCGTCTTCAAGCCCACGATGGCGCAGATGTCACCCGCGCGGCACTCTTCGATTTCATCGCGCTTGTCGGCCCGCATCTGCACCAGCCGACCGACCCGCTCCCGCTTCTTCTTCGCGGTATTCCACACCGCCATGCCGCTCTCGAGGCGACCCGAGTACACGCGAATGAAGGTCAACGTGCCGAACGCCTCGGTCATGATCTTGAAAGCCAGCGCCGCGAACGGAGCGTCGTCATTCGTCTCGCGCACCACGTCGTTGCCTTTGGTGTCTTTGCCGTGAATCGGCGGTACCTCGGTCGGCGACGGCAGATAATCGACGATGCCATCGAGCAGCGGCTGAACGCCCTTGTGCTTGTAAGCCGACCCACAAAACACGGGGAAGATCTTCATCGCGATACAGCCCTTGCGAATCGCGCCGCGAATCTCGTCTTCGGTGATGTCGCGGCCCTCGTTGTCGAGGTACTTCTCCATCAGCGACTCATCGACCTCGGCGACCTGCTCGAGCAAGCGAGACCTGGCCTTCGCCGCAGCCTCAGCCAGCTCGGCGGGTATCGCTTCAACCTCGTATTTGCTGCCCTTTTCGGCGTCGATGAACACCAGGGCCTTCATTCGAACGATGTCGATGACTCCGCGAAGCGTGTCTTCGCTGCCCAACGGCAGCTGCACCACGCACGGGTTCGCGCCCAGCCGCTCGCGAATCGACTGCACCGACATCTCGAAGTCAGCACCCGTCGCGTCCATCTTGTTGATGAAGCAGATGCGCGGCACCTTGTGCTTGTCGGCCTGGCGCCACACCGTCTCTGACTGAGGCTCGACGCCGTTCTTGCCGTCGAACACCGCGACCGCGCCGTCGAGCACGCGCAAGCTCCGCTCGACCTCGATGGTGAAGTCGACGTGGCCCGGCGTATCGATGATGTTGACACGGTACTTCTGCTCCCGGCGCGTCCAAAACGCCGAGATGGCCGCCGAGGTGATGGTGATGCCGCGCTCGCGCTCCTGGGGCATCCAGTCGGTCGTCGTGTTGCCTTCGTGCACCTCGCCCATCTTGTGAATGGCGCCGGTGTAAAAAAGTATGCGCTCGGTGGTGGTCGTCTTGCCGGCGTCGATGTGCGCCATGATGCCGATGTTGCGGTAGCGCTCGAGCGGGTATTCGCGAGACATGACGTACAGCCTTTCAGAACCAACGAAAAACGGGGCCCCGTCTCCGGAGCCCCGCCGTTCACACCACAACGACCGCGAATTACCAGCGGTAATGCGAGAAGGCCTTGTTGGCCTCGGCCATCTTGTGGGTGTCTTCCTTCTTCTTGACCGCGTTGCCGCGGTTGTTGGCGGCGTCCATGATCTCGCCAGCCAGCTTCTCCATCATCGTCTTCTCGCCGCGGGCCTTGCCGTACGAGATGATCCACCGCATGCCGAGGGCGACGCGACGGTCTTGACGAACTTCGACGGGCACCTGGTAGGTCGCACCACCGACGCGGCGGCTCTTCACCTCAAGCACGGGCTTGACGTTGTCGAGGGCTCGCTTGAACACCTTGAGCGGCTCTTCTTTCGCGCGCTCTTCGATGATGCTGAAGGCGCCGTAGGTGATCTGCTCGGCAACGGCCATCTTGCCCTTGCGCATCAGGTTGTTCGTGAACTTCGCAACCAACCGATCTTGAAACTTCGGGTCGGGGTTGATCTTTCGTTTATTGGGTACGCGACGGCGCGGCATAGTGGTGATTCTCCGAAAAGATTATTGAGGACGCTTGGCGCCGTACTTCGAACGGCTCTGCTTACGGCCCTGAACGCCGACCGAGTCGAGCGTGCCGCGAATGATGTGGTAACGAACGCCCGGCAAGTCCTTCACGCGGCCGCCACGAATCAGCACCACGGAGTGCTCTTGCAGGTTGTGGCCGACGCCGGGGATGTACGACGTCACTTCAATACCGTTGGTCAAGCGAACGCGGGCGACCTTGCGAAGCGCCGAGTTCGGCTTCTTCGGAGTCGTGGTGTACACGCGAGTGCACACGCCACGCTTCTGGGGGTTCGATTTCAGCGCGGGGCTCTTCGACTTGTACCGCAGTTGCTCGCGGCCCTTGCGGATGAGCTGGTTAATGGTCGGCATGAACGTCCTTCAAATGAATCGGGATCAGAAAATGGGGGGCCCGCGTACATCGCTGAACGCGGAGTGTCAAGCAACGGATTCTGTCTGCACGGGCCTGGTCGCGGCAAAGGTCAGGGCCTTGATCACCTGGTAGCACGTGATCGCCGAAACGAAGGTCAAAACCGTCGAAGCCGCCGAAACCGCCGAGCTTTCGACCCGGGTACTCAGGTTCGAGACGATGTTGCCGATGATCCACGAGGCCTGCCAGGGCCCTACCGCGCTCTGGTTTGCCCTCGTCGCAGCCATCAGTTCTCGGGTGATCGCGAACGGTTTCACCAGGTTGCGAATGGGTATGAACCAGCTCCCCACTGCCGCGGCCGGGGTCACCGACACCGAGAGGCCGTGCGCCTTCACGTGCCGTACGGCCAGGTGAAACCATCGGCAGAACAGCACCGCGGTGGCGATGAACGCCAGCAGGTAGCCCATGCCGCAGCGATCACATGCCTGCACCGCGGGCCTCTCAGGGTGCCAAAAGCAGATCGACTGGGTCGGCTCGCGCATCGCTAGATCAAGTCCATGATCATGATCACCGCGTCTTCGCGATCATCGGTGTAGTAGTTCGGCCGCATGCCGACCGCGCGAAACCCGAGCGCGGTGTACATCGCAATCGCCGCCGTGTTGCTGCGCCGCACCTCGAGCGTGGCCATGAAGCACTTCTGTTGCCGCCCGTGCGCCAACACCGCCTCCATCACCTGCCGCCCGATGCCCTGCCGGCGGTAGGTGGTGTCGGTCGCCACGTTGAGCACGTGCACTTCATTCGCGACGAGCCAGAAAATGGCGAAGCCGCGCAGCTCCCAGCCCGAGGGGCCCACCGCCTCGGCCAGCAGCACCGTCGACCAATCTTGGGTGAGCTCTTTCTTCACCATGTCGAGCGACCAGGGGTTCGAAAACGCCTGGTTCTCGATCGCCATCACCTGCGGCAAATCGGCCAGGGTCATGCGCCGAATGCGAAAGCTCGGAGCCAGCTCTCTCATGGAGCCACCGGCTGCGCGGCAAATGGCCCCAGCAGCCGCACGTCGACTGACTTGCGCGCGGCCTTCAGCTCTTGGCGCACCATCTCTTTGAAGCGCCCGGCGAAGAGCAGCTCACGCACCTGCTGCACGCTCAACGTCTTCACCTCGGCGTGCTCGGCCTGGTAGCGCCGCGCATCTGCCTCAGAGACCTGGGCCTTGAGCCGCAGCCGCCCATCGAGCACCCGCCCCGACCGCACCGAGCGCCGCAGCACCTGCGCCACGTCGTTCAGCTCGGCCTCGTGTTCGTCGAGAAATCGCCGCAGCTGGGCATCGCCGCCGATGGCGTCGCGAAACCGGGCCACCAGGCGCTCATTCTCACCCGCCTCGAGCTGATACGCGTCGAGCTTGTCGGCCTCGAGCGTGGTCACCCGGTGATCGATGATCAGGTCGAGGCCCTTCTTCAAATCATCGAGGCCCAGCTGCGCGAAGGCCGCCTCGGCGCCCCCTGCGCTCACCAGCAGCACCCGGGTCTCGAAGTCGAGCTGCGATTGGGTAATGACTCGGCCATCGACCGCCGCCACCGACCGGTCGAGCACCGGCCCCTCGGCAGACACGACAATCGAGGCGCACAATGCAAAGAGCCACTGGCACCGAGAGAAGTGCTGGTTAGAGTGCCGCCCGACCATGGTGAAGGACTACTACCAGCGACTCGGGGTATCTCGGCAAGCATCGGCTGACGAGATCAAGAAGGCCTATCGGGCGCTCGCCAAAAAGAGCCACCCCGACGTCAACCCCCACAAGAAGGGCGCCGAAGAAGAGTTCAAGTCGATCACCGAGGCCTTCGAGGTCTTGGGCGACCAGAAGAAGCGCCGCATGTACGACGAGTTCGGTGACGAAGCCGCCAAGCTCGGGTGGGACGAGAAGAAAGCCGAACAATTTCGGGCGTATCGAGAGCAGGGGGCGCGCGGCGGCGGTGGCGGCATGCCCGGGGGCTTCGACTTCAATGTCGGTGGCCAGGGCGGCAACGTCGACTTCGAGTCGATCTTGGGCGAGATGTTCGGCGGAGGCCGCCGCGGAGCCAGCCGCAAGCGCGGCCCGATGCCCGGCGCCGACCTCGCCACTGAGATGACCGTCACCCTGCAAGACGCGGTCACCGGCGGAGAGCGCATCTTGAACGTCAACGGCCAGCGCCTGACGGTGAAGATACCCACCGGAGTCGAGACCGGGTCGCGGGTTCGACTCACGGGTCAGGGCGAGCCGGGTGAGCGCGGAGGCCCGCGAGGAGACCTCTTCATCGACCTCCAGGTCGCCGAGCACCCCCTGATTCGGCGCGAAGAAAAAGATCTCTATCTCGATTTGCCCGTGACCATCAAAGAGGCCGCGCTCGGCGCCGAGATCTCGGTGCCCACGTTCTCTGGTGGCGGCCAGGTCAAGATCAAGGCCGGCACCCAGTCAGGCACCAAGCTTCGGCTCAAGGGCCAGGGCGTGCCCGACTTGAAGGGCGGCCACCGGGGCGACTTGTACCTGGTAGTGCAGGTCAAGCTGCCCGAGGTGCACGCTGCCGAGCAGAAGCAGGCCGTCGAGACGCTCGAGGCGGCCTACGCCGGCGACGTTCGCGCCGACCTCAAACTGTAGTTCTGATAGAGGCGCCGCATGGGCTTGTTCGATTTCTTTGGTGGCGGTACTCCGGCTGAAAAGGCGCAGAAGGCCAAAGCCAAGATCACCCAGAAGTATGGCGACGCCTCGGCTCGGCAGGGCGCGATCGCCGACCTGGCCAAGCTCAAGTCGGCCGAAGTGATACCGGTGCTGATGCTGCGGTTCACCTTCGTGGTCGACCCGCAAACCACCGACGCCGACGAGAAAGAGAACGTCTTTCAGACCATCGCCTCGTTCGAAAAAGAGGCCGTGCCACCGGTCGTCGAGTTTTTGAAGAAGAACGACGCGGCGTCGAGCTGGGCGATCAAGCTGCTCGACGAGGTGCTCGAGACCCCCGAAGTGATCGGCATCGTCACCGACGAGCTGAAGCACCTGGGCGCCGAATACACCCGAGACCCCGAGAAGAAACAGGTGCTGCTCCACTGGCTCGAAGGGCGGCACGACGAGCGGGTCGGCCCCGCGGTGCTGCCGTTTCTCAATGACATGAGCGACGACGTGAAGCTGGCGGCGCTCAAGACCTTGGCCAGCCTCAAGTACGAGCCGATGCGCGAGCCGTTGCTGCAGCTGGCGACTGGCACCGAGACCGCCAAGCGGTTGCAGATGGCGTGTGTGCAGGCCCTGTCAGAGACCGGCTTCGGCACCCAGGGGTTTCAAAAGAAGATCGAAGCCATGCTGGGAGACCAGTTCACGCTCGACAAGTCGGGCGTGGTCAAGAAGCGCGGCGCCCCCGCAGTCTGAACACCGCGAGCATCACCGCGAAAAGCGCCACCAGCTCGGGCCCTGGCACGCTCGCGCAACAGCCGTTCGAAATGTCGTCGGGTGAGGTCAGCTCGAGCGGCCGCTGGGCGATCTCGAGCAGGTGATGGGTCTCGGTCACCGAGAGGCCGGCCGAGCTGTACTCGAACTGCATCGAGCCCTGGTCGTCTGAAGCCACCAGCGCCGTGCTCACCTCGCCCACCGCCCCCGCTTCATCGACGGTGTACAACACCATCTCTGGCCGGTGGAGCGCCTCGACCCGCGCCCGCTCACCCTTGGCGAGCAACCAGCCCCGGTCACTGCTGCCACCGCCCGAGTTGGAGGGCTTGTCTCCCGCGGGGTGCTGCACGACCACGATCGCGCCGACCTCACCGGGTGCCAATTTCGTGGCCGCCTGGGCGGCACCATGGGTGCCCTTCGCGATTCGAACGCCCGAACCGCAGTGCCCGACGCTGACCATCGGGGGCCTGCACCCGCCGTCGCCCGCGCAGGTCGACTGCACCGACGCCTGCATGATGATCGCGGTGGTTTGAGGCCCAGCGCCGCAGCCGACCAGCGCCAGCATCGACACCACCGCTCCCGCCAAAACAGTTCTCATGCCGCAAGGGGTGTCCCCCGAACCGAAAGTCGCGTCAAACGCCACGGTTGATTTCGTTGATGAAGACGCCTCGCGTTGTAGGCTCCGTGCCCAGTGACCTTCGAGGCCCTCTCAACGCTGCCGCCCGAGGTCGCTCTGTCGCGAACCCGGCTCGCGCGTCAGGGCCCCAAGCACATCGTCTTGCGCGCACTCGAGACAGGGGTGACCACGTTCGTCGGGCCCCGGCACCCGGCGGTGCTCTCGCTGATCGAGCTCGACACCTTCGAGGGAGCCCCGGTGGCGCTCTACGACTACGTGGCGGGGGTCACGCTGCGTGAGCTGGTGGCCGCGTTTCGCCAGCAGGCGCGCCCGGCGCCGCTCGACCTGTTGGGGCGGGTGATCATCGACGCCGCTGCGGCCCTCGGCGCGGTGACGGGGGTGCACTGGCACAACGGCATCTCCGACGGGTCGATTCTGGTGGGGTTCGATGGGGTGACCCGGGTGCTCGACTACGGAGCGCCTCGAAACTCCGGGCGGTTTGGCAGCCGCAGCGTGCTCCCCGGGGCGCAGCGCGACGTATTCACGCTGGGCGCCGTCATTCACTCGGTGCTGACTGGCTTCACGGGCCACTATGCGACGACGGCGTTGCTCGACCCGCCCTCGAAGGGCCGCGGCGACGTCAGCCCGGCCCTCGACGACGTAGTGCTTACCGCGATGTCTCCCGCGCTCGACCAGCGACAGGCGAGCGTGGCCCAGCTGGCCAATGAGCTCGGAGGCGCCCTGGGAGGCTCGGTGCTCGACACCGCGGGCGTGTCAGCGACCCTCAAACGGCTGTTTCGAGACCGAATCAGCGCCTTGATCAAGGCGACCGCGACGCCGCCGGCTGAAAAACCAAGCGTGCCGTACTCACGTTCAGTGGCCGACGAAGAAGAGCCGTCGACCCAGATCGCTCCGCCATTCGTGGCCAGGAGCACCGGCATGCTGCCCAAGGAGCTGGCGCCGCCGAGCATCGCCCCCAGCGTGGCCAGCCCTGCCCCGACGGTGGCCCCGGCTGCGCCGGTCAAGGGGTCGGGCACTCCCGTCAAGCCGGCCGCCGCGTACCGGCCGGTCGCCACCCCGGGCCCGAAGCCGCCGGTCTCTGGCTCGAAGCCAGCGCTCGTTCTGATTGCGCCCGCGATCACGCCTTTGAAGCCGCCTGGGCCGCTGGAGATCACCACCATCGCGACCTCGCCGCAGGGCGCGTCGATACCCATGAGCACGGTGATCATCGGGCCGAAGGTGATCATCGACAGCGAAGAAGAAAAAACGAACATCGGCGCCCTGCCCCCACCCAGCACGCACAACGATTTCGACTCCGTAGAGCGCACCGTGGTCGGCGCACCGGAGGCCACGGTCAACCTGTCGCCCAGCACCAACAACGACGGCAACGTCGACCTCTCGACGACCACGGTCGACCACCCCAGCCCGGAGACCGTGTTCAGCCCCAGCGAACGGGAGTCAACCGGCGTGGGCATCGTGCCCGTCTCGCTGCGGCCCACCATCGACGCCGCCCAGCCACAGAGCCTTGCGCCCCCACGTGACGAGGAGACCCGACCCGACCGCCCGGCCGACGCGCCCCGGCCGAGCGCGCCACCTCAGGCCTCGCCTCCCTCGCCGCCATTCGATTTGTTCGCTGCTCCGCCGCCGGTGCGAGCGCCTCGAGCGTTGGGTGAAGTGACCGGTGAGTCGTTGATCTCGGGGAGCGTGCTCACTGGCGAGAGCCTGCTGCTGCGCGAGCCCGACGAGCCGGAGCAGACCGAATCGGTCGACCCCCTGACGGGTGAGGTCGATGTCTCGCAGCCGCGGCGGGCCCGCACCCTGGTGCCACAGGCCCTGTTCATCATCGTCGCGTTGTTGGCGATCTTCGGGTTGAGCCTGCTGATCTTCATTCGCACCCGCAGCCAGATCATTCGGGTACCGATGACGCCGGTGACGATGCTCGTCGATGCGGGCGAGCGGGTGCTCGAACCGGCGCTCCCCCCGGTGATCGACGGCTTCAACCCCGGCCTCGACGGCGGTACCGACGACGACGAATACGAAGACGAGGAAGATGACGCCGGGCCCCCGGTGTACGAGCGCAACAAGACTGACGGCGGCGTGCACGCCGTGCCCCGGCCGATGGGCGCTGCCAAGCACAAGAAGAAACGACGAGCGCACTGATGGGCCCCCTCGAGGTGCTGATTCGCAACACCTCCGAGGTGGTGACCTGTGACGGCGACCTGCGCGGCAAAGCTGAAAAGGCCCTCGCCCCGATCGCCCACGGCGCAGTGGGCATGGTGGGTGGGCGCATCGCGTGGCTTGGCCCCGAGCACGAGCTGCCCGCGGGGTTGGTCACCGAGGCGACTCAGGTGCTCGATGCCGAAGGGGGCTTCGCCGGGCCCGGGTTCGTCGACTGCCACACGCACGTGGTGTTCGCGGGCGAGCGCTCCGACGAGTTCGAGCAGCGCTGTCAGGGCACGTCGTACCTGGAGATCGCCGCCGCCGGTGGTGGCATCGCCCGCACGGTGAAATCGACCCGTGAGGCGACCGAAGACGCGCTGGTCTCGAGTGCGCTGCCCCGCCTGAGGCGCTTGCTCGAGCACGGCGTCACCACCGCTGAAGTGAAGAGCGGCTACGGCCTCGAGGTCGAGACCGAGCTGAGAATGCTGCGCGCGGTGCGACGCCTGGCCGGGGAGCAGCCAGTGAGCCTGCACTCGACGTTTCTGGGGCTGCATGCACTGCCTCCCGAGTACAAAGAGCGCAGAGAGACCTACGTCGAGCTCGTGCTCGAAGAGATGCTGCCTCGGGTGGCCGCCCAGAAGCTGGCCAGTTGCTGTGACGCGTTCGTCGAGCAATCGGCGTTCACCCATGACGAGGCGCGGCGGTTGGCGGTCAAGGCGCGGGCATTGGGGCTCGGGCTGCGGCTGCACGTCGACCAAATGACCGCGAATGGCGGTGCCGAGCTGGCGGCCGAGCTCGAGGCGGTGACGGCTGACCACCTCGAGCAGATTTCAACCGCAGGTGTTCAGGCGTTGGCCAAGGCCCGGGTCGTGGCCGTGTTGGCCCCGACGTCGACGCTGTTCGCGCGGGTCAAGCCCTACGCGCCGGGCCGTGCGCTGCGCGATGCGGGGGTGCTGGTCGCGCTGTGTACGAACTGCAACCCCGGCTCGTCGATGTCGCAGAACGTGGCACTGGCGCTGGGGCTGGCGTGCGTCGAGAACGGGTTGACCCCCGCCGAGGCCTACCTGGGGTTCACGCGGGTGGGCGGTCTGGCCCTGCGCGATGACCGGCTGGGGAGGCTGTTCGTCGGAGGCCCGGCCGATGTCGCGGTGTTCGGGTCGGCGAGCTACCGGCAGCTGCCGTACCGGTTCGCGATGAATGACGTGCGCTGGGTGTTCAAGGCCGGGCGGCTCTGCGTTCAGTGACCGAACACGTTCACGCGCGAATCGAAGGCTGAGGCCCGCACGAGCCCGAAGTCGAAGAGCGCGTGGTACAGCTCGCAGCGCGCTCCAGCGTCAGGTGTCGAAGCGCAGGCCTCGTGCTCGGCCATCAGCAGCGAGAGCGGCACCAGGGTCTCGTCGCGAGGCCGAAATGCGTCTGAGACGAAGCGCCCGGCGTCTGGCGAATCGAGTTGCTCGGCGTTGTGGCACAGGCCACAGGTCGTCGAGGTGCTCGTGAAGAGCACTCGGCTGCGTGGCAGCTCGACAGGCACTGGCTCGGTGACGGGAAACGAGAGCTCCCCCTTCTCGGTGCGCATCGCGGTGACCCATTCTCCGAGCTCGATCAATTCGGCGCCCGTGCCCTCGGGTACGACCGACAGCGCCAGGCCCACAGAGAGCAAGAAGATGCGTGGGTTGCGAGAGCCAACGGCGGGCTGAGCGCTGCTGATGCTGTTGGTGGCGACGAGGTCGAGGGGCCGTTTCAGGCTGGCGACGGCGCACGGCACCGTGACTGGCATTGGCAGCGCGTTGATGTGATTCACGAAGGCCGAAATCGTGGCGGCGCTGGCGGGTCGGCCGGCACAGGCGCGCAAGGCGGCGCTGAGCACGTGCCCCGCATCGGGTGACCCGCTCGACGGGCCTTCGACACAAGCCGTCAGCAGAAGAATCAGTGCGGTCGAGCGAAACACTGCAGCCACTCTACGCCATGCGTGCCGAGCTCGAATCACCCGTTGATTGGGGTTGATTGCGGTTCGAATCGTGAGCTGCTTGTCTGCGCGCCCACACATGGACTTCAGCGAAGCCACGTTCGATGCGTCGAAGCCCGCTCCCGAGAGCACTGCGTGCGCGGCTTGCCAGAAGTCACTCGCCACCGGAGCCCAGTACTGGACCGCCGGGCCCGCCGTGCTCTGCGGCACCTGCGCCCAGTCTCTGAGCTCTGGCGCGCCCAAAGAGGGTTCGTTTCTGCGCATGCTTAAAGCGTTTTTCTTCGGCTCGGCGGCGGGAGCGCTCGGGGCCGCGGGCTATGCGCTGGTCATCTACTTTCTGCACATCGAGTTCGCCCTCATCACCATCTTCATCGGTTGGTTCGTCGGCCGTGGCGTTCGACGTGGCTCGGGCGGCTTCGGCGGCCGCGGCTACCAGGTCATGGGCGCGCTGCACACCTACATCTGGTGCACCATGGCCTACGCGCCATCGCTGATCGCCGAGGCGCTCAACGAGCCCGATCACCTGCCGCTCATCGCCTGGCTCTTCATCGCTCCGGTGCTCGTGCTGGCGATGCCGTTCTCAGGGTCGATGGGCCCGCTGGGGCTCATCATTCTCGCCTTCGGAGTCTGGCGTGGCTGGCGTGAACCCGCTCCGCTCAAGATCGTCGTCGAAGGGCCCTTCGAGATCGGCGCAGCCGCCCCGGTACCGATGCCCGCCGTCGAAGCCGAGGCGCCTCCCGCGTCATGAGCGTGTTGACGTGCCGCCGCTGTGGCACGACCGCGCCAGAGCACTTCGCCGCGTGCCCGAAGTGCCATGCGCTGTTTCACGAAGCCCGGCTCACCGAGCTGGTGCGCAGCGCTGACACCCTCGAGGCCAGCGGTGCCCTGATCGACGCCCTGGCCAAGCTGCGTGAGATGGAGCCCCTGCTCCCCTCGGCCTCGAACCAGGCCGCCACCGTGCGCGCACGCATCGCCGCGCTCGAGGGCCGAACCGTCGGTACCCCGGGCGCCCCGGCCAAAGCCCCTCGCTGGGTCGCGGGCCTGGGAGCCTTCGGGCTCGCCGCGTGGAAGCTCGGCGCTCCGCTGGTAGCGCTGCTCAGCAAGGGCAAGCTGCTGCTGGTGGGGTTGCTCAAGTTGCCGACCCTGCTCACCTTTTTCGCCAGCGCCGCCCTCTGGAGCGACAGCACCAACGGCATCGGCCTCGCCCTCGTCGTGCTGGGCAGCGTCTACGTGCACGAGATGGGGCACACGTTCGCGTTTCAACGCTATGGCATCACGGTCTCGTCGCCGATGTTCGTGCCCGGCCTGGGAGCGTTCGTTCGTGGCTCGCATTACCCCAAGAGCGCCGCAGCGATTGGCGACGTCGCGCTCTCGGGGCCACTGTGGGGCGCGGTGACCGGCGTGCTGGTGCTGGTGGTCGGGGCAGTGCTGCACCAGCAGTGGCTGTGCGGCGCCGCGGTGATCATCGCTGAAATCAACCTCTTCAACCTGCTCCCGGTCTGGCAGCTCGATGGCAGCCGGGCCGCGGCGTGCCTGAGCGCACGGCAGCAGTTGGCGCTCGGAGTCGTCGCCCTTGCGGGAGGCGTACTGGTGGTCTCTCCGATGGCTGGGCTCGCGGGCGCGGGGCTGCTGGTACGGCGATTCTGGTCAGCGCCACCGAGCACCGGAGACCGTCGAACGTTTTACGTCTTCTTGTCATTAATCGTTGGACTGCTCGGGTTGCGCGTGCTCGCCCAGGCGCTGACGACTGCCTAGGCCGATCGCCTAGAAGCGCCACCCCACCGCCAACCCCACATCGGGGATGTACCAGCCCCCCTGCCCAAGCGCGCCGGGGCTGAACTCGAACCGGGGGCGCTCGCCGAACCCGGCATCGAACCAGGCCACCGCCGGCCCCCCGCTCACCTCGAAGAAGACGTGCTCGAGCTGAAACCGGTACCCCGCCGTCACCGCCACCGCGTACAGAAATGGCCGAAACCGCTCCGCGGGGAAGAGTGACGCCGAGGCATGTGGGCCCAAGAACAGGCTGTGCCGCCCCAAGCCCAGTGGGTACCACCGAACGCCGATCGCGAAGTTGAGTGATGGCACCGCCAAGGGGCCCCAGCTGCCGATGCTGGCCGACGCGGAGAACGATTTGTACAAGACCTCGCCGCGTACGCCGAACGCTGCCCACTCGTGGCCGACTCCCAGAGAGAGCGAGCCCTGCCAGGGCGCTTCAGAGGCGAGCTCGGTTTGAGCCGGCAGCGAGAGCGCGGCGATGAGGAGCAGGCCGTTCAAAACCGCCACCCTGCCGCCAGCCCCACGTCGGGAATGTACCAGTACGACCCGAGCGCGCCGCCGCCGAACTGAAAGTGGGGCTGACCCTCTCGTGGCCCTGAGCCGGTACCGACGTCGACCCACGCCGCGGCTGGCCCCGCGCTCACCTCGAAGAAAAAGTGGTCTGCCTGAAAGCGATACCCGACCGTCACGGCCACCGCGTAGAGCCCCGGCTGCAACGTCGGGTAGGCGAAGAGATACGTCGAGGCATGCGGCCCGAGAAACAGGCTGTGCCGCACCATGCCCAGCGGGTACCAGCGCAAGCCCACCGCAAAGTCGATTGACGGCCCAAACACCAGAGTGCCAACGCTCGCCGACGCCGAGAGTGATTTGTACGAGACCTCGCCACGCACCCCGAGCCCGGCCCAGTCATGCCCAACGCCGAGCGAAACACCGACGTGCACCGGGGGTTCAGCAGATGGCTCGGTTTGAGCCGGCAACGAGAGGGCGACAAGAAGGAGAAGCGCATTCATGGCGCGGCCCACCAGCAAGGGTGGGGCCATGCACCACGCGGCAGACGGCTCCGAGGGCGAGTCTCAAGGAGTGAGAATTCAATGCGGTGACCACGACGCGAGGATCACGGCTTTTGCGTCAGAGTCTTACGGTTCTTCGGGTGCCGCCGGGGTTAGAAGACCTGGCATGACTCCGGCCGACCTTGCTGTCGAGCACCACTTCATCGACCTCCCCACGCTCCGCATGCACTACGTCACCGCCGGTACGGGCCCGGTGGTGATGCTGCTGCACGGCTTCCCCGAGAACTGGTGGAGCTGGCGTCACCAGATCAAGCCCCTCGCCGACGCCGGGTTTCGCGTGGTCGCCCCCGACCTGCGCGGCTACGGAGCGACTGACAAGAACGGCCCCTTCGACCTCGACACCATCGCCGGTGATGTCTGCCACCTGATCTCGTCATTCGGTGGCGAGAAGAAGGTGCGCATCGTCGGTCATGACTGGGGCGGCGCGACGGCCTGGCACCTGGCGGCCGAGCGCTCAGAGTTCTGCGAGCGGCTGGCAGTGCTCAACTGCCCGCCGACGCCGGTGATGCGCGAGGTGATGGTCAAGCGGCTCAACCTGCGGCAGCTCGCCAAGAGCTGGTACATGTTCTTCTTTCAGCTCCCCGCGGTGCCGGAGTGGGTGCTGACCCGAAATGACGCCGGCGCCGTGGTAGCGATGATTCGCGGCTCGGCCATCGACAAGACCAACTTTTCGGTCGACGAGCTGCGCCCCTTTCGAGACGACATTCAGCGCCCCGGAGCCGCCAAAGCGATGGTCGACTGGTACCGCACCAGCATTCGCGCAGGGTTGTTCAAACCCCCGACCCTGACGCCGATCAGCGTCGAGACGCTGCTGATCTGGGGCATGAAAGACAAGGCGCTCGGGTACGACGACGTGGTGCCGGGCATCGAGAAGTACGCTCCGAAGCTTCGAATCGAGCGCATCGAGAACGCCGGGCACTTCGTTCACGCCGACGCGCCGGCCGTGGTGAACGAGAAGCTGCTCGCGTTCTTGCGCTGAAGAAACACGGCCGAGATGGCCAGGCACCAGCCGCAGAACAACCCGAGCGCGCCAACCTCGACCAGGCCTCCGCCGGCCAGCAGGGGCTCTGACGCCGTCAAAAGCCCAATGCCGCCGCACGCCGCGCACACCACGGCGGTGACCCCGCCGAAGCTGCCGACCCACGCGGGGAGCACCTTCGTCGCTTTGATCGCCCAGGCGGTGAACCCAGCGAAGCCGCCCATCGCGAAGATGGTCGCGGCGAAGGCGACTCCGCCGAAGTCAGAGAGGCCTTTTGCGACGGCGAGCTGGCCCTCACCCAGTTGAAACGGCACGGCCTGGTAGGCGATGAGCGCGAGCGCTCCGACGCCGTGAGCGACGAGGGCGGCAGCGACCACCGCCAGCCACAGCCAGCCCGCGGGCCCTTCGGCGCGTTTGATCAGCATCGCCAGTACGGAGATCTGCACGAACGACGGTATCGCCGCGGCGATGGCCAGCGCGTTGCCGAAGAGAAAGGCGCTGCGGTGCGCGGTATAGAAGGCGACGATGCTCTCGGCGCTGGCGCCGACCGGAGGCCAGAACGGCGCGAGCAGCAGCAAGAAGCCCGAGAGAACGACGAAGAGAATGCCTGACCAACCTGCGACTCGCATGGTGACTCCAACGGTGTGAGGAGCTGTGAGTATCGAGGCCCGCCTGCCCCCGGTCGCGGGGTGGCGCGATTTCTGAACCGTTTGGCGCGATGGCGTAGGCTTCGCAGCGGTCATGGCTTTCGCCGCGCTTCGAGAAGCAGAGTCGCTTGCTGAGTATGCGGCCAACCCGGCCGGCCTCTACGTGCGCGGCCAGTGCTTCTTGTCTCTGTGCCAGAGCGACTCTTTGTACGGCGGGTACCTGTGGGGGCGGCCGAACGCGGAGCAGACCCGACGGTTCATCGAGGTGCTGCGCGTCGAGATGCGCCCCCAGGCCGTGCGACACCACGCCTTCATGGACCTGACCGGTCTGACTTGGGTCGACAGCGATGCCTTTGTGTTGATGCGTGAGTTTCTCAAAGAGGTCGAGCCGCGGCAGGTTGAGATTACGGCGCGAGAGGCGGTCGTGCGGCCCTCGGGCGTGGCGGGGGCAGTGGTGGCGGGGTTCTTTGCGTTGCAGCCTCCGCCCTACCCTTCGAAGACCTTCGCCGATGCGACCGAGGCCGCGCGGTGGCTCGAGGTTGAGCCCGCCGTTCACCGCGAGTGGGAGCGCCTTCGAGAATCAGTCAACGGCGTCGCGCCTGAGCTGGCCCGCGTGCGCGAGGTGCTGGCGACGCACTATCGCGAGGCTGACGTGGCGTTCGTGGCCGAGTGCCTGAATTGGTCTGCGCGAACGTTGCAGCGGCGGCTGAAAGCCTGGCGCACCGGCTTTCAGCAGGAGCTCGATGCCGCTCGGCTCGAGCGGCGAAGGCACGGCTCTCGGGCACCGATGACAAGTTGGCGGCGGTCGCGGCTGAGATTG
>JANLPS010000128.1:0-8858 GCA_031367385.1 Archangium sp. | reverse complement strand
CCGATGGCGCCGTGATCGTCATCGACGACTATTTTCACCACGCCCCGGGCCCGGCACGCGCAGTCTCCGATTTCTTCAACGCCCGGCAGATACACCCGGTGCTCCACGTCTCTTTTCCGTACAGCGTCTTCTTCGTCAAGGGGCTCACCGCGCCCTCGCGCTGGCACCGCTGCCTCGATGGCCACGCGTATTCGTTCGAGTGGTTGCGAAATGACGCGCTGCTGTTGGCCGAAGTGAAGAAGTCGGTCACCCGCGCCAAAGGCAACCGCCGCGTTGAGCGAAACGGCAAGGCGTTGCTCGAGCTGCTCGAAGGCACCGGCTACCGCAACTCCGACATCTACCGCTACCTCGCCGCCCTCGAAGACTATTGGGACTCGTTCGCATCACAGGGGCAGCGCATTCCCGATGAGATCTGAGGCCGCTGAGATGACCCCACATTGCCCATTGTGCAAGGCCGAGCTCGACGGGCTCCGCTGCGCTGCATGCGAAGTCACGTACCCCGCGCCGTTCGGCATACCGATGCTGCTCCCTAAGGCCGACGCGCATCTGGCTGAGAGCTTCATCGACGCGGTGCGAGACGAGAAGCGGGTCGCCGACCTGGGCGAGGCCTATCGCACAGCAGGGTTCGAGGAGCGGGCCGCCAGCGAGCTCGGTAACCGGGCCTTCTTCGAGCAGATGGCCGCAGCGCTCGAGCCCGAGACCGACGCGCGGCGCCTGGCCGAAGCTGCGATTCTCGCGCGCGCCGCGCACGGGCCCCCGCCCGATTACAGCGACCCTATTCCGTACGCGCTTCGAGATTGGGCGGGCCTCGAGGTCGCCGAGGCCGAGCTTGCCCGGCTCGATCTGCGAATTCGCAGGGTCCTGCCGCCGAGGGCCGAGGGTACCCGCGCGGTCGTTCTCGGGGCGGGCACCGGGCGTACCGCCGCGAATCTCCGTGATCAGTTCACCGAGATTCTCGCCGTCGATCGCTCCTTCGCGATGGCCTACGCCTACGAGCGGGTTCATCGTGATGGGCTCACGCTGTGGGAAAATCACCTTCAAGCCGAAGGCCCCCAGCGCCTGTGGCCTCGGCAGCTCGCGCCGTCGCCCGCTCCGTCGCAGCCGTCTGGGCGCGTGTCGTTCTGGGTCGCCGACGCGAGCAGCCTGCCGTTGCCAGACGCCTCGATCGACGTCGTCTGCTGCTTCTACTTTCTAGACGTGATTCGCCTCTCGGCGCTGGCCCGCGAAGTGCGGCGGGTGCTGCGCCCCGGGGGCTGTCTCGTCAATCTGGGGCCCTTGGTCTACCACCACCACGACTTCGATGAGCACCTCGAGCCTGACCGCATTCGCGCGCTGCTCAAGAGCTTCGATCTGTCGATTGACCCTTCGAGTGAGGCCTGGGCCTTCGAGCCCCATCTGGTGCTCAGGCCCAACGCCATCAGGCCGGTCTCGCACCGAGCGTGGAGCTTTCGTGCTGACTTCGCGCCTCGCAGTGTCGACCGAACGTCAACGCTGCGACCGCGTGCTCCCTTCACCACGACCGTGACGCGCGAAGCAGGGTCGGTCTCCATCACGGTGCTCTCGGCGGGCAAGAAGCTCGAGGTCGAGACGGTTCAAGCCGACTTGCTCGAGCTGCTCGATGGTGTTCGCACCGTGGCGTCATGCCTCGAGCTGCTTGCAGAGCGCTACACCATCGAGCCCGATGACGAGAAAGCGCTGATTTTTGAGCTCGGGCGCCTGCGTTCACTCGGTCTGATTGAGCTCGTCTGAAAGACACCCCGCAAAAGACACGCGGCCGGGCCGAGACGTCTCGAACCCGACCGCGCAGTGCTGCAATTTCGACGCGCGTAAAATTACGCGGCGGCGTGGCAGCTCGGCTTCCAACCGCCGGTGACCTTCTTGAGGTCGGTGTCCGACAGGTTCTTCAGTTTGATGACCGGCTTCTGCTTGGTGTTCTTCATGGTGTGCGCCTTTCGAGCTGGGTGCGTGCGGGGCAACGAAGTGCTGCCCCCTGGTGAATGACTTCCTAGAATCGAAGCGGCGGCTCAGGCGCGACCCAGGGCGACAGCCGTCGAGACCTCTGACGCCGTCACTCGTTGACAGAGCGCCCTCGACGGTTAGCTTGGGCGCGCCATGAACGAGACCTCCGCGTACACCGACCTCGAAGCTGAAACCCCAACTGTTCCGGGTGGTTCTGAGGCCGAGCAGCACGCCCAACCCAGCGAGACCGAGCGGCTCCAGGCTGACCTCGACGCCGCCCGCAAACGCATCGACGAGCTGGCCCGCGCGTACCAGGCCGGCGAGCGCGACCGAGAGGCCTTCAAACAACGGTTGACCCGCGAGCGTGAGCAAATGCTCGACGTCGAGCGCGGCAAGGTCGCCCTCACCCTGCTCGAGGCGATTGATCAGCTCGACTTAAGTCTGCAAAGCGCCGATGACTCGCCCTTGGCGAAGGGCGTCGAGCTGATTCGAAACAACATTCTGAAGAAAGCCGAGGCGTCGGGCATCGAGCGCGTCGAGCTCGTCGGTCGGCACTTCGACCCGAACCTCGCCGAAGCCTCAGACATGGAGGTCACGCCCAACCCCGAAGAAGAGGGCAGGGTGCTCTCGGTCTCTCGCTCCGCATACCAGCTCAACGGCCGCGTGATTCGCCCCGGGCTGGTCAAGGTCGCCAAGTACGTGAAGCCCGCCGACGCCTGAAGTGGGCGAGCTGGTGCTACAACTCGCTGGCAATGAGGCTTTTCTGCGCGTTGGCGATTCTGGTCGCATCGAGCGCCTTCGCTGACGACGTTTCAGAGTGGGTCGGCGCTAAGATTCGCGAGCAGCGCGCTGGTGAGCCGAGGCCACCGACCTCCGCGTCGACCAATGGCGTACCGTGGAGCGCCTCGGCCGCCCCGCTCAAACAACAACTCGCTCACTTCGTGCCTCCGACCTCGCTGGCGCCGCTGGTTCGCGCGGTGCGACCTGGCGTCGTCAACGTCTCGACGCAGAATGAGGGCACCTCTCGCTCGCTCGGCTCGGGCTTCATCATCAACCCTACCGGCCTGGTGGTGACCAACAACCACGTCATCGAGAAGGCGCAGTCGATTGTCGTCAAGCTCGCCGATGGCCGTGAATTCGAGGCCCGGTTGATCGGCCGCGACCCGCAGACTGATCTCGCCCTGCTGTGGCTGGTCGGCGCCAACAACGTGCCCACGGTGAGCCTCGGAGACTCCGATTCGCTCGAGGTCGGAGACTGGGTGGTCGCCATCGGCAACCCGTTCGGCCTCGATACCTCGGTCACCCACGGGCTGATCTCCGCTCGCGAAAGGGTGATCGGCATGGGCCCCTTCGACGACTTCATTCAGACCAACGCGCTGATCAACCCAGGCAACTCCGGCGGGCCCTTGTTCGACATGAGAGGTGACGTGGTCGGAGTCACCACCGCCATCGTCAGCCAGGGCCAGGGCATCGGGTTCGCCGTGCCGATCAACCTGGTCAAAGACCTGCTGCCCAACCTGCTCGACAACGGGCGCCCCGACCGAGGCTGGCTGGGCGTGAATGTTCAAGAGAACGACGACCCGCTCAATCACTACGCGCGCGTCACCGACGTGTACGAGGGCAGCCCCGCCGCGAAGGCTGGCCTTCAAGTCGGCGATCGCCTGACCTCGATCGGCGGCAAGAACGTCGATCGCTATCAGCAGATTTTGCGGCGGGTCGCCCTTCAGGGGCCGGGCACGGTCGTCAAGCTGGGGTTGCTCCGGGGTGGAAAGGCGCTCGAGGTGTCGGCGACCCTGGCGGCCAGACCGGCGGTCGAAGCGCTCAAGGCGATGGTGTCGGGTGGGCGAATCGATTCGCTGGGGTTGGTGGTGAAGGAGGGTGCCGACCGAGGCATTCGGGTCGAGACCGTCGTACCCGGAGGCTCAGCCGAGCTCGCCTCCATCGCGGTAGGCGATGTGATCAGCGAGGCCAACCGCGAGCCGGTGACGACGCTCAAGGAGCTGCAGTTGGCGATGGCCGAGTCGTCGCCAGGCGAGCCGGTACTGCTGAAGCTGCGGCGAGGCGAAGTCTCACGCTACGTCGCGCTCCGCCCACGCTAGTCGAGCTCATTTCGGGCTCGACGCCTCCACAGCGAGGCGAGCACGACAAAAGCGACCAGCGACCACCCTTCGGCCGAGGCGCACCCGCACTGCACCCGCAGCTCGGTGGGCAGCAGCACGCTGCCTCCGTCCGAAGGGCCCCCGGCGGTCCCCGAATCAGAGCGACCGCCATCAACCCCTCCACCATCGAAGGTCCCGACTCCAGAATCGAAGCCATTCGCGTCTGGGGCACCCGCGTCGAAACCTCCCGCGTCGAAGCCAGCGGCATCGAAGCCTCCCGCGTCGAGACCTCCCGCGTCGAGACCGGCGGCATCCGGGGGGTCGACCAGCGTCAGAGACGTGGTGGCCGACAGAAAGTCGGGATGCGACGCCATCAGCTGAACGATGCCGGGCTGTGCTCCCCGCACCCAGACCACCGTCGAGGTTGCACCCGTGCCAATGAGGCCGAGTGAGGTGGTGACCATGCAGGTGCTCTCTGCGTAGAACCCGGCATCAACCGCCCCAGTCAGCGCCAGGCTGCTGGTCACTGGGTACGGGGCGGGTGCTGGGAGCCCCGTCGAAGCCTCGAGCTCGATGCTCGCAGCGGTGCATGCTTGGGCATTCGCGGTGGCCGGAGCGACGATGCGCAGCGTGCTCGCGTTGTCGGCTCGGTCGGCGCGAACGTCGTCGAAGTCGAGATCTCCGACGAACGTGCCGTCATTCGTGTCGCTCTCACCCACTTCGAGACGGTCGGCGTCGACCCCTCGCCAATCGATGCCACTGACCGTAGCCACCTGGGCCCCGTTGATTCGCAGCGTTCGAATGCCGTCGATGCGGCCGAGGTTTGTCAGCTCGAGCTCGAGCAACGCCCATGTCCCCGGGGTCAACGGTTGGGTCGCGCGTGCCGAGCTGAAGACGTCAGCTGCGTTCACGCCACCGAGGTCAACCGGGGTACTCGCGCCTTGCCCGAGGAGATACACCGAGGCGATACCCAGCTGCTGCGGGGGGCTCGAGTAGATGGTGAAGGGGTTGAGGTTGGTCCCCATCGGGAGCGTGGCCCCGAAGCGAAACCAGAATCGAACCGCGTAGTGAGGACTGACTTTTGCTCCGCCAGCGGTCACAGTGCCTTCGGCGCGAGTGCCGTTCGCGTTCGAACCGTCATGCATTCGCAGGCCAAAACCGCCGCGGTGGGCTGCGGCCGGCGAAGCGACCAACGTGTTGGCACCATTGTCGACGGTCAGACTGTCGGCGAAGCCCGCAGGCATTTCTGAAGTCAGCAGGGTGCCGGTTTCAAAATCGACCGCCAGCCCGCCATCGACGAAGCCGGCCGCGAGAGCAGGCAGCGAGACCACGAGGTTGAGGCAGAGACCTTGAATCAACCAACGGCTCAGGAGCCGATGAGGAGCGAGCACGCGGGTGGTCTTTCTGACCAGAGTCGGTCGCGGGCGCCGGAGCTTGTCAAAACGCACGCCGAAACGACAATTTCAGGGCCGGCGACTACTTATTGAACCAAGTGCCCACGGCCTCGCCGGTGCGACCCACCGTGACCACGACGCCTTCGAACTTCGTCTTCACGCCCTTGATCGTCCCTCCGCCTTTCTTGGGGAGCGTCCACATGCCCTGCACGGTGAAGACGATCTGCATTCGCAGCGCGTGGGCTTGAACCTGCCGACCCATGATCCCCATGTTCCACCCCTCGGGGAGCGCGCTCTCGATGCGAATGAACGGCATGATCGGGTTGCCGTGCGCGTCGGTCTTGCTCGGCGCGCCATGGGCCAACGCCGAGTCTGACGCCGCAAAAAACGGAGTCAGGTTCAAGAAGAACTCGCCGCCGATGCCGCCTTCGCCCATCTGCAGCACCGCGGTCGAGTCTTCGACCACGATCATGTAGTACTTCTTGCCGATGGCGGCCTTGCGAAAGGTCTCCGCATTCTTCTCGCACTCGGCGCCACCCATGATCGGCGACGCGCAGTTGCCGACGAAGTGCTCGACGAAGCTGTTGAGCGAGGGGAGCGCCTCCGCGTTGTCGCGAAGCTTCACGAACCGCGCATCGGTGTCGGCGAACCCCGTCGCCGCCGCCAGAAGCCCTGCCATCAAAATCACGTAACGCATTGATCTGTCTCGATTCGTCATGTCATTATGAGTGGAGAATTTGCCTACATCATCGCACTCTGTAGGTTTCGCGACACCTCACCACACCACTGGAGTGTCGCGTTTGAACAATGACCGCCGCCAAAGTCTGCGCTTCGACAAAGTCTTCACCGTCTATCTCACCACCCCTGATGGCATGACCCGAGGCGTGGCGCGCAACATCAGCACAGCCGGCCTCTTCGTGGAAACCAGAGATTCACTGCCGCTGGGGGGCAAGATCAAGGTCACCTTCAGCGGAGACGACGGGACCGAGATGACCGCCCTCTGCGAAGTGCGCTACCAGGTGGCTTTGAACTACTCGACCGGTGAAGACACCGAGTCGGGCACCCGCGGCGCGGGCCTGCGCATCGTCGCCTACGAGACAAAAGACGACCACCCGATGCTGCTGGTCGACCGCGAACGGGTCATGCACTGAGTTGACGCGTGGTTCGACGGGCTCACACCATGAGAGGGGGCCTCTCATGGTGTGAACACCGGGCGCGAACCGGGCGCAAAACAGGCCCACCACTCTCATGGTGAGCCTGTCGAACCACGAACCACGAACCACGAACGCTACTGGCTGAACCCTTCGAGCATGTAGTGCGCCTCGATTCGCTTGAGCGCCAACACCATGGCAGCGCAGCGAGTGTCGACCGTCTTCCCGATCGTGTAGGCGCGGCTGTCGTGCATGTCGGTCTTGCGAGGCGTGTTGCGCGAGATGTCGCGAATGATGCGGTAGTTCTTCTTCAGCGCGAGCTCCAGGCGCGAGTCGACGTCCTTCTCCGTCCACGCCTCCATGCGCTTGTTCTGAATCCACTCGTAGTAGCTGACGGTCACGCCACCCGCGTTGCAAATGATGTCGGGGATGATCTCGATCTTTCGCTTCTCGAGAATTCGATCGGCGTCAGGCGTGGTCGGGCCGTTCGCGCCTTCAGCGATCAGCTTCACGTTGAGCTTCTCGGCGATCTCCGCGGTGATCTCGCCGCCCAGCGCCGCAGGCAGCGCGATGTCGGCCTTCACCTGCCAGAAGTCGGCCTTCGACATCGTCTGCGCCCCCGGGTACCCGAGCACCGAGCGCTTCAGGTTCTTCGGGTTCTCGTACACGTACTTCATCAGGTCGCCGGCATCGATGCCGTCGGGGTTGTAGATGGTGCCGTCTGAATCGTTCACCGCCAGCAGCCTCGCGCCCATGTTCTGCAGAATCAGCGCGCCCCACGAGCCCACGTTGCCGAAGCCCTGCACGATGAACGTCTTGCCTTTGAGCGACTCACCCTTGTCTTGGTAGAAGTCTTCGATGCAGTACGCGACGCCCTGGCCGGTGGCCTTGGTGCGGCCCTCTGAGCCGCCGATGCGCACGTCTTTGCCGGTGATCACACCGCGCATGTTGTGACGCTCGCGCTCGCCGTCTGAGTACTGGCGCAAGAACAACGCCATGATCTCTCCGTTCGTGCCGACGTCAGGAGCGGGGATGTCGATGTTCGGGCCGACCAGCGACTTCAATTTGTACATGAAGCGCAGCGAGATCGCCAGGAGCTCTTCTTTACCGTACTGGCGAGGGTCGATCTGAATGCCGCCCTTACCGCCGCCGAAGGGCACGTCGGCGATCGCCGTCTTCCACGTCATTTCGGCCGAGAGGGCCTTGAACAAGTCGAGCGAGACCTCGCGGTGAAAGCGAATGCCGCCTTTGTAGGGGCCACGGGCCTGGTTGTGCTGCACGCGGTACGCCTTGAAGCGGGCGATGTCGCCGGGCACCAGCTGGTAGACTTGGCCGTCTTCGAGGCGCAGGTGGCCTTCGCGAATCGCCACGTCAGAGCCGAGCAGGGCCTTGCCGTTGAGAATGATCTTGCCGTCAGCCAGGCGCTCCATGCCGTTGACGTCGCGCACCTTGGTGACCGTGAGGTCGGCGTACTTCTTCGCCGCGTCGCCGCTCACCGGCACCAACCGGTCTTTGAGCTTCGTCGTCACGTAGAAGATGTGCTCGTAGTCGGGCTCTTCGAGCTCGAGTCGAACCCGTCGATCGAGACCCATCGCGTCTGCCGCGCGATCGAAGATCTCCATCGCTTCGGTGTAGACGGTCTTTCGGGGCTGCTGGGTGGCGGGCACCCGCATGAACGTTTCTTCAGCCATGTTCTACTGCTCCTTGTCGGCGTGCGGCGGCACAAGACCGTGCACGAAATCGGGCGCACCGAAGCACTCGTACTTCAATTTTCCCAAGGAAAAATGATGGCATAGCGCGTCACGCACACGGGGCCACACGCCCCCCGCTTTTGGCTCGGCGCGGTCTAAAACAAGGTCGCGTGAAATAGCGCCTGACCCCGCGAAATCAGGCTGAAAAATCGAAGCCTGAAAAGCAAACGGGCCTCGCGAACGAATTCGAGAGGCCCGCCGACTTTCATTCTTTTTTGGAGCCGATGTCCGGATTTGAACCGGAGACCTACTGATTACGAATCAGTTGCTCTACCAACTGAGCTACATCGGCACGACGCCTCGACGGCGCGCGGAGTACCACACGGTCCTCCGACGGCCAAGCGCGTTCTGCCCTGACGGCGCCTAGTACTACTTGATCAGATGCGGGAGGGTCCACGCGGCGGCGCGGCCGGGCTGAAAAGCCTTCGGCAGAGCGGGCAGACGCCGAGCCAGCGGAGCAGCACTTGCTGAAGCTGGCGACGGACTTCAGGCAGCGACCACCTC
>JANLPS010000036.1:0-21837 GCA_031367385.1 Archangium sp. | reverse complement strand
CGAAGCCGGCCAGTTCATCGGCGAAAAAGCGGGCCTCGACAAGGCCAAGGCGGCGACGCTCTCACTCTCGATGCTCGAGCGCATGCTGCACCAAGAGGGCGCGGTGGCGATGACCGACCCCGAGAGCGTCCCCGAGCCGCTCAGCCCGGTCGAAGAACGGCTCTTCGACAAGCGGTATCAGCTGCCGATTTCGTTCGCCGATTTGAAGAAGGCCACCGGCAACCCCGACGACTTCGTGGTCTCGAGCTTCGAGTCGATCAACACGCTGGTGACCGGCAACCCCGCGATGCAGAAGTTCACCGCCCAGTCGCCGAGCCGCGCGACCACGCCTCACCCGGTGCCCCCACACTTCATGCTCGCGGGCATGCACGACCAGGCGGCGCTTCAAGACGTGGTGAACCGCCTCGGCATCAAGGCCACCGTCGACCCTGCGTCGAACCCCTCCGGCATGTGGTTCAACCCGAGGAGCAGTCAGATCATCACCGTCAAAGACGCGGCAGGCAAGACGTCGATCATCAGCCTGGGCGTCGACTCCGAGAACGTGGTTCGGGCGGTCTCGATCATCGCCCCGGTGTAGCGTTGCTACATCAACCGGGCGGCGATCGCGCTGTGCACATCGAAGCCACGGTCGGTCAGCTGCAGCCGGCCGTCGTTCTCGGTCAGCATGCCTTGCGAACGCAGGTGCCGAAGGGTGATGGCGCGCTTGGTGACGTCTTGCCCGAACGCGGTGCAGATGGCCGCGAGGTCGATGCCGTTGGTGAGTCGCAGGCCCATCGCCACGCGCTCTTCGAACAGGTCTGAAGCGGTCAACCCCTCTGCCGAGGCCTCGAGCCGATCGAGTGAGGCCGCCTCGGCTTCGACCAGGTACCGCTCGGCGCTGCGTTGATTCGAGTACCGAACCGGGCCTTGCGCGGTGCGCACGAAACCGGTCGCGCCGACGCCGAGCGCCAGGTATTCGCCGCCCGTCCAGTAGAGCGAGTTGTGCCGAGAATGGTACCCCGGGCGTGCGTAGTTCGAGATCTCGTAACGTGAGAGGCCGGCCTCGCCGTAGGCGTCACGCACCGCGCGCTGCATCGAAATGACGGCGTCGTCGGGCGGCAGGCTGACTTCTCCGCGGGCCAGTTGCTTGGCCAGCGGCACCTCTTCGGCGAGCGACTCGCGGTCGAGGGTGAGGGCGTAGGCCGAGAGGTGCTCCGCGCCGAGGGCCGCCGCCTGCTTCGCATCGGCTCGCACCTGATCAACGCTCTGGCCCTGCACGCCGTAGATGAAGTCCATCGAGAGGTTGTCGAAGCCGGCAGCGCGCGCGGCCTCGTAGGCCTTCACCGCTGTGGGCCCGTCATGCGCGCGGCCCAGGGCCCTGAGGGTTGCCGGGTTGAATGACTGAACACCCATCGAGAGGCGATTGACGCCGGCGGCGCGGTAGCCTTCGAACCGCTCGGCGTCGGCGGCGCCGGGGTTGGCTTCGAGGGTGATCTCGAGTGAATCGGCCAGGCGCAGGGTCTTGGCGAGCGCGTCGATGACCTGCGCGACGAAACGGGGGTGCCAGAGCGAGGGCGTACCGCCGCCGAAGAAGATGGAGTGCGCTTCGGTGCCAGCGAGCGACCACTTTTGAGCCCGCCAGGCGAGCTCGCGAACGATGGCGTCGGCGTAGCGCTCTTCGGGCACGACCTTGGCGGCGGTCGAGGCGAAATCGCAGTACGGGCACTTCGAAAGGCAATAGGGAAAATGCACGTAGACGCCGAAACGCGCGGCGCTCAAGCCGGTGAATTCGTCGACGGGTGCGAGCGGGGGCTTTCGTGAAGTCTGCAAACAGTGTACTTCCTGCCTCGATGAGCGAACCTGATCAAGCCAGTACTCAAGCCCGACTCCGGTGGGCGCGTTCGCAGAAGTTTCGTCTGACGTCAAAGGGCGCCGAGGCCGAGCTGCTGTGGCGTACCAAGTTGTCTGAAGTGCGCTCGCAGGGCAAACAGATCTTCGAAGCGGCCCTGCAAGAATGGGCAACCCAGTACAAGGTTCGGCCCGACGACGCGGCGTTCTTGTCTGAGCTCGCCGGCACTCCGGTGCGTCTCGAAGACATTGCGAAGGCCGTCGCCGACACCGGCGCGTCTCGCGAGCAGGTCAAGCAGGTGCTCGAGCGGTTGTACGAAGCCGGCCTGATGGAGTCTGCCGCAGCCTCCGCCTGACGCTCCACCGTTCGTTCTGAGGGACTCGAAGGGCCCTTTGGTCACCTCGGCCTCCGAACCCGCCCCACTCGCCCTCCCCTTCGGGTCTACTGATGGCAGATAACCAAGGGAGGAATGATCAACGCAGCGGCCGCAACTGCCGCCGCGAGCGCGCCACGGCGAGGGCCCTCACCGCCGATGAGCCAGAAGCAGACCCACAACAGGCCTGGCAGCAAGACGTGCGTCAAAGAGGGAGCACTTCGTCGAGGCAGCACGGCGCCCATCGCGGCGAAGCCCGCACCGAAGCAGAGGCACACGCCCAGGCTTCGGAGGAGCACCATGCCCTTCGGCCGCACCACCCAGTTCATGCTCAGGCTGACCGTACCGACCACCCAAAGGCCGGCCACACCAAGGGCGATGACCATGAATGGTCGGAACACCTCCCCGAGACTTCCACCCATTCTTGACGCCCCGCTGACCCGCGCGTTTCGGCACGGCTTCACAGACCTCAGCCCGAGCGCCTCTCGCCCTCACCTGCCCTTGAGCTGGGCTTCGAGCCTCGCAACCTTCGCCCTCAGCGACGCGGCGGCCTCAATCGCGGTCTCGGCCTGCATCAACTTCTTCTTCAAGTTCGCGTTCTCGCTCTTCAGCGCGTCGAGCTCAGCCGACGACGCGGCCGGTGCCGGCGCGGCAGGTGCTGGAGCCGCAGCCGCCGCCTTCTTCGCCGCCGCGGTCGCCGCCTGCGCCGCCTTCACGCTCTTCTTCAAATCACCGATCTGCTCCTCGAGCGTGAGCTTGTCGGTGCGGAGCGTGATCTCCGAGCCCTGCATGGTCGCGATTTCGCGCTGCAACGTGGCCTCGCTCTCGCGCAACTGCTCCAGCTTGGCCAACGCATCGGCGGCCTTGGCTTCGGCCGCGCGAACCCGATTCTCGGCCGCGCCCGAGGCGCCCTTGCTGGCAGAATCAGCGCGACCCTGCGCCTCTTTCGCGCGCCCCTCGGCCTGAACGGCGCGGGCCTCCTGCTGCACGGCCTTGGTCTCCATCGCGCGCAGCTTGTCAGCGGTCTCGCGAAGCTTGGTCTCTGCCTGCACCGCGCGCGCCTCGGCTTGCTGGCGTTGTTCTTCGAGATCTTGCTGGCTGCTCTTGCCCGCGCGCAGCTTGTTCAGTGAATCGGCAGCCTGCTTTTCGAGCGCCACCGCTCTGGCGCTGGCTTCGGCCGCCTGCCGCTCGAACGCCCGCGCCTGCTGCTCGAGATCATCGACCCGCTGCGACTGAGCGAAGAGCTGCTGATCGAGCTCACTCGCGCGGCTCTCGGCGGCCTCCATCGCTTGCTGGGCGGCCTCGGCAGACCCCTGCATCTCGGCCGCGCGCGTCTCGGCGGTGAATACCCGCTGCTCGAGCTCGGCCGTTCTCGCCTCGATCTCGGCCAGTGCACCTTGCGCCCCCGATGAGACCGACTGGGCCTGCTCCTCGGCGGCGATGGCCCGGGCCTCGAGCGCGGCAGCGCGGTTCTCGGCGTCGCCCCTCTGAATCGCCAGCTGCTCCAGCGTCTGCTCGAGCTCACGGCTCTTCGCGCCGTACTGCTCGAGCTCGGCGCGCATCGACTCGGCGTCGTTGGCCCCTTGCCGGGCCTCTTCAAGCTCGCGCTCGCTCTGTGCGGCCAACGCCTGAAGCCGCTGCACCTCGGTCTGCGCGGCCTGCAGCTGGCCCTGCAGCGCCCCGACATTGCTGCGCGCGAGCCCCTGCGTCTCCCGAACCTGCGCCTCCAGCCCCTCGATGCGCGCCCGCGACTCGTTGCGCTCTTTGTTCAGCGCCGCGTCGAGCTCATCGGCCTGGGCCCGGGCCGACACGCTCTCGTCTTGCGCGACCTGCAGCGCCTGCTCCAGCTCCTGTACCCGGCCCGAGGTCTGATCGAGCGAGCTCTTCGACCATTCTTGCTCGCTCTCGAGCGCATCGAGCCGGCCCTGCGCCTCGAGCAGCTGCATCTCGAGCGTGGCGGCCTTCTCACTGAGGCCCTCGCTGCCAGAGCGGCTGTTCTCAAGCTCCTCTGCCAGCGAGTCGCGATCACGGGTGACCGCCGCGACCGAGGCCTGCAACCGCTCGGTCTCTTGGGTCAGCGCGTCGAGCTGCTGCGAGTATTGATCAGCCTGCTGGGTCAACGCCTCGGCCTCGCCGCGCCCCTCTGACAGCCGGCTCGCCAGGTCGGCCACCCGGTCTTGCGCCGAGCCCAACGCCTCTTTGGCCCCGATCAGCTCATCGGCCAACTGCTCACGGGTGCGCCGCTCGTCTTCGAGGCGCGCGCGGCTGTCGTTGAACTGCATCTCGACGTCGGCCAGGGCGTTGGCGAGATCATTTCGCTCGGCCTCGGCCGCGGCGAAACGCGCGATCAACTCGTCCATCTTCTTTTCGGCGGCGTCGGCTCGAACGGTGTCTTTTTCGAGCATCTCCTTGAGCACCGAGATCTGCGCCGGGTACTCCATCGCCCGCTGCAGCTCGACCATCACCGCCTGGAGCTGCTGCTGCATCTGCATCGCGACCACGCGCAGCTGCTGCGCCTCTTGATCGACCGCGCTGTAGAGCGAGCGTGCGCGCCCCAACGCTTCGTCTTTGCCTTTGACGATGCCGCGAAACGCCTTCAGCTTTTCTTCGGGGTCGGCGCCTGCCGCGAGCCGAGGCTCCGGGGGCTCGAGAAACGGGTCGCCCCCTGAAGCGGGCCGCTGCACGCTGCCGGGCAGGCTCGGTATCGCGAAGGGCGCAGGCGACGCCGTGCGATGGCCCCCGGTGGTCGGCTTGGGTGCGCTCGGGGGCGCTTGGGCCGTGGGCGCGGGGCCACTGGCGCGCTTTGGCAGGGGTGGTGGCATCGGCGGGGGCACGACGCCCGACCCACTCGAAGACGCAGGCCTCGCACCCGGTTTGGCCGGAGCGGCCGCTGGAAACGCGCCCTTGGGGGCAGCGAACAGCGGCTCGTCTTCTTCGCTGAGCTCTTCTCGCAACTCGAAGAGCGGGTCGGCCTCATTGACTGCCATCGGGTAGGTCGCACCCTAAACCCCTTTTAAGAAGTCCGCGACGATGAGAGCGTGGGCCACAATGCCTACGCGCTACAGGTTGACCAATGGTCTTACAGTTGTGTTGGAGCCGGTTCACACCTCGCGGGTGGTGGCCTTTCAGGTCTGGGTGAAGGTCGGCAGCGCTGACGAGACGCCCGACGAAATCGGCCTCGCCCACCTGCACGAGCACATGCTGTTCAAAGGCACTGCCAAGCGCGGCCTGGGCGAAATCGCCCGCAGCGTCGAGGCCCACGGCGGTGAGATCAACGCGTGGACCAGCTTCGATCAAACCGCCTACCACGTGGTCATCGCCAGCCACTTCGCCAAAGAGGGCCTCGACGTGCTCGCCGACGCGATTCGCCACTCGGCCTTCGACCCCGACGAGCTGCACCGAGAAATCGAAGTGGTCTGCGAAGAGATCAAGCGCAGCCTCGACATGCCCTCGCGCCGGGCCAGCAAAGACCTCTTCGCCGCGGTCTTCAGCACCCACCCCTACGGCCGGCCGGTCATCGGCTTCGAAGCCAACGTGCGCGGCCACTCGCGCGACCGGGTGCTCGACTTCTACCAGAAGCACTACGTGCCCCAGAACATGGTGCTTTCTGCGGTCGGAGACTTCGACGAGCAGGCCCTGCGCACCTGGGTCGACGAGGTCTTCGGAGGCGAGTGGGGCCGACCTCGCACCGGCCCCTCGCCGCGCCTGGTCGAGCCGCGCTTCACTGGCGTCAAGACCTCGCTCGTCACCGACGAGGTCAAAGAGGCCTACCTGCACCTGGCCTTTCAAATACCCGGCGCGGCCCACGTCGACACCCCCGCCCTCGACGTGCTGGCGATGCTGGTCGGTCAGGGCGACGCGTCGCGGCTCTCGCTCGAGGTCAAGCGCAAGCGCAGCCTGGTTCAAGGTGCGTCGATGTGGGCGTACACGCCGAAAGATGACGGGTTGCTGGCGGCCAGCCTGGTGGCGAACCCCGACCAGCTCGCCGAGGCCTTCGATGAGACCTTGCGCGTGCTGATGACCATGACCGCGCTCGAGGTCGAGCCCGCCGAGCTCGACACCATCAAGGCGTTGATCGAAGCCGAGGCGGTCTACCAGCGCGAAACGGTGCAGGGCGTGGCGCGCAAGCTCGGCTACTACGAGGCGGCGCTCGGCGGCTTGGAGCAAGAGGCCAGGTACTACGAAGCCATTTCGCAGGTGACCCCGGCGAGGCTGCGCGAGGTGGCCCAGCGCTACATCACGCTCGACCGCGCGGTGGTGACCGGGTTGTTCCCCAAGGGCACCACGTTCGACGAGCCCGCGATTCGGGCGGCGCTGACCCGAGCGGCTGAGCGTCGACCGGTGGCGTTGCCCGCGCGCAACCTGCCGCCATCGGCTCCGATTCGACTGGTGCCGACCTCGAAGAAGCAAAAGCCCGGGCTGACCATCGAGAAGCTGCCCTCGGGTGCGACGATCATCGTGCGAGAAGAGCGCGCGGTGCCGCTGTTCACGATGCGCTCGTCGTACCTGGGCGGGGTGCGCTACGAAAAGCCCGAAGAGAACGGCGTGACTGCGCTGATGGCGCGCACCATGACCCGCGGCACCGCGACGATGGAGGCCGAGCAGATCTCGCACCTGGTCGACAGCCTGGCCGGCTCGGTGTCGGCGGTGGGCGGGCGAAACTCGATCGGCGTGCGGGGCGAGTTCTTGTCGAAGCACTTCGACCGCGGCTTCGACGTCTTCGCCGAGGTGACGAACGCGCCCGCTTTTCCTCAGGCGGAGTTTGCGCGTGAGCAGAAGCTGGTGCTGCAAGACCTCATCGCCCGAGAAGACCGGCCGTCGTCGATCGCCTTCGAGCTGCTGGCCAAGGAGCTGTTCAAGGTGCACCCGTACCGTCTGAGCGCGTCGGGTGAGCGGGCCACCGTCGAGGCGCTGACCCCTGACGTGCTGCGCCGGTATCACCAGGCGTACATGAACCCGTCGCAGATGACGCTGGCGGTGGTGGGCGATGTCGACACGGCCGAGGTGCTGACGAAGGCTCGAGCCGCGTTCGGCGCTCCGAAGCCGGGAGCGGCCAGTGCCCCGTCGATGCCGATCGAGCCGCCTTGGTCGGGCCCGCGCGAGGCACGGCGGGTGCTGAACAAGGCTCAGACGCACCTCGTGCTCGGTTTTCCCGGGGTGACGATTACCGACCCGGCGCGGCACACGCTGGAAGTGATCACCACGCTGCTGTCGGGTCAAAGCGGGCGCCTGTTCTTAGAGCTGCGCGACAAGCGCTCGATGGCCTACAGCGTGTCGGCGATGGCGATTGAGGGCTTAGACCCAGGGTATTTCGCGGTCTACATGGCGACCAGCCCCGAGAAGGTGACAGACGCGATCGCTGGCATTCGGGCCGAGCTGTCGAAGCTGCGCGAGAGCCTGGTGAGCGAGCACGAGCTCTCGCGGGCCCGTGAGAATTTGATCGGCACGCATGAGATTGGCTTGCAGCGAAACGGTTCGCGGGCGGGCATCATCGCGCTCGACACCACCTACGGCCTGGGCCCGGAGCATTGGCTGCAGTACGCCGATGACATCTCGGCGGTGACCGCGGCGCAGGTGCGCGACGTGGCAGCGAAGATCATCGACTTCGACCGTTCGGCCCTGGTGGTCGTCGGCCAGTAATTGACGTGCAAGGCATGAGACAAAGGCAGCCATGAACAGAACCGAAAAAGCCCTCGAGTTGCTTCGGTTGCACACCGACCCCGAGTTGCTCGTGCTGGTGAACGTGTGGGACGTCGTCAGCGCCAAGGTGGTCGCCGCAACGCCCGGTGTGAAGGCCATCGCGACGGCGAGCCATTCAGTGGCGGCTTCGCGGGGCTACCCCGATGGCGAAAAAATACCTCGAGACGAGATGATCGACGCGGTGGGTCGCATCGCCGCGGCGGTGTCGCTGCCTGTGACTGCCGACCTCGAGGCGGGCTACGGCGATGCGGGCGAGACCGTTCGTCGCGCAATCGGGGTCGGGGTCGTCGGAGCGAACCTTGAAGACCAGGTCAAGCCGCTCCGCGAAGCCGTCAGCGCGGTCGCGGCGGCCGTCGCGGCGGGTACGGCCGAGGGCGTACCCTTCGTCGTCAACGCGCGAACAGACGTTTTTCTTCGGGCGGGCGACAGGCCCCCGGCCGCGGTGCTCGCAGAGGCCATCGAGCGTGGTCGTGCGTATCTCGAGGCGGGCGCTTCGACGTTTTTCGTGCCGGGCAAGCTCGATGAGCCGCAGGTCACGGCACTGGTCGACGCGCTCGGGCCGCGAAAGATCAATCTCATTGCGCTCCCGGGCGCTTTGCCGCTCGCGCGAATGCAGGCCCTTGGCGTCGCGCGCGTGTCGTTCGGGCCCTGGTCTCAGAACGTGGCGTTGACGGCGCTCGCCGACTTCGTCGCGGCCGCGCTCACCGGGTCGTCATTGCCCGCCTCGACGCGCCGGCTGAACTGAACGTGGTGACTCAGCGATCGCGTGACGGAATCGCGTAGCAAATCGTGTCGAAGGTATTCGACGCGTGGCTGCGAAGCAGAATGCGGTGCGTGGGCAAGACCTGGTGCAGCAGCTCGGGCACCTGATGCAGGTGCTCGGGAGCGTGGTAGGCGGCCATCGCGATGACCGGTTGGCTGCGCTCGAGAATGCCTTTCGCGCCGTGCACGACGTCGAGGTCAGCGCCCTCGACGTCGATCTTCAAGAAGTCGATCTTCTGCGTGGGGAGCACGTCATCGAGCTTGGCGAGGGCGATGGTCATCGAGCCTTCACCGAACACGGTTGAGCTCGCGCCGCCCTGCCCTGCCTCGAATGAGACCATGCCGCTGCGGTCTGAGACGCCCAGCGGCAGCACCCAGAGCGGCAAGTCGAGCGCGGCGACGTGCTTGCGCAGCTTCTCGAGGTTGGCGGGGTCGGGCTCGAACGCCGTGACCGACGCGGTCTTGAAGTGCTTGACCGACTCGACCAGCGTGTCGCCATCGAACGCGCCGGCGTCGACCCACCGCACCCGCTCAGGCAACGCATTGATCACCTCGGGGATGAAGTACTGCGGCCCTGGAGTCAGCGTGCCCTTCATGGCGCTAGCGTCGCCTTGGCGAAACTTGACGATCTGCGCGAGCAACGCCTTCGACTGATCATCAGCGAACAGGGTGGAGACCTTGAGCGCATCAGCGCTGGGCTTCGCATCGAGCCAGTAGCGGGGGCCCAGCTCGGCGGCGAGGCCGGGGTAGAAGGCCATCGGGTACACGACGTTGCGAAAGTGCGGCGCCAACGAGGCCCCGAGCGCGCCGTAGTCAGCCGACGGTGTGTAGTTGTAAATGCCGATGAACAAGGGGGTTTCATCGCTCGCGGTGAAGCTGTTCAGTGCCGCGATGGGCCGACCTTGAAATGACGGCGCCGTTGGCGTGGTCTGCACGAACCCCAGAATCTCGGTGCCGTGTTTCTCGACCGCCCGGGCGAGGTCTGAAGCGAAACGACCAGTGCCGAAAATGCGAATCGCTCGAGGGAGTTGAGTGGTCATCGACCCAGGCGCATACCAAATCAGTTTCAAATAAGAAACGGCCGACTCGGGTGCTAGGTCGTGGAGCATGAAGCGATTGCTCTGGCTGACGGCGACCCTGATCGGCGCCAGCTGCTCCGTGTTGACGCAGTTCGACCCTGAGGGTCAGCCGTGCGACACCACCGCGCCGAGCGCAATGCAATGCCTCTCTGGGTATCGGTGCGGGCCTGATCAGCGGTGCACGAAAGGGGCAATCGCCGATGCGGGCATCGCTTCGGTCGACGGAGGCAGCGTGACGGCCGACGCGGGGGCGCCCATGGTCGATGCGGGCCGCGTGGCACCAGACGCGGGCAACTCCGCCCCCGACGCAGGGGCCCCCGACTCCGGCGCGGACGGCGGGTAACCGCACGACGGGGTGCTGAATGCATGCATTCAGAAATCTGAATGCAATTCGTTTCTTCGGGCGCTCTGGAGGCCGCAATTTCAAGGGCTTCATCGGGCCAGAATCAGCCGCTCAGCTTCCGTGGTCTGCAAAGCACTCGGGTGCCACATGGTCTGCACTCCGGCGCGATGTCGGCCGCACTACGGCGCGACGTCGACCGCCAGCCCGCAACGCTCCATCGCCCGCGCGAACACCGGGCGCGCCTGAGCGCTCTCACCCGCGACCTGCGCCTTCACCGCCTCACACCCACCGGCGCGAGCCGCCAACGTCTCAGCCGCCACCGCCCGCACCCGGGCCTCGCCTGCGCTTCGCATCAACGCACTGAGCGCCGCATCACCCTCGACGCTCGGCGACAGCGCCCCCACCGCACGCACAGCCGCTGACCGCACCGGAGCAGGCTCGCTCTCCGACTCCGCGAGACGCTCGATCGCACCAGCGGCCTCTAGCCACTGCATCATCGCCAGCCCATCGACCGCTCGGCTGCGACGACTCGGCAGCACCGTCTGGTCGACCATCACTGCCTGCAACACAGCTGCGCCGCGCGCTCCGAGGCTCTGCCACCGCTCGGCCGAAATTGCGGTGTCGATGCTGCCCAAAAATGCCTGCACCTGCTGCGTCACGTCGTCATCGCTCAACGCGGTCACCCGCACGGTGTCGACCTGCACGGCTTGAATCGGCTGCTTGCTCGCACCCCGCGAAGTGCCCGACTCGCACCCGATGGCGACAAGCACAATGACCACGCACCACATCAGCTTCATCACGAAGGCACCTATTGAACCACGGGGTTTGCGCGCATCACCGCCGCCTGCTGGGCCGAAAAAATGCCCACGCTGGTCTGATCAATGACCCAGAACATCAACGAATCAGCGCCCTGACACGACGGCTTGGTGGTGCTGTTGCAGACCGAGCCGCTCATCGAGGTCACCGCGCCAGTACACGGCGTGCCGTCGGGGTACTTGTTCGTTGCGGGGTCACAGCAGTTCGCCGCGGCGGTCGTGCTCAAACAGGTCGTGTTGCACGTGCACTTCGGGCTGTCGTCGAGCGGGTCCCACGCGCCGCCGCTCGACTCGGTCGTGTGGTAGAGCCCGAGCCAGTGGCCGCCCTCGTGCGCGGTGATGTACGCGACTTGATCGGGGCCGCACTTGGCCGGGTTGATCGCGCTGGTGCACAGCCCGGTGAAAGAGAGGTCGCTGATGTTCACCACCGCGCCACTCTTGACCGTGCCACCGACGCTCGACGGGCCGGGGATGGCGCCGTCGATGCCAACGATGGTGCCTCCGCTGCCGCTGCCGGCCTGCGCGATGTCATCGACCATGAAGAAGTTGAGCGTGTTGTCGCCTGGCTTCGACAGCGTGAACATCTGGTCGAGCCCGTCGCAGGCACCGGTCGCGGTCGCGTCGACTCCGGTCGCGTACTTGGCCTTCGCCCAAGCGGGTACGTCATAGAGGGTCACATCGCCCAGGCACAGCCCCGCACGGCCATAGATGGTCGCCAAGGTGTCGAGCATGCGCTTGAAGTTGGCGTCGGTGAGCGCGGTCGTCGCGGTGAGCGAGCTCGACACCAGGTAGAACGCGAGGTCGACGGTGCCGGTCGAGGGCACTGGGCCGCGCCGCAGCAGCACCGACACATCATACGTATTCGCGGTGGTCGCCCCGCCGGTGCAGAGGCTGGCCGAGCCTCCCGCGCACTCCGCGGCGTAGTCATTCACGGTGACCGACCAGGTGCCCGACGGCAGCGAGCCGCCGGTGAGCAGACTGAGCGCCTTGGTCGTCGCCGGTATCGTCACCACCCCGGTGACCTCCGAAGGCGCCTGAAACCAGATGTACGTCGACGGCCCTTCGGTCGGCGGGTTCGGGTTGTTGTCGTCGAACAGCACCAGGCCCCCAGGCGTCTTCAACAGATTGGGGATCGACGCATTCGGCGTCGTCTGGCCCTGTACCGAGACGGTGCTCGTCGCGCTCACCGCCTGCTGCACGATGCTGAGGCCCCCGACTGACGGCGGCACGTTGAAGGTCAGCACGTCGTTGACCTTGTGGGTGCCGAACGAAATCTTCTGCACCCCTTGCAAGGCGCTCGGTTGCACCGGCTTCTGGCACCCACTCGGAGCGGTCGCCGGCCCCACCAAGCCCCCATTGAGCACCCGTCGGGTGCCCGGCGGCGTACAGGTTCGAAACGAGGGAAAGGTGCCCGCGTCGACGGTCGGCTGGCCGGCGTCAACGATGGGCTTGCCCGCATCGACCACCGGTTGACCGGCATCGACCACCGGTTTGCCGGCGTCGACCATCACGCCGGGCCCCGCGTCAACGACCACGGTGCCCGAGTCGACCGGCTCCATCGCGCCTGAGTCGATCATCTCGTGCATCTCACCGCCGCCGCCGCCCATGCCGCCCCCGCTCTGGCCACCCCCACCACCGGTCGCGCCACTGCCACCACCCGCGCCGCCACCCGACCCGCCCCCTTGGCCACCGCCGGTGAAACGGCTGCCCGCGTCGCGAACGCCTGAAGCGCGGCAGAGGTGAGCCGAGCAAATTTCGCCTGACGCGCAGTCACTGGCCTGCTGGCAGGTCGACGACGACGCGCCACAGCCAACGGCCAGCGTGAGCAGACAGACGGCGATGAGTCGAATCAAAAGGTGCGGGGAGTGCATCGTCTTACGGCTTCACGGAGAGGGCTTTTTGTATGACAGATTTCGGGCCCGAATACATGGAGCCCCACCCGCACCAACCACACCGCGCCATTGCCGCTTTTTCGGGCAGCGCGCCCACGCATTTTCCTGGGGTTGCGCGGGGTGGGTTCATCGGGGCCGATGTCTTCTCGCTTTCTCGGTATTCGAGAACGGCAGAGATTCTTCGCCGCCAAGGGGCCTGCAGGCCGGCTGTCCCAACGATGCGACAGGTTTGGAACATGCAGTTTCCAAAATCGTCCCAACGTTGGGACAGTCGGCAACAGCCAGCCTCCGGTGGCTTCGGCGACCAACTTCGGCACCGTCGGCCTGGCAAATGATAGAATCGCGTGATGCGCCAATGGCTCGCAGTAATGGCGGTGTGCGTGCAGCTCGGCTGTGTCGGAGTTCCGGGCGGCATCGACTCCGGGGTCTTCATCACTGTTGATTCGGGCACCCCGGCAGGCCGCGATGCTGGAGCTCAGGGCCCGCTCGACGCGGGGACCACTTCAGTCGTCGACGCGGGCAAAACCGCCGATGCAGGCCGCGGCACCCGGTTCGACGGAGGCGTCATCAGCCCACGACTGGCCGGGCTCGCCGACAACACCGGGCTCGACCTGGGCAAGTTCACCTGCACCGACCCCGACGGCAGCGACAACTGCGCGCGGGTCACCGACTACAGCGGCCTCGTGTACGACTCGAATGCGCATCAACTCCTGATGTTCGGCGGAGGCCACGCGACAACCATGACCGACACCGTGTTCGCCTTCGACCTCACCACCAGCCTTGCCTGGCGCGAACTCTACTTGCCGACGCCGTGCGCCAAGATGATCAGCTCGAACCTCGACACCCCCACCGGAGCGTGGAAGTCGGGTACCAGCGGCCCGTACCCGCGCCCGCTGGCCGCGCACACGTACGACTTGCTGGCCTTCGCTCCGGTGCAGAACGAGTTCGTGATGATCAGCCGGCTCTTCAACGGCGGCTACTGCAGCACGGTCGGCAACGACGTCGGAGGCCCGGTCGCCCACTTCGACTTAGACGCACAGACCTGGTCATTCACCACTGCGCACCCCGTGGGCGGCAGCACCATCGATGCCTCCGAGCTCGACCCTGTCAGCGGCAAGGTGCTCATCTTCGGAGGTCAGGGCCTCGGCTTCTACGATCTCACCACGCGCCTGTTCACGCTCAACGTCGATGCGCTCAACGGCGGCACGCTGAAGACCTCCCAAGGCGGCACTGCCGACCTGAGCGCGCTCGGGTACGCGAATGATCTCGTCTACTTTCCTCCCACCGACACGTTCTATTACTTCGCCCGCGGCTCACCGGTGGTCACCTACGCGCTCAAGCTCAATCGCGCGAACCTCACCGCCTCGACGCTCGACCGGGTCACCACCACCGGCCCCACGTCTGATCACCAAAACCCCGGCTACTCGTACGACTCGCTCAACCAGATCATCGGCGGCGGCATCGAGAACGATCACATCTTCATCTTCGAACCACCCACCAACACGTGGGCCTCCCACGCCATCAACGGTGGCTCACCGGGCACTCAGGCATTTCTCGCCATCGGCTACGACCCGGTGAACAACGTCTTCGTGTTCGTCAACGACTACGCCTCGGGGCAGCACACCTGGGCCTACCGCTACAAGAACTAAGCTCTGTCGCCTCGCGAGTCGTCTGTTGCCGCTCCCAGCGACAGCCCCTGCTCAAAATGCAGGCCGCACCCACACCGCTCGAACCAGTGGCAACGTTCTCTGACCGCTCATCGAAGACCCGTTGATCAGCACGACGCCTTCGATGCGCGCGCCGAGCACGAAGGCTTCGCTCCAGCCTTCATTCGCCGGCACCACCACGAGCACCTCGCGTTCACCAATCGCCACCACGCCGACGCCGTCGGTCACGCCCCCAGACACCACGCCCTTGAGCACCGCGGCCTGCCCTATGAGCGCCTCGGGCGCGATCAGCTGCGCGACATCGGCCGACCCGGCGGCGAAGGTGAGCCTCGGCGTGAACACCCGCACAGCCTCGTCAAACGACCTCACCTTCGGAGTCGACCGGTACACTGACTCCCCTTGACGCCGCCGGGTCAGCTCGGTCGACACCGCGTCGTTCGAAGCGACCCGGCTCACCGTGCTGCAGCGCAGCTCGAGCTCCTGACGCGCGTAGAGCGCCGACTCGTCGGAGAGCGCGGGGTCGAAGACGGCCTGCCGCGCCGCGATGCACGCGTTGACCTGTGCGAGCACTGTCATCGACCCATCGTCGAGCGCGACCGTGCGGCCGAAGAAACGGAGATCTTCAATCGGTTCAGAGAGCGCCGAGGCATCGAGCTCGAGCACCCCATCGACCACCGCTCGCGGCGAGGGCTCGTTGTTGATCACCACCGGCCCCACCAGCGAATGCGAATTGCACGGGCGCTCGCGTTGCGAGGCCACCTGCTCGACCTGCTTCGAGGTCGTCGTTTCTCCCGACCGCAGCGAGCCGATCAACCCCACCACCAGCGCCGGCACCCCGATGCCCATCGTCACCCACCCCGCCCCCTGCACGTACTGCCTCGTCGAAGGCCCATAGCGGCCATTCACGTCGATGCTGGCCCGGTTGGGCTCGTTCGAGACCGCCAACGAGGTGAGAAACAACACCCCAGAGGCGAGCACGTTCGCGATGCCCATCGACAGCGAGGGGCCGGTCGAGTTCGAGCTGCGCTCGGTGATGGTGTCTTCGTTGAGCACCTCGATGGTCTGCTCGCGGCACAGCTCATAGGCGGCCAGGGTCACGGTCACCATTGGCCAGCGGCTCACCGACAATTGGCCCTTCACGCCGCCCGGCTCGACCTCGTCTCGTCGCAGCGTCTGCAGCACCGGGCCCCGCTCGGTTCGCACCGTCGTCTCGAGGCGCGCGCACCCCACCGCGCCAAGCAACACCAGGCTCACCCACCGCTTCACTTGGCGGCCTTTTGCGCCGCGCGGCCCTTGTCGAGCGCCATCAAGACGCTCTTCTTCGCGCTGTTCTTTTGCCCGCCGTGAACGAGAAAGGTGGGTACCGAGCCGCCGGGGTCGGCGAACAAGAAGTGCGTCAGCTTGGTCACCCCGCCGGGCAGCGGCTCGAAGTCCCACCCGCCCCACAGGTGCTCCATTCGCACGAAGCCTTCGGGCGCGGCCGGTGCTTGATCATTGGTGGCCTTGAAGCGAATGCGACACCCGCCGTTGGGCGCGCTCGCCTTGCGCACGGTCATCGCGTAGTCGCGGTTGCTGATCAGCGGCTGCTCGATTTGCGTGTAGACGACCCGTTCATCGGGCCCATCTTTGAGCAGCTTCGAGAGCTTCACGCTCGGGCTGTCATTGCCTTTCGTGCCCCACTCGAAGACCGTCGAGCACAGCAGCTCGACTGACAGCTCGGTGGTGGTGCTGATTCGATACTCGTTGAAAGCGCTGTCGGCGATGGCACGCTTTTCAACCGTGAGCGCACCGTCAACGTCGACGGGCTTCCACGCGGTGGTGTTTTCGAACACCGAATCGGGCACTGAGGCCAACACCATCATCACGAGAAGGAGGCTCATGGCGTTAGGGGGCTCCCAGCACGAGGGTGACGTCTGAACAGTCGCCCACGAACTGCGCGACGTCATCGCAGCTGGGGTGAACCCCGCTCGCGGCCCCGGCGCGCAACACGATGGCCCGGCACGCAAGCCACCGAGCTCTCGCCGGAGTGGTGAACTCGAACCCCTCGCCCCCGCACCCGGTACGCTTCAGGAGCGTCTCTTCGCAGGCATCACCAACCGAGAGGGCCGACTCGGCCGACGCACACCGCGGGGCCGCACACACCCGTGAGATGAGGTCGCTGCAAATGGCCGAGTCAGGCGCTGGAGGCCCCACGCACGCGGTGATCACTGCGCTCAGCCCCATCACCCATGCGCTTCGACGAGCCATCGAACGCCCCTATACACCTTTACTGACCGTTCGCCCCGAGCCCTCGAAAGCAGCTATAGGCGCGCGCATGGCCTGGGTCAGCCTCACCATCGACGTCATCGAAGCAAAATCAGAGCTCGCGCAGAGCCTCATGCACGACCACGGCACCACCGGCCTCGAGGTGCGCGACGCTGCGAACCAGATCATGCCCACCGTGCGCGCTCCGGCCCGGGGCCAGGCGATCATCGTGGCCTATTTCGAGGGCAAGGCCCGCGCGCTCTCGGCTGAGAAGGCCCTCAAGAAATCAGTCACCGGCGCGAAGACCCAGCTCGACGCCGTCGTCGATCGCGACTGGAGCACCGAGTGGCGCTCGCAGATTCGCTCGGTGCAGGTCGGGCGCCTCTGGGTCGGCCCCCCGTGGGAGAAATCGAAGGCCCCGGCTGACAAAATCTGCCTCTTCATCGAGCCCAAGATGGCCTTTGGCACCGGAGACCACCCCACCACCTCGCTCTGCCTCGAGGCGGTCGACCACTGGCTCGAGGCCCACCCTGCCAGCAGCATGCTCGACGTCGGCACCGGCACCGGCGTGCTGGCCTTCGCCGCCAAGAAGCTGGGCGCCACCCGGGTGGTCGGCGTCGACAACGACCCGGTCGCGGTCGGCCTCGCGAAAGAATGCGCTCAAGAAAACGGGCTGACCGGCATCGAGCTCTCAGAAGACTCGCTCGGCGACATCGAGGGCCGCTTCGACCTCGTCACCGCGAACATTCTGGCGAACACGTTGATCGAGCTCGCCCCGCTGATCGTGCCAAAGGTGAAAGCGCACCTGGTCGTCGCCGGCGTGTTGGTGCACCAGGCTGAAGACGTGCGCGCGGCCTACTTGAAGCTCGGCATGACTTCGGCCGGGTTCAAAGTGCAGGGAGAATGGATTCGCCTCGACTTCGATGCAGGCCCAGCGCCCAAAGCGGTGAAGCGCACGAGCGCCAAGCGCAAGAAGCCGAAGAGCGCCGTGCGTGAGCGGGCGATGAAGAAGCTGACTGCGAAACGCCGATGAGCCACCGCCTGCACCTGCCCGAGGCGCGAACCGGCCGGCAGCGCCTCGAGGGTGCGCGGGTTCATTACCTGCAACGCGTGCTGCGGCTCGCGGTGGGTGATTCGCTCGAGGTCTTCGACTCGGGCCGGGCTTTCACGGCGTCGATCATCGCCGCTGATCAGACCTCGATGACGCTCGAGCTGGGCGCAGAGCGGGTCGCGCGGTCGATGCGCCCGGTCACCATCGTGCAGGGCCTGCCCAAGGCCGACAAGCTCGAGCTGGTCTTGCAGAAGGCCACCGAGCTCGGGGCCACCGCGTTCGCGCCGGTCAGCACCGCGCGCAGCATCGTCAAGCTCGAGGGCAAAGAAGACAAGAAGCTCGAGCGGTGGAGACGCATCGTCGAAGAGGCCGCGCGCCAATGCCGTCGCAGCGACGTGCCCACGGTCGCCCCGCCCGCCCCGTTGCTCGAGGCGGTCAAGGCGCTGCCGGGAGCCCCGACCCTGCTGGTGCTCGATGAAGAAGAGCACGCCACGAGGCTGGGGTTGGCCTTCTCGGTGCTCGACGCTGATCAGCCCGTCGCGCTGATCATCGGGCCTGAGGGCGGGCTGACCCGTGAGGAGGTCTCGGCGCTGATCTCCCTCGGAGCGGTCGCCGTGACCCTCGGCACGCTCGTGCTGCGCACCGAGACCGCGGCCCTTGCGGCCCTGGCCATCGTGCGGCACCTCGACGGTGAGGCGGGTTAACACCGAGGTACGACAAGGTGTGAAACTGGGCCCAAATTCTAAGGTTTTGAGAACAAAATCGTCGTGTTGGGAGCCCTCGGTCTCTCGCGCACGGACAGTGATCATGCAAATGTCAGCCGCATGGTGACACCCGCATCAAAGCGCCCGCAGACCATGCCGGCGCGAATCGATCAGCCGCAGGCCGAGTCAGCGCCCGCCGCTGAAAGCACCGATGTCGCCGCGCCGATTGCTGCCGCGCCGTCGTGGAACAAGGCGGCGATTCTCGCTGAAGGCCAGGCCGGTGCCCTGGTGACCGAGTTGCAAACGTTGTTGGCGCGCGCCGGTGAAGACCCCGGCCCCATCGACGGCAAATTTGGCCCGAAGACCCGCGACGCAGTGATCGCCTTTCAGCGCGTCGCTCACCTCAAGCCCGACGGCTTGGCCGGAGCGCGAACCATCGACTTGCTGCGCTCCGCTCCGCAGCCCAGCGACTTCAAAGCGGCGAAGGCCGCGAGCTCCGAGGCGACTCCGTCGGCACCTGCGGCTCCCGCGGTCGCAGCGCGCGGCTCGGTGCCGGCCGCTCGGGCCAGCAGCCCAGCTGCTCCGACGATGGCCGACGTGGCCGCCCCGCTCTCCAATGTCGCGCCATTGATCAGCGCCACCGCGATCAACCCAACCGAAGCGCTCAAGCTCATTCGAAACGGAGACGTTGATCTCAAGATCCCCGTCAAGGCTGGCGAGATTCTGCCCGGCATGCTCAAGGCGTCGAAAGACTCCATGGTGCACCTGTCGATGCACGTCAAAGACGGCAACATCGACTTTCAGAATTCGAAGATGACCTTCGACCCGCCGATGACCGGGCCGCTGGGCACGGTGATTCGCGGCGTCGACATGACCGATGACGGCCGCGCCGAAGTCGACGTGAAGTACCTGCCCAACGCCACCATCGGCAAGCCCGCGTCGGCCAAGCTGAGCGACTTCATTGATCAGCTCGGCTCGGCGGAGTCGCTGCCGGTGAAGATGCTCGGCATCACGATCAAGAAAATACCGGTCTCGCCGATCGGCGCGCCCCCGATAGACCTCAAGGCGTTGGCCTCGCACATCGACGTCGCCCACGCGAAGATCTCGGTCTCGAACGTCACCTTTCAAAATGGGCAGATACCCTTCGGCACCGCCGGTAGCGCGCGCCTGGGCCCCGAATCGAAGGTGAGCATCGAGGGCACGCTCGGCGATCTCACGCTGACCGGCCACGCGCAGCTCCAAGACCTGAACCTGAGCGCCAACGGCACGATGATCAAAGGCGGCAAGGGCACGGCCGACATCGCGGTTCGCCTCAAGGCCGACGCCTCGCTCAAGGGCAGCGTCGAGACCCGCATCACGAACCTGCAGCTGCAGGCAGACTACGCGGTCAGCCACCGCGCCAACGGCGACTACCTCGAGCTTGCACGCGGCTCGATGAAAGACGCGTCGGTCACCGTCACCGAAGAAATCGGAGTGCCGGGCGCCAAGCCCAACACCCACCTCAGCATCGGCACCTTCGAAGGCACGGTGAACGCCGGTCGCGTCACCATTCCCGATGGAGATGGCACGGCGCACGTCAACCTGGGCCGCACCGCCGTCAAGGGCACCGTCGAGGTCAACGGCAAGCACGTCATGCTCAGCGGCGACGTCGACCTGGTCGCGCAGGTCGATCAGTACGACTCACCCGGCGCTTCGGCCAACTTCAAGATGACTGGCGTGAAACTGCAGGGCAAAGCGCACGCCACGTTCGATTCTGACAAGGGCGTCGACGTCACCGGCAACGTGCACCTCACCTCGGCGGTCGAGAGCGGCAAGGTCACCACCGGCGCGCTCAAGAGTACGGTGCTCACCGGTACCATTGACGCTGACGTCACCAAGTTCTCGTTGGGCGCCGGCGTCGACGGCTGGCTCGACATTCGCGGCACCACCACGGTCGACTTCGGGTTTCAGAACCTCGACCTGAAGACGACCTCGGGCATCGCGCTCCAGGGAGGCGCGGGCAAGGTCACCGGCAAGGGCGACCTGCGCATCACCAACGGTGGCATCGAGATCGCGAATTCGAAGCTGCGCATCAAGGGCGCGGTCGAAGACGGCAGCATCTCGCTGGGTCAGAACATCAAGCTCGACATCAAGAAGGGTTCGACCATCGACGCCGTGCTCACCCGAGCCATCTTCGGTGCGACCTCTGAGTTCGACATGACCAACATGAAGGTCGATGCGACTCTCGACGGCGGCACCGTCGCCATCCCCGGTTCGCAGGTGCTCAAGTTCAAAGACGGAGCGAAGGTGAAGTTCGCGCTCGACCGCTTGCAGGTCAGCAAGGAGGGCGGCACTCCGAAGGCGAGCGGCAGCATCGAGCTTCAAGCGAGCATCGCCTCGAAGCAGATCGACCTGGCCGCGTTGACCACCATGCCGGGCATTTCGCTCAACCCGCTCGAGGGCGTTGATCAGACCTTCAAGGTGAAGCTCGGCCGGTTCACCATCGACAAAGACGGCACCTTCGACGTGGGCAACATGTCGTTCGGGCTCGACGCGACGGTGCGGCACTTCGGTGGGCGCATCACCCCGTAGGTCGCCGGGGCTCAGCCCGGTCATACCTGTAGGCCGATGTAGGATTTCTTGCGATCGCGAACGACTCGGCGTCTCATGTCGCCGTGAGCAACGACCCGAAAAAGCCATTTGACGCGCCGCCCGCTGGCACGCCGTCGATTCTCCAAAAAGACATGGATCTGGACCGTCGCAACCGCGAAGTGCCGGGCTTTGATCAGCTGCGCGCGCGGCCGGCCGGGGCGCCTGCGCGAGTCGCGCCGCCGTCACCCACCGAGTGGGCGAATCGCCAGGCCGCGGCGCCGGTGGGGTTGGGTGATGAGCATGACGCGCCGACCAAGGTCGCTCCGTACAACCTGCCGAAGGCTGACCCGGCGGTGCCGCCGAATTCGCAGCTGAAGACCTCGCCCGCGGGCACGAGCTGGCACAAGCGAGACCCCTCGGCGCCAGTAGACCCGACGCCCTCGGCGCCAGTGCGCAACCCGCCGGCGGTGCCCCTGGTTCGCGTCGGGCGCCTGCCTGAGCCGCCGTTGCCGCCGAGCGTCGCACCACCGCCGAGCAATTTTCCCAAGCCTGAAGTGGCGAGAACGGAATACTCGCCTGCGCACGCGCCTCGAGCGCCGGGTGTGGTGCCGCCCATTCAACCCGTGCCTGCTCCGCCCCCGCCTGCGCTCACGATGCCAGAAGGCATGCCACTGACGGTGCGCCCGGCGCCTGCGTTCTCTGAGCAGCCCACCATTGCCGCGCGGCCGCTGACGCAGAGACCACCGCCGAGCGATGAGAACGCTGCGAGAGCGCGAGTGCCGGGAGACGAGCAGCTCGGTCGAGTGCC
>JANLPS010000549.1:0-5756 GCA_031367385.1 Archangium sp. | reverse complement strand
TGAGCCGCACGGCGATCAAATGCAGCAGCGTGAACAGCTCCCACGGGCGGTTGCCGGTCACGTCGGCCAATACGCCGAGCGCCTCATTCTCGAAGGTAATGCCCTCGGCGAGCGCAGGCGTCTGAACCAGCTGCACCAGCTCGTCATCGCTCACGCAAGGCACGAAGACCGAGGCAGCGACGGGCAAGATCAGCGACTCGAACAGGGCATCGACGTCGCGGTGCCGGTGGCACACCATCACCACTTTCACGTTCTTCGGCGTTTCGAGCAGCGCGGTGATGACCGCTGCGGCCTTCTCGAGCCCCAGGGCATGCAGCGCGATCAGCTCGTCGAAGCCGACGAAGATCGGTGCCGCCAGCTCGCCCAGCACCAGCAACGGCTTGGCGGGGTCGGCCTTGAGCTCGGTGGCCCCCACGCGGTTCAGAAATTCTTGAACCTTGGCGGTGACCCGGCCCAGCACGGCCTCGGCCGATTGCGGCAACCCGTCGTCGCGGTCGGGGTCGCGCAAGTCGATGGAGAACCCGGCGCCTCCGGTTCGTTCGGCGGCGCGCTGCAAGGTGCCCTTCATCAGCGTGGTCTTGCCGATTCGCCAGAACCCGCGAATGCACACGTGGTTGCCGCCGGTCAGCGTGGCGGCCAGCTGGTCTTCGAGCTCTCTGCGTACACGCAGTGAATCGGGGAGCTCGTACAGTGCTTCGAGGTAACGCTCAGCCAGCGGGTGCCCTGTTTCGGACATGGTCATTCACTGTTTAGCTGATTCGCCAACGCTTACGAGACGAACGTTGAGGCTCAGTGCACTCGAGCGACTTTTTTCGGCCGCTTCGTCTTCATGCGCACGATGCCCTCGAAGAGATGCCGCTCGGTGTAGAGGCTGCGATGCGAGGCCCGCTCGCCGGGCATCCAACTCTGGGGGCGCTCCAGCCATTGGGCGATTCGCACTTCGCCCTCGAAGCCGAAAGACACGATGATCTCGGCTGGCAAGCGTCGCCAACAGCGGCGCTCGAGCGGGGCAAACTCGGCTTCGAAGCCTTCACCGGCCTCGGCATGCCGGCGCTTGTGATCGAGCGTGCCGTCGAAGTCTTTCGAGATGTGAAACAGCTCGTGCAGCACGGTCGCGACCCGTTCTCTGGGCGTCGATCGGCGAAAAAAGAGGGGCCGCAGCGTGATGGAGTAGAGCATCTGACGCCCGCGCAGCTTGACCAGCGGCTTCTTGCGACCGAGCGAATCAACCCGGCGCTTCGAGGCGAAGCAGAGCGGCTTGACGGTGCCGCGCGAGGCCCTGCGGGCTTCTCCGGCGACGATGAGTATGCGGGTCGGGTCGAGGTGCTTGAACTCGGGCATGGTGCGCGCCACATGGGTCATCAGCGCGTGAACGGCCTGGGTGAAATCGGGGCGACGAGACACGTGCGGCACCCTATCATGGTGAAGCCGTTGAATTCACTGGGAGTTCTCGCCCCTGTCTTCGAGGGCTTCCCCAGGGGCCACGGCAACTCTGGCCGGCCCCAGGCGGACAATGCTGCATGACGACGAAAACGGTGTCTTCGGGGAGCGTGTTCAAGGCCTTCGTGACCATGGGCACGGCGCGGGCCTCGAGCGAGGGTACGACGCTCGATGAGACCGAGGCCCGGGTGGCGCTCGACACCTTCAAGTGGACGGATCAGAAGGTGACCCGCGCCGAGGTCATCGCCGCCCAAAAGGAGTTCGACGCGCTGACCAAGAACGGCAAGCTGAACCCCGGAGCGGCCAAGGTGTTCACCGACTGGTTCGCCGCCGTCGGCACGGGGGAGCCCGGAGGGTTCACCTACGAGCGCTCGGCGTCGACCTTCGACAACCTCGAGTCATTTCTTCGCTTCAACCCCGATTCGCAGAAGGGGCCGATCTTCACAAAGAGCGAGGCCCAGGCGCTGGTGGGGTTGATGGGGGCGTCGCCTTCTCCTTCGAGAATCGTCGATGTCGCCGAGCTTCGTGGGCGCGTGAAACAAGGCGATGCCCATGAGGTGCTCGATGCCTGGCTCGAGGCGCACCCGATGCCCACGCCCGCCGGGCCGCTCAACGCGAAGCTGGCCGAGGCGACCACAGGCCTGCTGTGGCCCAGCGAGACCGACCGCGTGATCTACCCGGTTCGCCTGGGCGCCGCGCCGAGCGCTCGTCAGAGCTTGCCGAACGCGCTGCGCACCGCGCTCAACGAGGGCTCGAAGGTGCCGGTCGAACAGGTCGACTTCGCGCAGCAGTTCGCGCGGCTGACTGAGGTGAATGACCCGAGCGACCCGGGGTCGGTCGAGCGGGCCGGGCGGTTCGAAGCCCTGCAGAAGGTGCTGACCGAGAACCTCACCGACCTGCACGTGTTTCGCCTGGGCGGGGTTCGCAAAGACGTCTACGTGCTGGGCAAAGACGCCGCCGGGCAGTGGGTCGGCGTGATGAGCGGCGTGGTCGAGACCTAAAAGCGCACATTCTGCTACACCGGCGCGCCATGAGAATTCAGCTCGAATTGTTGGTGGTCATCGCGACGGCGTGCGGCACGGCTACGACAGGTGGCGCTGACGCGGGGCCTGACACGAGCTGCGGGCTCGATTGCGCGGCGCAAGCGACCTATGGGTTGGTGGTCAATCGGTGCTTCGAGTACTCCGACGAGGCGTCGAAGAAGAAAGACCCGCCGTTGCTGGGCGCGCAGGTGCTGCCGGTGTTCACGCTCGACAACAAGCTGAAGGTGCTGCCGGTGGAGTACCGCCAGAGCGGCCAGCTCAAGATGCGCGACAGCTTCGCGATCAAGAACGGCGAGCTGCTGCTGGTGCGACGCGAGTTTCCCGCGAGTGATCAGTCGGTGACCTACCGCGACTCGATGCTGCAGATTTCGGGCGTGAAGTGGCTGCAGACCAACTCGGCCGCGGGCGAGACGTACACCACGACTTCGAAGGCGCTGGTCGTCAACCAGGCGGGAGCGATGAATTCGACCGACTCGAGCTACCGGGTGACCACGGCGGCCCCGAGCGCGAGCGAGCTTCGAACGCCACTCAACGCATACATCGACGGGGTGAAGTTGTTGCTCAGCGAGAGCCCCACCGACAACGGGAGCGACTCGCGGCGGGTCTTCGTGCCGCAGGTCGGGTTCGTGCTGATCGCGAGCCCTTTCAGCTTGACGCCTGGTGCGCCGACCACGCCGTTGATGCTTCAGCGAATTCGCGACATCGGCTCGCCCGATGCGGGTGCGGGTGATTGCAGCTTGGGGGCTCCATGAAGCGGTTGATGGCGACGGTGTGCGCGGTGCTGGTGGTGGGGTGCAAGAGCGGGCCTGAGCTACGCGGCGACGTCGCGGCCCCAACCCTGCCCAGCGAAGAGCTGTCGGTGGTGAGCCAGAGCCTGACCGACTGCACGCTCCGGTATTCGGGCACGCTCGAGTCGGCCGACGTCGAGCTGACCTTGCAGAAGGCGAGCATTGAATTCGTCGTCGATGGCGTGGTGCTCAACAAGCGCGAGCAGACCCTGGTGCTGGCGGTACCCGCGGGGAGCCCGCGCACCTTCGAGCTCGATGAGACCTTCACCTACGTCAAAGACGTCGAGGCGCTCAACACGCTCGACGCTCGGGGCGGCTCGATGCTGGTGGCGATGCGGGGGGTGCTCAGCGGCACCATTCAAACCCCTGAAGGGCCGCAGATCGTGCAGCTGCCGTTCGCCCGCTCGAAGGAGCTGCGAACCCCGAGGTTGCCGAAGGTGAAGCTGATCGACCTCGAGGCCGGGCGGTTCAGCGAGAGCGAAGTGCAGGTGACTTTTCACGTCGGCGTGGTGAACCCGAACCCGTTCGAGGTGCTGATGACCGGCATGACCTACCAGGCGGTGTTGGGCGGCAAGAAGGTGGCCGAGTCATTCGTCGGCAAGGGTGAGCGGGTGGCTCCGGCGTCGACCGGGGTGTTCGACGTCGCGGTCGCGCTCAATGAAGAGACCTACGGGCCCGAGGTCAAGGGGCTGATCAAGTCGTTGCTGGTGCCGTATGTGCTGACCGGCAAGATGACCACGGTGCTGACCAGTGCCGAGCTCGATGCTCGCGGTGAAATCAAACTGCGCAGCTCGAACTGAGGGTGCGTTAGCATCGGCGTTCGATGCATTTTCTGGGGCCCGACCCGACGAAGTTTCCACCGGTCGCCGAGACCGATGAAGACGGCATTCTCGCGGTCGGCGGAGACCTGACCGTCGAGCGGCTGGTGCAGGCTTACAAGCGCGGCATTTTTCCCTGGTACAGCGAGGGGCTGCCGATTCTGTGGCACTGCCCCGACCCGCGGTTCGTGTTGCCGCCCAAAGACCTGCATGTGCCGAAGTCGCTTCGCAAAGTGATGAAGCGCGGTGACTTTTCAGTGCGCCTCGACACCGACTTCGGGGGCGTCATCGACGGCTGCGCGAAGACCAAGCGCCCCGGTCAACGCGGCACGTGGATCACGAGGGACATGCGCAAGGCGTACTTGAAGCTTCACACCATGGGCATCGCGCACTCGTGCGAGGCCTGGCAGGGTGACGAGCTGGTCGGCGGGCTGTACGGGGTGTCGCTGGGCGCTGCGTTCTTCGGCGAGAGCATGTTCGCGACTGTCGACGATGCCTCGAAGGTCGCCTTCGCCACCCTGGTGGAGTGGATGCGCAGCTGGGGCATTCAGTTGATCGACTGCCAGCAAGAGACCGCCCACCTGGCCCGCTTCGGGGCGACCCCTTGGCCGCGAGAACGATTCGTCAAGGAGCTCGAGCGCCTGATGCTGTTCTCGACCCGGGTCGGGCCGTGGTCGCTCGAGCCAAAGCAATAGTCATCACTATCATAGTCATGATTATATCTATGACTATCATCTACTGTCGCGAGATGTGTCTGTGCACGCACATCGACATCGCGCTTCCCTGGCCATGGTTCACACGGTTGAATCGCGCACGCTGATGGCGCCGCACGGGGAGGCACTTTGAACGGGCTGGTCTGCATTGGCTTGGCAGCGTTGGCGATCTGGGTCTTCATCAAAGCGGTCGGTGGTGGCTCGTACAGCAACGTGATCAAGACCGGGCAGCCCGCGCGAGGCATCTTGCTCGCGGTCAACAGCCGCTCGAGCCCGGTGCAGCGGGGCGCCGCTCCCCTCGAGAGCCGTGATGTCACCATCGACGTCGAGGTGCAGGGTCAGGCGCCGTTCGTGATCAGCACCCGGGCCATCGCTCCGACGGGCATGCGCAGCAGCATCTTGCCCGGAGCCACGGTCGAAATTCGCTTCGACCCCAAGAACACCAAGACCATCGCCATCGTCGGCCCGGGCAGTGGCTTCGCGATCTTCGGGCCAGTCGCCAGAGGGTCTTCATGAGCCAGCAAATTTTTTGTCAGAACTGCGGAGCGGTCATGGCCCCTGGCAGCGATGGGCGCACCTACGTGTGCGCGTACTGCGAGGGCAAGCAGCAGGTGGCGATCGACTCGGCGCAGATCGCCGAAGGGCTCAAGGTCGACCTCTCGAACGTCGACGCCTTCATTCACCGCCTCGCTCACGGCCTGCACGGTCACATGGGCACCCGCACCAAGCTGATTCTCGAAGCCGGCGTGGTCTCGCACTTCGAGATTAACTTACAGGTTGTCCGGAAATACGCCGAGTTCTGGTGACAATTTAGGCGATAAATGATCTCTCGTGGTGCGTGACAACCCTGGAGGTCACGCATGCAGAAGCGACGAGGCGGCAGCCGGCAGAGCGAGCTTTTCCCACGTTCAACGCGCCCGACGGTAGTCATCGAGCCGAACCACCGTCTGGTGG
>JANLPS010000538.1:0-20060 GCA_031367385.1 Archangium sp. | reverse complement strand
CGAAGCGAGGCACCAGCACCAGCGGCGTGGGGGCGCAGAGCTCACCTAACCGCGCGACTCCACGGGCATCGTGCGTCGCCAAGAACTCGTTTTCTTTGAGGGTTTGTTCGTACCGCCTTCGCTGGGCCTCAGGCAGCCGGGCCGCCTCGCGCCAGAGCAGGTCTGGCACCGGTGTCTGTACCCGGTTCACCACCACCGCCGCGACCCGCATCTTGTTCTGCTTGAGCAGGGTGTGAAAATAGACCGCCTCGTCGATGCGCTCGGGCATCGGCGCCGTCACCAGCACGAACCCGGTCGTATCGGCCTCGAGCAGCGCGCGGGTCTGGTGGGCCCGCTCGCGAAACCCCTCGTTCATGCCCGAGATGCTCATCATGAACTCGGCGAGCTGTTGCAGCGTCTCGGTGCCGGTGAAGCGCGACATCGTCTTGGTGACGTAGCTGCCGCCCAGGTTGAACAGCTTGAGACCGATCTTGCCCGCCGCGAGCGCTGGGCTGAGGAGCCACTTCGCGGCGTCGTTGTCGAGAAAGTCGAGAATGCGGTTGGGCGCGTCGAGAAAATCGAGCGCGTGCGCGGTCGGCGGCGTGTCGAGCACGATCAGCGGGTAGTCGCGCTGCGTGCGCAGCTCCCACAGCTTCTCCATCGCGATGTATTCTTGCGAGCCGGCCAGCGCGCCCGAGAGCGCCTGGTAGAACTTGTTGTTCAAGATGCGCTCACGCTTGTCGGCCGGAGCACGCCGCTCGATCAAGTCGTCCCACGTGCGCTTCATGTCGAGCATCATCGCGTGCATCGGCGCTTTGGGGGTGAGCCCCGCCGCGATGAAGGCCTCGTCGGGTATGCGGGCCTCGGTGTTGCCCAGCGCCTGCAACCCCAGCGCATTCGCCAGCCGCTTCGCAGGGTCGATGGTGAGCACCAGCGAGCCCTTGTTCTCGAGTGCGCTGCGCATCGCCAGGGTCGCCGCGATGGTCGTCTTGCCAACGCCGCCCGAGCCGACGGTGATCAACACCGAGCTCTTGGCGGCGGCTTCAGAGAGCGGGCTCACGTGCGTGCCTCGAGGTGGGCTGCAACCGCTTCGATCGCCGCTCGCCCGAACTCAGGCAAGAAGAGGCGTGGCACCACCAACACCGGTAACTTCAAGGTCTCGAGCTTCTGCCGCGACGAGAGCGACAAGGCCGCGCGCGCGAGGTGCTCGTGGGCGATCTTGGCGAGGTCGGCAGGCACGTCTTTGGCCGATTCGGCGTCGAAGCGGGGCAACACGAAACCGTTGATCACCACCACCGCGGGTTTGAGGTGCACGCGCGTCGTCAGCGCCTCATGCAGCTCGAGGGTCTCGTTCACCGGCAGCTCTTCAGGCAGCGACACCAGCACCACCGCGGTGGTCTTCGGGTCGGTCAGCAAGTCGCGCATCCACGTCGCTTCGTTGGCGAGCGGCCCGGGCGGCACCGTGTCGAGCAGCACCTGGGGCACCGAAAGAAACGTAATCGCGTGCCCCGTCGCCGGAGCGTCAACCACGATGCGGTCGAACCGCCAGCTGCCGTCTTTCTTCTTCTCTTTGAGGTGAAACAGAATCTTGCCCAGCAGCACGAGCTCTTGCAGGGAGGGGATGAAGCGCAAGAAGTAGCGCACCAACCGGTTCTCGAAGACCGCGCTGTAGATGCTCTCGAACTTCAAGATCATCAGCGCGTATTCTTTGAGCGCGTTCTCGGGTCGAAGATCGACGGCCCAGAGGTTCTCATCGACCGAGGTGACTTCGGGCCCCACCTCTGGCTTGCCCAGCAGCTGGGTGACCCGCTCTTTGGTGTTGACCTCGCAGATCAGCGTGCGCTTGCCGTCGCGGGCGCTCTGCAGCGCAAGCGCCGTGGCAATGGTCGTCTTCCCGACGCCTCCCTTGCCGGTCACGATGACGAGCCGCTGGTCAGCGAGTTCTTGAATCACGAATCACCGCAACCTGCACATTGACATGGCACGTTTGCAAGATCACCATCCGCGCCCATGCTCAAAGACAACCCGATGATGAAGAAGCTCGTCGCGACCGGTGAACAACGCATCGGCCAGCTGGTGCAACAGCTGATGTCGAACGAGAAATTCGTCACTGGCGTGCAAACCATCGTGGGGCGTGCACTGTCAGCGAAGGGCTCGGTCGACAAGTCGATTCGCACCGCGCTCTCGGCGATGAACCTGCCGTCGACCGGCGATCTCGAGACCGTGCGCGAAAAAATCGAAGAGCTCGAGAAGGTGCTCGGCCAGGTGGAGGGCAAAATTGACGAGCTCATGCAGGCGAAGAAGAAGTGACGCGCTTCATCGCGTTCATCAATGAAAAAGGCGGCACCGGCAAGACCACCTTGGCGGTGAACATCGCGTCGTATTTTGCGACCAAGAAGAACCGGCGGGTGTTGCTGGTCGACCTCGACACCCAGGGTCACGCCGGCAAGTCGCTGGGCGTCGATGCCCGAGCCAGCGCGCCCAACGTGTTTCACCTGCTCACCGACCCCGCCGTGACCCTCGACCAGGTGACCCGGGCGACCGCGCTCAAGAACCTCTGGGTCGTGCCCGCGTGGAAAGAAATGGCCGAATTTCAGACCCTTGCGGCCCCTGACGCCGAGCGGGCGCTGCGGCTCAAACGCCGGTTGGCCGACGCCGCCGACGATCGGTACGACATCGTCATCTTCGATTCTCCGCCCTCGCTGGGGCTGGTGAGCACCAACATCTTGGCCGCTGCTGAAGAGGTGGTGGTACCCGTCGCGACGACCTACCTCTCGCTCGATGGCTGCGCTGAAATCGTCGACACGGTGAAGACGGTGGTCGACACGTTGAACCCCAGGCTGAGGGTGACCGTCGTCATACCCACGATGTATCGAAAGACTGCGCTCTCAGACGAGATCATCGAGAAGCTGCGAGGCTATTTCCCCAAACGGGTGACGCAGCCGCTCAGCTTCAACGTCGCCATCGACGAAGCACAGAGCCACGGTCAAACCATCTGGGAGTACGCCCCCTGGAGCCGCGGCGCGACCATGCTGCAGACCATCGCCGAGCTGGTCGACAAGGGCGGTTAGCGGTTCTTCTCTTCGATCGCGTCGATCTTCTTTTCGAGCGACTCGATGCGCTGCACCAGCGTGTTCAAGTCACGGCCGAGCGCGGGCAGGCTGCCCAGCACGCCCTCGAGCACGGTCTTCACCCGCTCGTCGATCTTGTGCTGCCAGGCCTCGACCGTCTTCTGCGATTGCTGCAGCAGCGCGGCGGGGGTGATCGGCTCTTCGGGTTGATTCTCGCGGCCCAACACCTTGTCGAGGCGCGCGCTGGCTTCGTTCTTGAGCGACTCGACCCGCGGGGTGACCTGGGTGTTGATGAACTCGCCCAGCGACTCGCTCGGGCGGCGAATGATCTCGCGCAGCACCGACAATGAGAGCTGGTTCTTCTTCTTTTCTTCTTCGAAGACGATCTGCGCCAGGGTGACCGAGGTCAGGTCTTCTTTGGTGCGGTTGTCGACGATCTTCACTTCGACGCCCTGCTTGACCATCTCGGCGATCTCATCGAGCGTGACGTAGCGGCTCTCGACGGTGTCGTAGAGCTTGCGATTCGTGTAGCGCTTGATGACCTTCGGCTCTCGAATGGTGGCTTCGGCTTCGCTCATGACAGGGGCCCTAAAACTGGTTTTAACGCAGTGCGGAAAGGCGCCGTACCACTCGTGGGCAGCGCGGGGCAAGCGTTGCGCAGTGAGCGTTTCTCCAGTGGAGCGAGGCAAAGTTGAGGGTTGATTCAGGTTCGAGTGTTTTCAACCTTCTTTGGCCCACCGAGCCTATACTTTCGAGCGCTTTAACCCCTGTGGCACCCCCATGATCGTCAAGTGCGAGCAATGTCAGACCCGATTCAAAATTCCTGACGATCGGGTCACGGACAAGGGCGTCAAGGTTCGCTGCACCAAGTGCCAACACACGTTTCGGGTCACCCGCGACATGGCCCAACCCGCGGCGACAGCCGCCCCGGCGCCCGCGCCGTCACGGCCACCTCCACCGCCCCCCGCGATTCGCCCCCCGATTGTTGCGCCCGCGCCCGAGGCCGACCCCTTCGCGCGATTCGGAGGCGCCTCCGACGCGTCGGCCCATGAGGAGACCCGCCCGGGGGTGTTTGCCCTGGGCGTCGAGGCTTCGAAGTCGCCGGCCTTCTCGCGGCCACCCCCAGAGCCGATCAAAGCAGCTCCGCCTTCTGCGAAACCCTTCGATTTCACCAGCCTGGCGCCCAGCGCTCCCGTCTCAGCGCCCCGGCCCGCGCCCAGGGCTTCGGCGCCTCCCCCTCCGCCGGCCGCCGTCGCTGCGCCTCCGCGCCAGAGCGCGCCCTTCGACTTCGCTGGGCTGGTGGCCACGCCTTCACCCCCCTCGCCAAAGATGTCTCCGCCAGGGCCATCGCCGTTCGACTTTTCAGCCCTGGGCCCTTCGAGCGCGGCCACCGAGCCGAGCGCTGGTCTCGCCTTCGACTTCGGTACGCTGGGGCCAGCGACGGCGTCGGCGCCTCCACCGTCAGCGCCTGGTGCCGGCCGCCCGGCGCCGCCGGCGTTCGACTTTTCAGCGCTCGGGCCGCCGCCTCCACCGGCGTCGACCGCCGCGACCTCCAAGCTCGCGGCCTTCGAGCCCGACTTTGGTCAGCAGCCGGTGCTCGAGCACAGCCAGCCGCCGCCCCCAGCGCCACCCGCGCCGCTCTTCGCCGACGTGCCTGACTTGAACGAGCCGAGCGCAGCCGCCTCGACGATGCAGCCACCCAACGTGCCCGATGATTTCTTCGGCACGCCGCTCTCGCCGCCGCCGAGCGCGCCCGGAGCAGCGGGCGGGTATCGAACTGGGGCTTCGAAAGAAGAGCTCTTCGACATGCCGTTGGCGGCTCCACCGCCCGAGGCACCGATGGAGGCGATTCAGCTCTCTGGGCCGGAGTCAGCCGCGAAGATCTCGGCGCCGCGCACGACTGGCGAAGTCGAGACGCCCTCGCAGCGCGGCAAACGCCGTGGCGCCTTGGGTCTGGTGGTGAACTTGGGCATCGCGGTGGTGTTGGTGGCGGGCCTGGTCATCGTCGGGTCGGCCTTGCTCAACGACGGGAAGATCGACGCCAGCAGCTTCAGTGCGTCGCGGCTCAAGGCGCTGGTGACCCGCGACAGCGACTTCGAAGCGAGCGACATCTCGAACGGCCTCTACGACACGCAGCGCGGCAAGCCGGTGTTCTTCGTTCGCGGAGAAGTGACCAACCACAGCGCCACCGCCACCCGGGTGCGCATTCGCGCCGAGATACTCGACGGGCAGAGCATGGTGCGCGCCGCCGAGGTGGTTGCGGGCACTCCGCCGACCCCCGAGCAGCTGCGAAACCTGACCGGCGCCGATGAGGTCGAGCGGTTGCTCACCGCGGTGTCGAAGACGGCTCCGAGCCTGGCCCCCGGTGAGAGCGCGCCGTTCTTGGTGACGTTCTTCGAGTACCCGCCAGACCTCAAAGCGTTTCGCGTTCGGGTCTCGGCGCGTGCCGAGGGCAGCGAGACCGCCGAGCGCTGATGTCGTCGAGCAGCCAGCACGCCCGCGCCGTCGTCCGCAGGCTCCAGGCCTTGGGTGGAGGCGCCGACGTCACCCGCAAAGCCGCGGCGCGGGCGCTCAGCGAGCTGGCTCCGACCGAGGCGATCGAGCTGCTGCATGAGGTGCAGCGGCTGGCGCAAGAGGGGTGGGTGCCGGCCTGCGAGCTGCTGCCGTCGTTCACCCGGGCGCTCGAGCTCGAAGGCGAGCAGATACCGCACCTCGAAGATCTGCGGCGGGTGGCGACGCTTCATCAGCAGACCGACGTCGAGCTGTTGTTCACGCAGGGGCAACCGTCGCGCGAGTACAACGCCGATGCGGCCGCGCGCGCAGACGCGAAGCTGTTCAACATGCCGCTGGGGTATTTGAAGCAGCAGGCGAGGTTGACGAAGAACCCCGATGAGCTGGCGCGGTTGGCGGTGGCGTCGAACCCGACGGTGGTGCGCGAGGTGTTGAAGAACCCGCGGCTCACCGAAGCGGTCGTGGTGCGCATCGCGGCGAGGCGACCGGCGCGCCCGGAGCCGCTGACTGAGATTTGGCTCTCGGCGCGGTGGAGTCAGCGGCCCGCGGTGCGGCGCGCGCTGGTGCTCAACCCGTACTTGCCGCCCGAGGTGGGCGCGAAGATCGTGCCGTTGCTGCTGCACGCCGAGCTCGAGGAGGTCGCCGCAGATTCGGGCCTGCACACGTCGCTTCGGCAGCAGGCGAAGACCTTGCTCGCCGGTGAAGGGTGAGGCTCGTCATCAGGTCGTCGCTGCCAGCCCTCATCGGGAGCAGCGAGCTGCAAGCCAAGCTCGTCTTCGAGCACGTGCGGCGGCGCATCAAGCTGCGCACGCAGGGCTCGCCACAGAGGGACCCGTACGGCGGTGGAGCTTGGTTTCGAGGTCGGCTCGTCAGCCACGGTGATTTTTAGTCGGGCTTGCGGCCCTGCGAATCGACGACGCGGCCCTCTTCGGTACCCCGCTCGAGCTTCTTGCTCGGCGTCACATCGACCAGGTCGCTGCCCTTCGACGACTTGCGAAAGTTGTACACGAACTTACCGATGGCGTTGCCGAGCTGGCCCATTCTCGAGGCCGAGAAGACGATCAACATCACGACGGCCAGCATCAACAGCTCGCCGGTGCCCAGGCATCCCATGGTGAAACACCCTGCCTGACAACCCAACGTGATGCCAGCGGCACCTGCTAAACCACCAGGGCGCATGAAGATCTTCGGTCACCGTGGAGCGAGCAAGAGCTTCCCCGAGAACACCCTCGAGGCCCTTCGCGGCGCCGTGGCGCAGGGTGCCGACGGTGTCGAGCTCGATGTCATGCAATGTGCGACCGGTGAACTGGTGGTCTGCCACGACGAGTGGCTCGACCGGCTGGCCGGCCACCACTGGGAGCTCGCCCGCAAGTCGCTGACCGAGCTCAAGTCACTCGATGTCGGCACGCCACTGGGGTTCGCCCCCGCCAAAATCCCCACGCTGGCTGAGGTTTTTGAGGCCTTGCCGTCGACCTTCACGGTCAACGTCGAAATTAAATGTGACACCGTCGAAGACCACGGGCTCTCGAAGAAGGTCGGCGCGTTCATCACCGAGCACGGCCTTCAAGACCGCGTTTTTCTCTCGAGCTTCAACCCGCTGTGCCTGGTGCGCCTGGCCCGCGCGTACCCGTCGCTCAAGCGCGGTCTGCTGATCGACCCTGATCATTCATTCGCCCTGCAGGGCTACGGCTGGCTCTTCTTCACTGCCAAGACCTCGGTGCACCCGCACTACAGCCAATGCACCGAGGCCCGGGTCAGCCAGTGGCATGACTTGGGCTTGGAGGTCGCAGTGTGGACAGTCGACGACGCCGCCGAAGCGCGCAGGCTGGAGTCACTCGGCGTCGAGTACGTCATCACCAACCGGCCCGGTGCGCTGCGAGACGAACTGAAGGGCTAGAAGTCGAGGCCCAAGTGAAAGTTGAGCCCCAGCACCGAGGGCACTTCACGGTCTTCATTCGCCCGGTCATCGCGAAACCGGCCGATGATCGAATACGAAATCTCAGCGCCGAGTTGCATCACGCCGGCGATGAAGCGAAACCCGCCGTAGAACCGATTGGTCGCGTTCGCCGAGGCCTGGAGCGACGTGAACACGTAGTAGTCGGTGAACTGTTGAGCCACCGCGTCTGATTCGGCCAGCGTTCGCGAGGGGTGAAAGTCGATGCTGGTGGTGGTGGCGCCGACGAAGAGCAAGTTCCACCCTACGTACGGAGTCACGGTGACCATGCCGCCGAGCGCGAACTGCTTACCGATGCCCAGGTCGACGCCGCCGGTGGTGAGGTCGACGTCGCGCCCGTTGATGAGCTTGGTAACGCTGCCGCGAATGGCAATGTCGGGGAAGTAGGTGAACCCCTCGTTGAGCGCCCACTTGAGCTCGACGGTGGCCGCGCCCATGCGGCTCTGCTCGATCCACGCTCCGCGGGCGCCGAGCTCGAACGAGGCCGGCAGGCCTTTGCGCAAGTGCAGCGACGGTATTCGCAGCCACCCCTGAAAGGCCTCGGTGGTCGGCAACCGGTAGTCGCCCGCCGCAGGTATGGCGAAATCGACCATCGAGAGCTCGGCGGTGAGCGAAAATGCCGAGCTGCCCAGGGTGGCCGGAGGCGCCAGATTGACCGAGGTCAGCGCCGCCGCGAACTGCCTGGCGAAGACCCGAAAGTTGCCGTCGGCCCGCGCGCTATAGCCGAAGCCTCCGCTTTGTGGGTTGCCGAGCTTGGCCAACTGAAAGTCGTACGGTTCGGCCAAGGCCGCGCCCGAGAGGAGCGCCACACAAACAAAGGGCCAGCGACCGTTCATGGTCGCCGACCCTAGCCCAACAGCCGCGCGAGTCGAATCTCTACTGCTTCGACTCCGTGGGCGGCGTCGGTGCGACCTTCTGGGCCACCGTCGTCGGCCGGCGGCGAATCACGACCGACTTGCGGCTGGCGAAGTCTTGCGACTCGCGAGCCACGATGGTGATCAGGTTGTTGCCCTCTTTGAGCGCGAAATCAGTGGTGAATTTCACCTTGTCTCCATCTTCAGGCGTGCGCCCGCGAAAGAAGACCTTCTGATCATTGACCAGCACGAACACGTCGAGCAGCTGCTGGTCGGTGACCACGCTCGAGAGGGTGAACCGCTCGGTGTCGACCACCGTGCCGCCCTGGGTCGGGTCGACGTTCATGGTGATCTGCGCGGGCGAGCGAAATGCGACGGTCTCGACCGCTGCCGGAGCCGCCACTTTCGCGCCCTTGGCGTCGCGCACATCGGCCAGCTTGACGAACGCGAAGCGGTCTTTGTCGCCCCAGTCGATGCGTGCCACCGAGCTGCCCTTGGCGACCTGCTGAACGACCGCGCCCTTCGGCAACTTGGCGATGACCCGGCCCTTGGGGTCGGCGCTGGCGAGCACTTCGGTCTTCTCGGCCAGGCGAATGACCTGCTTGGCAGGCTCGAGCGCAATGGCAGGCGCACCCTCAGCCGCGACGGGGATGATCAGCTTGTCGGTGGTGAACTCCTCGAGCGGTTCGTCGATGATCGCCAGGCGCAGGCCGAAGTCGTCGCCTTTGTAGGCCTTCTTCACCTCGAGCTGAAACTTCGCAGCGCGGGTCTCACCGGGAGGAATCTCGCCGAGCTTGAAGCGGCCCTTCTCGATGAAGATGTTCTGATCTGACGCGTTGCGAATGCTGGTGAACGTGTCTGACGCCTTGCCGATGCCGATGTTGGTGACATCGACCTCGACCGTCACGTCTTCACCGCGCTGAACCAGGCCGTCGCCGTTGCAGCTCGCGCAGTCATCGACGATCGACCACGTGAAGGCGAACTGGGGGCGAATCTGCTCGACGAAGGTGATCTCGTTGTTGGCGTTTTCTTGCAGCAGACCGCTGTCGTCTTGCAGCTTCACGGTCACTCCGTCGCGCCGCGAGGCCAGGTCTTTGGGCGTCTTCACCGCCACCGTCCACGTCTTCTTTTCGCCGGGCTTCAAGGCGCCGAACAAGAACTCGCGGCGATCGAGGTAGCCGTTCTCCGACTCCGTCCACGCGCGGAGGCGCTTGACGGCTTCGGCTCCGCGGTTCTCGACGGTGAGCTCGAGCTGCACGGTATCGCCCGCGGTGACCTTCTTGTCGGCGCTCGGCTTGAGCACCGAGTCGAGCACGAGCTTCTTGGGCGTCTCGCCCGCGCTCCAGTCGATGCCGAGGTTGGCGATGGCGCCCGCGATGCGATCTTCTTCTTTCTTGCGCTGCTCCGAGACGAACGCCTTGCTGGCCTCGAGCATCTTGTCGCGCTTGGTGAAGGGCGCCACGAGCACGAATTCACGGGCGAACTGCACCTCGAAGTCTTCTTTGATCTCGTCTTGCGCTTCGGCGTCGAGCTGGTCGTCGAGGTCTTCATCGACCGGAGGCGCCGCTTCGGAGTCGGTCAGCACGTTCTTGCCGAGCGCCTTGGCGATGGTGGCCGCGTCTTTGTTCTTGGGGTCTTTGGTCGGGTCTTTCTTCGGGTCTTTCTTCTCTTCGACCTTGGGCGCGACGGCGACTTTTTCTTTCTCTTCTTTGAGGTACTTGAGCGTATCGCTCGGCTTCTCGCGCACGACGACCTCTTCGCGTTTCTTCACTGCCGCAGCGTTGCTCGGGTTGCCGAAGTGGTGGTCAAGATCGGCCTCGCCCATCGACTTGCGAGGCGAGAACAGGTCGACCCGGTCTTTCGCCACGCGCGTGGGGATGAGCTGAATGTCGGGCGTGATGCCGACCTCTTGAATCGAGATGTCGCCGGGTGTCAGGTACTTCGCGATGGTCAGCTTGAGCGCCGAATCGTCGGGAAAGTCGTACAGCACCTGCACCGAGCCCTTGCCGAACGACTGACGGCCGATGATCACCGCGCGGTTCAGGTTCTTGAGCGCGCCGGCGACGATCTCAGAGGCCGACGCAGAGCCCGCGTTGACCAGCACCGCGATCGGGTACGCATCGTCTTCGTCATCGGCGTGCGCGCGCTTCTCTTCACGCAGCTTGTCTGACAAACCAACCGTCGCGACGATGGTGCCTTGCGAGACGAACAGGTCAGAGACCTGAATCGCTTGGTCGAGCAGACCGCCGGGGTTGCCGCGCAGGTCGAGCACGACGCCCTTCATGCCGTCTTTGCCACCGGCGGCGCGAGCTTGGGTCTCGAGCTCTTGGAGCGCGTTCTGCAAGTCACGCGTGGTGTTGCCCTGAAAGTTCTTCACGCGCACGTAGCCGACGTTCTGCGCCAAGAGCTTGCTCTGAATCGACTCGATGGTGATCAGCGCGCGGGTCAGGGTCTGGGGCTGCGGCTTCTCCCATGACTTGCGGTTGATGGTGATGGTGACCTTCGAATCGACCGCGCCGCGCAGCTTGCCGACGGCCTCGTTTAAATCCATGTTGACGGTCGACTCTTCGCCGATGCGCAGAATCTGGTCGTCTTTTTTGATGCCCGCGCGAAACGCCGGAGTCTTGGGCAGCACCTTCACCACCGTCAGCACGCCCTCGCGCATCTGAATCACGAAGCCCAGGCCACCGAACTCGCCCTTGGTGGTGAGCTTCATCTCTCGGTACATCTCGGGCCGCAGCAGAATCGAGTGCGGGTCGAGGGTGTTGAGCATGCCGTTGATCGCCGCGTATTCGACCTCGCGGGTGTCTTCGAGCGGCCGCATGTTCTTCGCGATGAAGTCGAACACGTCTTTCAACGTGAACGACATCTTCCACAACGAGTCGACGTGGCTGATGTCGAATTCTTTGGCCTTGCCGTTCGCGGTGACGCGCAGCTTGCCCGTCTCTGCGTTGCCATCGACCAGCACGTCGGGCACCGTCTTCTCGACGGCCTCGAGCGAGTTGATCATCATCTCTTTGGGGCGCACCCGCTTCGGGTCGACGTAGTTGTCTTTCACGTACAAAATGACCTTGGTCAAAATGCGCAGCGCGCTCAGGTCATGCGGAGCCTTCGTGCCGTCATCGAGACCACGCGGAGCGGCGAGAGCATCGGAGGCAACGGTCAGCGTCAGCGGCGCTCGGTCATTGCCAGCCAACGCCCACGCGAAGATCAGCGTGGCGACGACCGCAATGCGACGGAGGGTGGGCATGGAGTTTCTTTCGGGAGCTTTGGGAAACGAAGGGCTGCGGTGAGGAGGGCACAGCGTAATCAGCGAGCGCTGCCCCTTCAAGGAAGCCGAAACAGAGAAGATCAGCCGTTCGTTCCAACAGGGTGGGGGGCCGCGGTGAGCTGGCCCGCCTGTTCGAGGCTGCGAAAAAGCAGCGTGCCCGCGACGATCGCCACAGGGAGCAGGAAGAAATTCACTACCGGCACCCACAGCAAGACCCACAGGGCGGCGCCGAAACCGAGCGCGAGCAACAGCCTCTGTCGCAGGGCCCCAACCACCTGCCTGAACGGCACCAGACGGCGGGCGGCGGGGTTCGAGAGGTGCTCCACCGCGAGCCAGAACATCGACCACACCGTCGAGAGCCCGACCCACAGCGCGCTGCCGGCCACGGGTATGAAATTGAGCGGCAACAGCAGCCCGAACCCCAACAGCATGAAGCCCAGCCGCAGGGTGGTATGGGCGAGCGATTCGGTGATGCCGCGCACGAATTGCCTGACCGAAAACGGGTCAGGGGTGAACCCGCCGCACCGGGCGTCGGTGGCTTCTGAGAGCGGGTCTTGCAGCGGCGCGAGCACCACGTTCGGCACCGTCAGCGCGCTGACGGCGTAGCCCAGTAAAAAAATGATGAGGGTAGACGCGCCTGACGCGACTTTTTGCCACCCCGAGTCGGTGCCGATGAGCGTCTGTGCCCAGCGCTCGGAGTGAGACCACCAGAAGGGTATCAGGGCGATCAAGGTCGCGGCGGTGACCAAGCCGCAGAGCGCCGACAACGCGAAGACCTTCGGCGTCGTGACGATGACCCGCAGCGCACGAAAAGGCAGCCCCAGCCCGGTGACCAGCTCGGAGGCCGACGGCGTGGTCGCAAGCGTAGGGAAAGGTGCCACCATTGGGCGTCGAACGTCGCACAGTTGCTGGTGAAATGAATCCGGCGCGGGGTGTGCGCTGACGTTATAAGCGCCCGCCCCGATGTCGCTCGACGCAAAACAGACCGAAGATCACCCGATTTCTGACCCTTCGGCACTGGTTGAGCTCTTTCGCTCGGCCGAGCGAACCGACGGCAAGACCTTGGTGGGCCTCGAGCACGAGAAGCTGATTGTGCCGCTCAACGGCAGCGGGCCGGTGGCCTACGAGGGCCCCTCGGGCATCGGCGCGTTGATGCGAGGCTTCGCCCAGTTCGGGTGGGAGGAGTTTCGCGAGCGTGAAGGCGCTCCGGTGATCGCGATGCAGCGTGGCAGGGCGACGCTGTCGCTCGAGCCGGGCGGGCAATTTGAATTGTCTGGGTCTCCCTTTGTGTCGGCGCGCGAGGGCCATGCCGAGAACCTGAAGCACTTGGCTGAGCTCAAGGCCGTCACGGGGCCGTTGGGGTTGCGTGCGGTGGCGTTGGGGTATCGGCCGTTCAACACCCTGGCCGAGATGCCGTGGATGCCGAAGTCGCGCTACCAGCTGATGCGCGACTCGCTAGGTGCTCGCGGGCCGATGGCGCACAACATGATGCTGATGACCGCCACGGGCCAGGTGTCGCTCGATTGGCGCGACGAGGCCGATTGCGCGCGCAAGGTGATGGCGTCGGCGCGAGTGTCTCCGCTGTTGGTGGCGCTCTACGCGAACAGCCCAATCGTCGAAGGCAAGGTCAGTGGGTACCAGTCGTTTCGCAGCCGGGTGTGGAACGACGTCGACCCGGCGCGCTGCGGGTACCCGACGGCGATGCTCGATGGGTCATTCTCGTACGCCGCGTATGTGCAGTGGGCGCTCGAGGCGCCGCTGCTGTTCTTGCGCCGCGATGGCAAGTACCTGCGGCCGGCGCTGACGTTCGGTCAGCTGCTCAAGCAGGGGTACGAGGGCCGGCCCGCGCAGTACGCCGATTGGGTCGACCACCTGTCGACGCTCTTCCCCGAGGTGAGAATCAAGAAGGTGCTCGAAATTCGCGCGGCCGATTGCAACACCGCGGCGATGACCGGAGCCCTGGGCGCCCTGATGCGCGGGGTGCTCTACGATGAGACGGCGCTCGGTGAAGTGTCGAGCTTGATGCCGCCGCTCAGCCCGGTCGAGCACCGGGCGCTTCACGCGGCGACTCAAAAAGAAGGCCTGGCAGCCAAGCTCGGCAACGGCACGGTCGCCGATTATGCCCGCGAGTTCGTCGAGATTGCAGGCCGCGGGTTGCAGCGGCTTGACCCGCTCGACGTGCCCTTGCTCGAGCCGCTCACCGAGATCGCCACGACCGGGCGTTCACCGTCGATGCGAGTCGAGGCGCTCTTCGCGAAGAGAAAAGACGACGCGACGTTCTTGTCGAGCTTCGAGCTGTAGCTTGCTTTAGCCCTTGAGGGCTTTTTCGATCTTCTCGAAGCTGTACGAGTCAGGCCCGTAGCGACCGAGAATCACGTTCTTTTTGTCGATCAGAAACGGGCCCTTGTTGCCGGCCCGCAGCGCGTACCCGGCTTCGGGTTTCTCGACGATGATCTCTTTGGTCGCGGGCCCATGCAGCACCCGCTTCACCGTGAGCTTCACCTTCTGCGACGGAGCCTTCGCTCCGGTCGAAGTCGCGCCGGGCCTCGCATCGACCTTCGCCGTCGCGGGGCCCGTCGAGAGCACTTCGGTGACCTCGGCGTCGACGACCAGCACCGCATCAGGCAGCACGTCTTCAATCGGTTCAGGAGGAATCGCCATGGTCACCCTTCAAAGCACAGATCAGTCAACGTACATGATGTTCTGGTACAGCTTCGAGAAGGTCTCGAGGTCGAGCTTGAAGATACCGTCGTTGGCGCCGTTGTTCGCGGGCTCCGACTCACCCCAGGGGTTGCGCAGCTTGACGTACTGCTTGCCGCCGCTCTCTTCGTACCCAACGATGCTGTACGAGTGGTCGGCGTAGACGCCCGAGTTCGTGTAGCGCGCCGCTTGATCATCACCGTAGGTGCCGGCCGACATCGGCGACTTCGCGTCCATGTTCTTCTTGATGGTGTTGAAGATGGCGGCGTGGTTGCTGGGGCTGATGTTGTCAGACTCGCCGGTGCGACCGAGCACCGCCTCGAAGATGTCGTTCGACATGCCGCCGTTGCCGATGTCGTTGTAGCTGCCCTTCCACGTCGCGTACGCCTTCTCGACGAGGGGAAACCACATCTCCATCTTCTTCGGGTCAGAGCTGTTCGCGCTGTGGCCGTAGAGCGCGCCACCGAACGAGCGCACGTACAAGTCACCGTCGACCTTCACCGGCACGGTCTTGAACTTGTTGGTGCTCCAGTCTTTCTCTTTGAAGTTGACCGTGTAGGTGCCGTCGCCGTTGTCTTTGATGAGGTTGTTGATGGCCTCTTTGTCTTGAAAGGCAATCGCCGACATCGCGGAGGGGAAGTAGCAGTCGCCCAGCTGCCCCTGCTGCACGTCTTCGAAGTTCGCGCCGTCGACGAAGAGCGGGCCGGTGAAGCGCACCTTCGAGAACTTGGGCGTACCATCGGCGTTGAGCTCGTCTTTGTGCAGCGCCGGGTCTTTGATGAGGTCGACCGTGCCGGGGTCTCCGCCGGGCACCGTGAGGTTGCCGACCGCAGTCTTGTAGTCGGTGTTGTTGATGCCGTCGGTGGCCGCAATCGAGAACACGTCGCCGGCCTTGCCGCCAAGCTGAAACCCAGCGGGGAAACCGCCGACGTCGGTGATGGTGACCTCGGTCTTGTCGCCGGTGCGGTTGTTGGTGAACTGGAGCTTGGCGCCGGGCTCGGAGACCTGACGGCTCGAGTTGATGTTCTCGACGTTGATCTTGTCGTTGCCGCCGTCGGTGAGGCCGATGCGAATGATCGAGACCAGCGCGTTGCGGGTGTCTTTGGCGTCGACGCCGCTCGCCTTGACGGTGACCCAGTCAGAGGTGGTGCCGTCGGCGTAGCGCGCGCGGGTGCGAATCAAGTCGCCTTCTTGAATGACCTGGTCGCCCGAGAGCTTGGCCGCGTTGAACTTGCCGTTGGCGTCGGCCTTGCCGACGACGGTCGTGTCGTCCATGTGCAGGCGGCCGGCGGGGGCGGCCGAGATGTTGATCGCCTCGATGCTCGCGCCGGCTTCGGTGAAGCCTGACAAGCCGTCGTGCTGGTCGCCGCTGATCTTCAAGCCACGGCCGGTCGGGTCGGGAGGCGTCGTGCGACCCAACACCGCGTTGAAGAACGCCTTGGTGTCGTCGTCGACGGGCACGGTGCCCTTGTCGAGAATGGTGGCGAGGTCTTTCTTCTCGACCGAGGTCATGCCTTTCTTGACCAGCGTGACCTGCTCGTCGCGGCTGATGCCCGACTTCTTGAGGCCCGCGAGCACCTTGGTGAAGCTCGCTGAGTTGGTGTCGCCAACGGCGGCGAGAATCTTGAGCGCGGCCTCACCGCTGATCTTCACGTTCGGGTCAGAGGCGCGCTGTGCTTCGAGGTCTTTGTAGAGCGAGGCCAACTTGCTGTCAGACAATGAAATAGGCACGGGGAAGACCTTTCATGAAACTTGAGTGAAGCCGCGGTGTGGAGGGCTGGAGTGTGCCCCGAAGACACAGTCATTCTCGGATGTAGGACAAAGGAGTTGCGTCACCTACGCACTCTGACTTGCAGCGCTAACCAACTGATCTTACGAGCGGCCGAACAACCGCTTGATGCCGGTGAGCAGACCCTTGGCCTTCACGTCGTCTTCTCCGGGCAGCGGCGCCTCGGCGAGCAGCTTGGCCTGCACGTCGTCTGAGGCCTCGCTGGTGGCGAAGGTCATCTCGACATTCTTGCCGGTTGGCGTGGTGGCCGAGAGGGTCAGGCGGCCATCGGCGGTCACTGAGAAGCGGAGCGAGAGGTCTCCGGGCCGATCAGACGCCGCGGTGATCGCGCCCAGATAATCGTTCTCATCGGCGCGCGAGTTCGAGCCCTGAAAGACGGCGATCGCGATCGGCACGTTGGCCTGCACCGGCACCTGGAGCGTCTTTTCGGCCGGCAAGCGGGTGTTGCGCTCGAGCACGCGGCGCATCGCTCCGCCCTTCACGGCGACGCCGATCGGCGCCGAGAGCACCTCTGAAAGCGAGACCCCTTGCTTGCCCTTCTCTCGCATCACCATCGAGTGCCCGAGCAGCGCGGCCCCGAGGGCCACGGCGCCTTGCGGGTCGACGTCACTTCGGGCTTCGCGGCCGAGCAGCGCGATGAGCCGGCGGCGAATGATGGGAGCGCGGCTTTGCCCACCCACCATCAAGACTTCATCGAGGCTCTGGGCGGTGAGGTTGGCGGTTTCGAGCACGACGTGGGTCACCGTGGCGGTGCGCTCGACCAGGTCGATGGTCGCGTGCTCCAAGAACGAGCGCTCGACGTCGACCCGAAGCGCCATCGGCTGGCCCTGGTCGTCGGTTGTGGCGAAGGGCACGTGAACCGGGGCCTCGGCCTTTTCAGAGAGCGAGATCTTCGCGACCTCGGCGGCGCTGCGCACCCGCTCGACGATCATGCGCGAGGCGATCAGCCGGTCTCTGGGGCCCGCGGGCAGGGTGGAGATCATCGCGTCGGCCAGCCGCTCGTCGAAGTCGAGCCCGCCCAGAAAATTGTCGCCTCCGGTGCTCACGACTTCGAGATCATCGCCGGTGATCTCGACCACCGAAGCGTCGAAGGTGCCGCCGCCCAGGTCATAGACCAGCACGCGTTTACGGGCCAACCCGCGGCCATACCCGAACGCCAGGGCGACCGCCGAGGGCTCGTTGAGCACGCGCAGGGTCTCGAGGCCGGCGAGCTTGGCGGCGCTGAGCACGGCTGAGCGCTGGTGGTCGTTGTACCAAGCCGGCACGCACATCACGCAGCGGGTCAGCTCACGGCCGAGTGACTCTTGCGCGGCGTTCTTGAGCTCTTTGAGCAGCTCGGCGGCGAGCTCGGCCATCGAGTAGACGCGGCCGCCAAGCTCGGCGCCGACATCGCCTTCGGGGTCGGGCTCGAGGGTGAAAGAATAGCGCTGGCGAAGCTCTTTGATTTTTTTCGAGCGAGCCCGGCGGCCCATCAGGCGCTTGAAGCCCGAGACCGCGCTCTCGGGGTGGTCGACTCGAAACTGCTTCGCGGCGCTGCCCACCAGCAGCTTCTGCCTCGCCGGGTCGAAGGCGATGATCGACGGCATCGCCACGCTCCGCTCGGAGGGGATGGTGACCAGCCGCGCCGCCCCGTCGATGAACATCGCGGCCCGGCAGGTGGTGGTGCCCAAATCAATGCCCAGCACCACGTCTTCGGCGAGCAGCGGGGCACCCTTCTTCAGGGTTGGCGCAGGCGCCATCGGCGGCGCGGGAGCGGGCTCGGGCGCAGAGGGCGAAGGAGGTATCGACGGAGCCTCGGTCTTGGCGACCCCCGCTCGCAGCGCGATGATTTGGTCGATCAGCGCCTTGGTGCGGGCATCGACGCGCTCGAAGCGCACCAGCATGCCGCTGCGGCCTGGCTGCTCGTCGGTGGTGACCTTCTGCACCGAGCCCTCGCCGCGCATCAGCTTGGTGCCGTCGGTTAGAATCAAGTCGAACGAGACCAGCGTGCCCTCGGGCTTGGCGCCCTTGGTGGCGATGAAGATGCCGCCGCGGGCCACGTGCTGACCGTATTTTTCGATGAATTCTTCTTCGGTCGCGAAGGGCAGCCGAATTCGCAGTGGCACCCGCTTGTCCGTCGGGGTCATTGCAGCGCGAGCTCCGCGGTCGTGTCGGGCGAGCGAATGACGAGCTTCAAGCCGGCGATGAGCGCGCGCTCGGGCACTTCGAAGAACAGCACCAGCGTTTGCGGCGCGGGCCCGATGGTGGGTTGCAGCGGGCTGCCTTCGCCCACGCGCTGCGCGGTGGCATCGATGGGGTACACGTTGCCGCCCTGAATCAGCGTGGTGCCCGAGAGATCGAAGGTCTGCTCTTTAGTGGCCTCGGCCATCAAGGTGAGCTTCAGAAACGCGTCGATGGTCGACAGCGAGATCGCCTGATTCTTGACGGTGTGCGAGCGCTCGAGCGACTTGAGCGAGATCAGCACGCCTTTGAAGTGCATTGGCCCGGTCGCAGGCAGCGGCACGGTGACGGGGGCCTCATTGGCGACCGCGGCGTTGGCCAGCGCCTCGCGAATGCCTAGCGGCACCTGAGCGAGCCGAGTTTTCTCGGCCTGAAGCTTGCGAACCAAGGGGTCGTTCTCGTCGACCTGTTTCGAAGCCGGGCAGGCGGTGAGGAGCACGGCGATGAGCAGCGAGAAACGCACGGGGGCCCAGACCTACACGGGTTCGGCGACCCCGTCACGCAGACGATGTGGGGGTGTGCACCCGAGGTGACGCGATTTGGGGCGTCGCAGCCACAGCAAGGCCAGCACGGTGAGCCCGAGCGAGGCGCTGCCGTTGCAGCCGCAGCCCACGCCAATCTTGGTCGGCGGGTCGCACTCGACCACGACTACGAGTCGCTGCGTCGCGGTGCCGTAGTGCGAGGTGGCGCTGAGCACGAAGTCATACGCACCCACCTGGGCTTTGGTCGGGCGCCAGGTGATTTCGCCCGTGTCTTCGGCGATGGCGAGATCCTTGGGCAGACCGCCGTCGAGGGCGAAGTGGTACGGCCCGGCCGAGCTCAAGACGGGCACGTGCTCGGCCGAGTAGCGATACGGCGTGCCGCAGTACGCGGTCGAGTTCGGCGTCGAAAGAAACGTCGGCATGAACCCGTCGTCTTGAATGGGCTTCGAGACGATGACTTTGCCCGCGTAGGTGGGTGAGGTCTTCGAATCGGGCAAGGCCCCGAAGTCGGGCGTGCCGGCGAGACCCGCGAGCGCGGAAGCCGGGCATGCGATGGCCCCAGCCGCTTCGAAGAACACCAGCCCGCCGCCTCCACCTCCGCCGGGGCCTTTCACGTTCGCGAAGCGGCCTCCCCGGCCACCAGAAGCGGTGACCTGACCGCACTCGAGACTGGTCGCCGCGCGCAGGAGAACGCTCCCGCCGGCACCTGCACCGCCATACCCCCAATCACCGCCACCGAAAATGGAGGGCTCGGCGCCCTGGGCGCTCCAGACACCGGCGCCGCCGAGGTGATTCGCGTGCGCGAGAATGATGCCGCCTCCGTTGGCCCCGCTGGCAGAAGGCAAGGAGTACGAGGCTTGCGACCAGCCCGACCCGCCGCCGCCACCGAGCACGAGTTGGGCTCGGGGCGTGAAGGTCACCGACGGGGGTTCGAGGCCACCGTTTTCTTGACCGGGCAGCCCGTCACCGCCCCGGCCGCCGCGGCCCATCAACGAGCCGCCAGCGCCACCGGCGTAGTCGCAGCCACCCCCACCGCCGCCGAGCAGGCTTGGGGCACGCCCGAAGTGCGGCACAGATTCGGTCTCGAGGCCCTCGCCCGACCTACTGCCGAGGGGAAATGCTTCGGTGAGCCCATGGCATGGGGTGCCACCGGGGTTACCGACTTGGTACGGCATCGCGGGCCCGCCACGGTACCCGAAGCCATCGACCCGCACTTCGCCGTCGTTGAT
>JANLPS010000536.1:0-21134 GCA_031367385.1 Archangium sp. | reverse complement strand
CAGGTGACCGGCAGAACCCGCCTGGCCTCCGATCATCACGCCCATGCCGAGCTCGGTGGAGCCCGCGAGGCCGACCTGCGCGCACAGAATCGAGAGCGGGCCGACGGTGGAGTTGTGGCCAACCTGCACCAGGTTGTCGATCTTCGAGCCCCGCCCCACCACGGTCTCGCCGGTGGTGGCGCGGTCGACGCAGGAACACGCACCGATCACCACGTCGTCTTCCACCCGGGCAATGCCCGCCTGGGGAATCTTCACGTGCTCGGGCACCGACATGTCGAGCGCGAAGCCGAAGCCATCGGCGCCGATCACCGCTCCCGGGTGCACCAGGCACCGGGCGCCGATGCTGCAGCGATCCATCACCGCGACGTTGGCCGAGAGCACGGTGGCCTCACCGATGCGCACGTCTTCGCCCAGATAGACGCCGGGGTAGAGCACGCAGCGCGCGCCCACGGTGGTGCGGGGCCCGACGGTGACGAAGTCCATCACGGTGGCGCTGGGGTCGACGGTTGCGCTCGGGTGCACTGAAGCTTTTACCGAGATGCCGGCCACGTGCGGCTGGACCGGGTGGAACTTCTGCGCCACCCGCGCGAACGCGAGGTGGGGGTGAGGCACGACCACCCAGGTGGCGCCCGGGGGGCGGGGCGGCGCGTCGCCGGGCACCAGCACCACCGAGGCCCTGGTGGCCGCGAGCGCCTTCTTGTACTTCTGGTTCCCGTAGAACGAGAGGTGACCGGGCTGCGCCTGTTCGAGCCCGGCGACCCCGGTGACCTGCACCGAGCCGTCGCCGTCCACGGTCCCGCCGACCAGCGCTGCAAGCTCCGAGGCGGTCGTCACTTCGTCGGCGCGTCCTTCGGCGCGGGCGCGGGGGCAGTGCCCTTCACCGGGAACTTCTCGTTGTAGGTGCGCACCAGCTCGTTGGTGACGTCGAGGTTCGACTCGGCAAATACCAGCCCCGAGTCGGTCTTCTCGAACACCATGGCCAGGCCCTCGCGTTTGGCGATCGTCGCGACGATGGGGTCCATCCGGTCGAAGATCTTCTTGAGCTCGGTCCGTTCCTTCTCGACGAACTCGGTCTGCAGCTTCTGGCCTTTTTCGGCGTTGGCCATGATGCGGCCCTGGAGCTGCTTCATCTTTTCGATGCGCACCTCTTCGCTCATCGCTGACGACTGTCGGTCAAGTACCATGCTGTCTTCGCGCAGCTTCTTCTGTTCGCCCTCGAACTCGGCCTTCTTCTTCTCGATCTCCGACTTGAGGCGCGTCTTGGCCTGCACCCCCTCACCGACCTCCATCAGGGCGCGCTGGAGGTCGACGTAGCCGACCTTCAAGTCCGCGAAGGCAGGGGTGGACCCGAGAATGGCGAGGAAGAGGGTCGAAAGAACGGCACGTCTCATCAGGAAGACCTCTTGGAAAATCGGGCGCACCCTACTATCAGCACCCGCGTGGAAAAGCGGCGAATCCTCCTCATCGACGACAGCGAGATCACGCTGCAGATGGAGAAAGCGGTGTTGGAGGAACGTGGCTACGACGTTCGCGGAGCGTCCACGTTGATGGAGTTCGAGCGATTGCTCGGCGAATTTCACCCGCACCTCATTCTCACCGACATTCACAGGCCCGAAGCGACCGGCGCGGACATCTGCCGGACGCTGAAGAACGACTACAACACGCAGGACATCCCCATCGTGTTGTTCAGCTCGCTGGGCGACGAAGAGCTCGAGAAGCTGGCCGGTCAGGTGGGGGCCGACGGCTACCTGTCGAAGTCGCACGGCCTGGAGGCCCTCGGTGAGAAGGTCGACGAGCTGGTCGAGAGCATCATCTGGTGAGCTGTTGAAGTGGGCGCTGCTGTTCGCGCTCGCCGGCTGCACCACGATTCACCCCGAGCCCCATCGAGCCGTCCCGCCGAAGAAAGTGACGCTGTTCTTCAGCGCCGAGGTGCGCGGCTACCTGGGCCCCTGCGGCTGCAGCGAGAACATGCGCGGTGGCATTTCGCGCTCGGCCTTTCAGATCGCCGAGGCGCGCAAGGCGGGCGGCGCGGTGCACTTCTTCGACTGCGGTGATGGGTTGTTCGGGGAAGCGCAGATTCCCGAAGCCGCGGTGCCGCAGCAGGAACGCAAGGCGAAGGCGTTGGCCGAGGCGTGGAAGGTGATGAACCTCGACCTGCGCGCACCGGGCCCGCTCGATGACGCGCGGGGCGTGGAGTTCAGAAAGAGCCTGCAGCTGCCGGAGATCGCCGGTGCCGCGTTCAAGGTGGTCGATGGCGTGGGCGTGATCAGCGCTCCGAGTTCAGCCGAGGCGATGAGGCTCGCGGTGGAAGCGCGAAAGTCCGGGGTGCAGTTCGTGGTGGCGATGGTCGAAGAGCCGTTCGATCAATTGCTGCGCGAGGCGACCCAGGCCCCTGTCGTCGACCTCTTCGTCTCAGCCCGCGCGAAGGACGCGTTCGCTTCCGAGGAGAGCCGGATCGCCGGCGGGAGCACGAAGGTCGCGCAGGTGCAGAGCAAGGGACGCTCGTTGTTGCGCGTCGACGTATTCCTGCGCGGCGCCGAGAAGGTGGAGTGGCTGCGCGGTGATGCGGAGCGCGATCGCGATCTGTACTCGCTCGATCAACGCATCGAGCTGCTGCGCGCGCAGGTGAACGAGCCGATGCTCAACGAGCAGCTCAAGGCCCTGCGCAAGGGCAAGCTCGAAGAGATCATCGCCCGACGTGAGGCCTTGGCGGCTGCGCCGATCGCGGCGCCAGCTGATCATTCGTCGGCGTCGGCCCGGTTCATTCCCCTCGAGGCGAGCTTCCCCCAGCTGCCGGCGGTGAAGGAGATCGTCACCGCGTACGATCGCGATGTGGGCCTGATCAATGTGGCCTACGCCGAGGCGCATGGGCGTGATTGCCCGAGCCCCGAGAAGGGCGAAGCGGGTGTCGTCGGGTCTGCGGCTTGCTTGGGGTGTCACCCGGCTGCGGCGACCTTTTGGCAGTCGACCAAGCACGCCATTGCGTACAAAACGCTGCAAACCGAGGGCAAAAACAACCACTTGGATTGTGTGGGCTGCCACGTGACGGGCTGGCAAAAGCCGGGTGGGGTGTGCCGCATCGACAAGACCGACGGTCGCACCGGAGTGGGTTGCGAGTCGTGCCACGGGCCCGGCTCACTGCATGTCGCGGCTCCGACCAAGGCGACCATCGCCCGCGCCGTACCCGCCGCCACGTGTGTGGGCTGCCACGATCGCGAGAACGCGCCGCACTTTGCCTACGATACCTACCTGGAGAAAATCGTAGGGCCGGGGCATGGCCGGTAGATTGCTCCTAGGGTCAGTGAAGTGTTGGGCTGATTGTTTCCTGAAGGTGAAGGGGCCGCCTAGGCTCTCGTGTTCGAATGTTTTTCGCTGTCGTGCTCCTCAATCTCTCGGCGTTCGATGTGCCGATGCCGCCCCCTCCGCCGGGCATGATGTTGCTCGCGCAAGCGCCTGCTCCGGTGGTGGTGATTCAGCCAGACGCGGGCGTACCGGCCGCTCGGCTCGATGGTGGCGTGCCGGCCATGGCGACCGATGACAGCGACGATGATGTCGACGCGATGCGGGCGCTCGAAGAAGTGGCGATCGACCCTCCGGCGAGAAATGAAGCGGTGTTGAGGAGCAGCGTCGCCTTGCTGCCGTACAACTCACTGGTTCGTGATCAGCTCGAGACCGCGCTTGATCAGGCTGATCAATCGGGCGAGGCGCTGCCGTTTTCGCTGGCGCTGGTGACTGACGTGTCGAGCTTCGATGTCTCGCTGGTTCGAGATCGCTACGACATACCCGTCGAGATGCAGCCGCTGGTCGCGCAGTACATTCACTTTTTTCAGACCGGCGGCCGCAAGTGGTTTCGCCGGTGGATGTCGCGGTCGTACCGCTTCATACCGTTGATGCGGCCGATTCTCGAGGCGCAGGGGTTGCCGCGCGACACCGTGTATCTGGCGATGATCGAGAGCGGGTTCAACACCCAGGCGAAGTCGTGGGCGAAGGCGGTCGGGCCGTGGCAATTCATCGCTGGCACCGCGGTGATGTTCAAACTGAAAGAAGATTTTTGGATCGACGAGCGCCGCGACCCGATTCTCGCGACCGAGGCGGCGGGCAAGTACCTCGACCTGCTCTACAAGACCCTCGGGCACTGGTACCTCGCGTGGGCCGGCTACAACACCGGCGGCGGCCGCGTTCGGTGGATGATCGACAAGTACGGCACCAAAGATTTCTGGGCGCTCAGCGAGAAGAAGGGCCTGGCCAAAGAGACCAAGCACTACGTGCCGAAGTTGATCGCGTGTGCGCTGGTTGCCAAGCACCCCGAGGCCTTCGGCTTCGCGCCCGATGAGTTCGAGAACGAGCCGGTGTTCGAGTTCGACGAAGTGCCGCTGAACAACTCGGTTGATCTCGAGGTGTTGGCCGCCTCCGCGGGCACGACGGTCGACGTGTTGCAGGAGCTGAACCCTGCCGTGAAGCGCTGGTGCACTCCCCCGGCGACCGACGAGAAGCCGTATGTGTTTCGCATACCCAAGGGCAGCAAAGAGACGTTCGCCCAGAACTTCGCGAAGGTCGCGCCCACCGAGCGGCTCAACTTCAAGATTCACCGGGTCGGTAAGGGCGACACGCTGTCGAAGATTGCGGGCATGTACCACTCGGCGCAAGAGGCGATCATGCGCATGAACGGGCTCTCGTCGGCGCGGTCACTGCGGGTGGGCACTGATTTGATCGTGCCGATGCCGAGCGCGAATGCGATCAAGGCCGGCCGGGCAGATACCTCGTTCGAGCGGCAAGTGGTGAAGGCGCGCAGGGCGGGCCTCGTCGCGGTGCGGCCCGAAGAAGAGATACCGGCGGGGTCTGTGACGTCGAACGTGAAGACGACCACCAGCGGCACGGTGCGCCTCGAGAAGATCGAGGGCAAGAATCGGGTCACCTACGGGGTGGCACCCGGCGACTCGCTGTGGACGATCGCTCGGAGATTCGATGTGCGGGTGGCCGACTTGCGCTCGTGGAATGAGTCACTGGGGCCCGGTGGGCGCGGCCTGAAAATCGGCACGTCGCTCGTCATTTTCCCCGGGCCGGCGGCTGACTTGAGCAAGGCTCGTGGTTCGACAGGCTCACCATGAGATGGGTTTGTTCACCATGCGATGGGTTTGTTCACCATGCGATGGGTTTGTTCACCATGCGATGGGTTTGCTCACCATGAGATGGGTCTGTTCACCATGAGATGGCGCTTGCTCAGCGTGAGCGAATGGTCACGCCGAACGGTGCCAAGGCCAGAAACCCCAACTTGAAGTGCTGAATCGCGAACGGAATGCCGATGATCGTCGCGGCTGACGCGAGCGCCAGCACCATGTGCGACAGAAAGATCCACACTCCGGCGAAGATCAGCCAGACGACGTTGAACGGCATTGCGGCCACGCTGCGACGCGAATCGTCGAAGTCTTTGCCGAAGGGGAACAATGCGAGCCCGGCGATCTTGAAGCACTGAACCCCGAAGGGAATGCCGACCAGGGTGACGCAGCAGAGGACACCGGCGAGCACGTATTCGAGGGCGGTGATGAAGCCGCCTGCGAAAACGGCCCACAAGACATTGAGCACGAGGCGCATGGGGCATCGTATACGCTCGACCCGGCATGACAATTGCGCGGGCCCGACCATCAGCTGAAGTGCGCCAAGCGCTCGGAGTCACTCGCGTGGCCCGGCTGACCGCCCTCGATCGATGTGGGGTCGAGGTCGCCACGGCGATTCGCCCCGCCGGTCATGTGCTGCAGGTCACCCAGGGCAAGGGGCTCGACTACGCCGGGGCCGTCGCCAGCGCGCTGGGTGAGGCCGCTGAGCTGGCCGCCGCCGAGAGCGTTGCTGGCGATGCACTTCAGTTTCATGACGGCCGGGCCTGGGCCGAGGCCGAGACGCTGGGCGCGGCTTCACAGTCAGAGCTCGTGCCCGCCGATGCGGTGTGGTGCGCTCCGTTCGGGTCGATGTGGCTTGGGCCTGTGTCGAGCGACTGGTCGACGAATGGCCTGGCGTCGCACACCACCCGCGAGGCGGCGCTCGAACACGCGGTGCTCGAGCTGATTGAGCGCGATGCGTTGGCGAGGTCACTCCCGATGGGGTGGACGGTGAAGGCCGCGTCGAAGCGACGGGTTCGGGCGGAGTCGGCGCTCGTCGCTGCGGTGGAGGCGCGGGGTTTTGAGGTGTTCGCGTTCGATCTCTCGGTGGGCGTGGTTCCAGTCGCGGGTGTGCTGCTCTTCGACCTCGAAGGTGGCCTCGTGCCGTTGACTGCAGGGTACGCCGCGCGTCGAACCGCGGCGCTCGCCATCGAGGCGGCGTTGCTCGAAGCGGCGCAGTCGCGGTTGACCGAGATTCACGGAGCCAGAGAAGACGTCAGCATCGGAGAGCGAATCGACGGGGCCGAGCTTCGCGCTGCGCTCACCAGGGGCTCGCCGAAGCTGAGCAGATTCACTGCCAAGGCGGGTGACCGCGAGACCCATCGGCTGGTCGACGCGACGCTGCTCGCGGTCGATTTGGCGAGCTGGCCATTTCACGTGGTGAAGGTGCTCTCGCCCGACCTGCTTCACTCGGAGCTCGTCTGATGGTTCGACGGGCTCACCATGAGAGAGGGGGGCTCCCTGTGCAAGGGGGGCGGACCCAGCGCACCAGTTCTCAGGGGGCGCCCAAGGGAAGTTCTCAGGGGGCTCCCAAGGGAAGTTCTCAGGGGGCTCCCCAGGGAAGTTCTCAGGGGGCGCCCAAGGGAGGTTCTCAGGGGGCTCCAAAGGGAGGTTCTCATGGTGAGCCTGTCGAACCACGCGCCCTCATCGTCTTCCTCGGCCCCAGCCTCGGCCTCCGCCACGCACGCGAAATCGTGAAGGCCGACTACCGCCCCCCAGCCCGCCAAGGAGACGTCTTTCGCGCCCTCGCTGACCGGCCCCGGGCCATCGCCCTCATCGACGGCGTCTTCGAAGGCGCCCCGTCGGTCTGGCACCACGAGCTGCGCGCAGCCCTCGCCGCCGGAGTCACCGTCTTCGGCGCCTCGAGCATGGGCGCCCTGCGCGCGGTCGAGCTGCACAGCGAAGGCATGATCGGCATCGGCGCCATCTACGAGCGCTACGCCCGCGGCGAGAGCGAAGATGACGGTGACGTCGCCGTGCTCCACGCCGATGCGAGCCGCGGCTCCCAGGCCCTCACCGTACCGCTCGTCAACGTCATCGCCACCCTCGACGCCGCCAAGCGATCGAAGGTGCTCACGCTCAAACAAGCCGCTTCGGTGCTCGCCATCGCCTCCGGCCTCTTCTTTCAAGATCGCCGCTGGCCCACCGTGCTCGCGAAGTGCCCACCGGCCATTCGCGCCACGCTCAGCGCCTGGCTCGACGCCGGCCACGAGGTCGACCAGAAGGCCCTCGACGCCCGTACCTGCCTCGCCACTGCAAAAACCTTCATCGACAGCGCCGCCCACGGCCCGGCCAGCCGCCCCTTCGCTGCCTCCTCATTCGTTCGACGACGCCGCCTCACCGATGTGCACCGGGCACCACTCGAGCGGCTCTCCCGGCGCTCCGACGCGCGAACCCTCGAAGCCGACGGCACCCGCCGTCTGCTGCTCGCTGCATTTGCCAAGGCCGGAGGCCTCGAGGTCACTGCCGCCGAGCGGGCCGAAGCGCGCAGGGCCCTGGCCCCCGCCGAGGGGCTCGCGGCCGACGAGCTCGAATTCATTGCCGAAATAGTCGCCCTCGAGGCGAAAGTATTGGCGCACCCGGAGCGTTTTGTTGCCGACGGGCCCTCCCGGCTCGAAGGCTTGGCGCTCGAAGCGGTGCTGCGCGGTCTGTGGAGGTAAATCGGTGAGAATCGTCAGTTACAACGTGCGCTACTTCGGTCACGGCCTCAAAGGCCTGGCCAGTACCGCGAAGTCGAAGCTGAAAATCGCCAAAGCCTTGGCCTCGCTCACCCCGATGGCCGACGTGGTGGCCCTGCAAGAGGTCGAGACCCGCTCGATTCGCTCTGGCGTCGCTCACCGGGGAGGCCTCGAGAAAGAGACCCAGCTCGAAGCGTTCATGCGCCACGTGCAGAGCGAGCTGGGCACAGATCAACCCTACGTCGCGACCTATTTCCCCGCGCACATCTACAAGCTGGGCGCGGTGAAGTTCTACACCACCGGCCTCGCGATTCTGGTCAACACCAACACCCTCGCGGTGTGCGGAGACAACGCCAAAGAGCCGTTTCCCATCACGTTTCATGGCTCCGAGCGCCTGCGCAAGGTCAAGCAGACACGCATCGCCGCGCACCTGCGCCTCGAGACCAAAGACCACCAGCGCTTTCACGTCTTCAACACCCACTTGAGCCTCCCCACCCCCTGGGCCAGCGAGTTCTGGAAGCAAGACGTGAAGATGGGCTTCGGCGCGAATCAGGTCTCCGAGGCGAAGGCGGTGCTGCAGTACGCCAAGCACACCGCCGGCAAAGAGCCCTACCTGGTGTGCGGCGACTTCAACGCCGCGCCGACTTCGCCGGTGTACCGGTACTTCACCGAAGACGAGAAGCTCACCGGCGCTCAGGCGGCGCTGAAGCAAATCGATTCGAGCAAGGCCGATGGGTTCTCGACCGCGGGGTTCATGGGGTGGCGCATGCACCTCGACCACGTCTTCGGTCACCGAGTGAAGTTCACCAGCCTCGACGGCACCTTCGCCTTTGGAGACCCGGCCAGCGCCTTTCACGGGCTCTCTGATCACGCGCCGCTGATCGCCACCTTCGACCTGGCCTGACGCTCACTGCTGGGTCGGGGTGCTGGCGATTTCGCGGGTACGGGTCTCGGCCGACGCAGGCGGCACATACGACGAGATCGTCACCGGGGCCTCTTTGACCAACGCGGCGAGCTCCGCGCGGCCAGTTCGCAGCGCGTCGTGCACCGCGAGCTCTTGGCCCAACAACCGAAGCACCTCGCCGGCGCTGGCAATTCTCGTCGCCAGGTCTCGCTTCAGCAGCCCGTCGACCATTTCGCAGAAGGTCAGCGGCAGGCTCGGCTCATGCTCGTGCAGCGGCGGCGTCGAGTCGCTCAGAATCTGCTGCGCGGCTTCGAGCTCGTTGGGGGCGTGAAAGAGCCGTTTCATCGTCGCCAGCTCGTACAGCGTCACCCCGAGCGCGAAGAGGTCGACCCGCGAGTCGAGCGCCTCTCCTCGAACCTGCTCTGGGGCCGCGTACGAGAGCTTGCCGCGCAGCAGGCCCACCTTGGTCAACGATGGGGTGTCGACGCTGCGAGCGATGCCGAAGTCGGCCACCTTCACTTCTCCGATGCGCGAGACCATCACGTTCGGCGGGTTGAAATCGCGGTGAATCAGCTGCAGCGGCGTGCCGTCGTCGGTCGTGCGTGAGTGAATGTAGGCCAGCGCCTCGGCCAGCTCATGGGTCAGGTAGAGCAGCAGGGCCAACGACGGCCGCCGGTCTGACATGCGAAGCACGTCGATGATGCGAGAGAGCGGCACGCCATCGATGAACTCCATCGCCATGAAGTAGGTCGCTCCGTCGGAGCCGAAGTCGAGCACCTGCACCACGTTCGGGTGCGCCAGGCGTGCGCCCAGCTCGGCTTCGCGTCGAAACAGGGTGATCACCTCGGGGCTCTCGGCGAACTGCGGCAAGATTCGTTTCACCGCGACCGCGCGCTCGAAGCCGCCTTCAGGGCTGTAGGTGGCCTTGAACACCTCGGCCATGCCCCCCGCGCCCAGGCGGTCACCGAGCACGTACTTGCCCAACAGATCGCGCTCACGGCTGCTGCGCACCAGGCGGCGAATCTTGCCGATCAGCACCCAGCCGAAGGGCCCGAAGGCCGACGCGATCACGACCACCGACGCTTTGACCGCCATGGGCGTGTGTTCGGCGGTGGCAACCATCCAGATGAAGAACAGGGCCGGAGGCGTGACCAGCACCAGCACCACCCGCGACAGCGAGAGCGTCGAGAGCATCACGAAGACCAGCAACGTCACCGTCGCGTCAGCCAGAATCATCCCAGGCTCGGTCGCGTAGGTCGCTTGCTTCCACTGCATCAGGCCGACCAACGGCACGTCGATCACCGCGGGCGTGAACGCTGCCAGGCGCATGAAGGTCTGGGGCTTCGCTTTAGCCAACAGCAGCACCGCGGTTGCGAGCACGAAGTAGAGCACCGCCCCATAGCGAACCGGCCAGTTTTCGCTCAGCCCCGGCACCTGCGTCACGGGGAAGACAATCGCCGCGTTGAGGCCCGCGAAGATCGCCCGTATCCAACACAGGGCGAGGGTCGAACGGTCTCGTTCTTCTGAGATGATGCGGTTGAGCAGCGCCGCCGCAGCGCCCGTCTTCGAGTCGTTGCCGAATGAATTGCTCAGCTCGAACAACCACTTCGGCGCCTTCATGGCTTGGCCAGGGGGCGGTGGGTTGAGAGGTCGAAGAGCGGGTATGCCTCGGGCGCCAGGTGGTTCATGCCGGCGTCGATGAAGATCAACTGCGGCATGCTCTGCAGCCCGGCCCGGTACTCGACCACCTCGCCGAGCACCCGAAGCGACCGAATGCCGTCGCCGGCCTCGACCGGGTCGCACCACTTCGGCATCAGCTCTCGACACTTACCGTCGCGAATGTGGCCGATGACCTGGGTCAGGGCGACCGGCAGCTCCCTTGGGTCGAAGCGTCGCCGCGGCGGAGGCCCCTTGTGCCCAGCGCTCAAGGTCGGGTCGAAGGGCCGGTGATACACCGCCCCTTTGCCCTCGCCGCTGGTCGCAGAACCCAGCCGGTGAAAGGGGTCGAGGTTCAACGGCCCGGTCGACCAGGCATCGATGCGCGCGTCGAGAAACGCGTTCAAGCCCGCGGCCAGGTCGACGGCCGAGGCGCCCGGGTCGAGGCCAATCAACGCCAGGTCGGGCACGGTCACGCCCGCGTGCACCAAGAGCACTCCGAAGAAGCTGGCCGCGAGGCGAAAGCGCCGGGTGCGAATCAGCGCGGTCACCAGGTCTCGCTGCGCGACTGAAAAACAGCCGTAGTCGCGGGCCAGGCACTCCGCGTCGGGCACGGAGGGAAAGCTGACCAAAAACGCGCGCTCGGCCGCGTCGTCGACGTCGCCCAGGCGGTAGGCCGCTTCAGCCTCGAGCTGCGCGAGCATGAAGGTCTCGTCGTCGAAGCCGGCCAGCTCTCCGACCCGGGCCAGGTCGTGGTTGCCCAACAGCAAGGTGACTTGCTCGGGCGGGTGCGACGAGAGCCAGAGCAGGGTGGTCACGCCGTCTCGGGTGGCTTCTGAGCGAGCCGCCCGCTGACCCCAGTCGAAGTGGTCGCCCATCGACACCAGGTGCACGTCGCTCACGAGCCTGTCATCGGCCCCGAGCAACCCGTGCGTTCTCAAGACCGACAGCACCGTCGAGAACGGTGCTTGGGGGTCTCCCATGGCGACGAAGCGGGTCGCCGTGGGAGTCACTTAGACCTCGGCCACGTTGCCTGCGTAGAACGCGTCGAGCAGGTCTTTGTACTTCGCCTCGACCGCCTTGCGCTTCACCTTGAGGCTGGGCGTCAGGTCTCCGTCTTCGAGGCTCAAGTCTTTGGGCAGAATGGTGAAGTTCTTCACCGCTTCGTAGTTGGCCAGGCCCTTGTTGAGCTCTTGCACGTAGGTCTTGATCAGCGCGTGGGTGCGCGGGTCTTTGACGATTTCAGGGTACCCACCCGAGACGCCGTTGGTTTTCGCCCAGTCTTTGATCGCGGCTTCGTCGAGCGCGATCAGCATCACCACGAAGTTGCGGTTGTTGCCGTGCACCACGCTCTGCGAGACGTACGGGCACTGGGCCTTGAACGAGCCCTCGAGCGCTTGCGGCGCGACGTACTTGCCGGCCGAGGTCTTGATCAGGTCTTTCTTGCGGTCGGTGATGCGCAGAATGCCCTGCGCGTCGACCTCGCCGATGTCACCGGTCAAGAACCAGCCGTCTTTCATGGTGGCGGCGGTCTGCTCTTCGAGCCCGTGGTAGCCGCGCATCACGCCGCGGCCTTTGATCAAGATCTCGCCGTCGGCCTCGAGCTTCACCTGGGTGCCCGGCAAAGGCATGCCGACGGTGCCGAACTTGAAGTTCTGCGGGCGGTTCACGAACGCCGCCGCGCTGGTCTCGGTCAGGCCGTAGCCCTCGAGAATCAGCAGGCCGCAGGCGTGAAAAAACTCGGCCATCTCCCTCGAGAGCGCCGCCGAGCCTGAGATGAAGTAGCGCAGCCGGCCGCCGAAGATCTTCTGCAGGTTGCCGAAGACCAGCTTCGTCGCGAGCTTGTATTTGATCGCCAGCAAGCCCGACGGCTCTTGGTGCGCTTGCTTGACCTTCGAGACCTCTTTGCCGACCTCGATCGACCACTTGAAGATGGTGTACTTGAGCCCGCCGGCCTTCTTCGCCTTGTCGATGACCGTGTTGTAAATCTTCTCGAAGATTCGCGGCACGGCGGCGACGAAGGTGGGCTTGACGATCGCCATGTTGGCGGTGAGCTTGTCGACCCGGCCGTCGATCGCGCTCTCGAAGCCGATCAGCAGCTGGGCCATCTCGAGCACCTTGCCGAACGAGTGGGCGAGGGGCAGCCACAAGAACTGCACGTCGTCTTCGACCAGCAGCTTGAGGTCATTGATGCCCTCGGCTTCGTAGACCCAGCAGTCGTGCGTCAGCTCGACGCCCTTCGGGTCGCCGGTGGTGCCCGAGGTGTAGATCAGCGTCGCGAGGTCTTGGTTCTTGACCGACTTGCAGACGGTCTCCCACTCGGCTTGCGAGGCGCCTTTGCCCTTCTCGAGCAGGTCGGCGAAGGTCATCACCCAACCGTCGGCCGAGGGCTTGCCGTCGAAGGTGATCACCTTCTTCACGTTGGGCAGCTTCTCGCGCACCGAAGTGAGCTTGGCGATTTGATCGTCGTTCTCGGCGAAGACGAACTGGCTGCCCGAGTCGTTCAAGATGAACGCGCACTCTTTGGGCGTGTTCTGCGGGTAGATGGTGGTGGTCGCGCCCGCCGCGCAGAGAATGCCGATGTCGGCCAACACCCACTCGTACCGGGTGCTGCACAAAATCGCGACGCGCTGCTCGTTCTGCAGCCCCATCGAGCGCAGAGCCATTGAAACCGCGCGAGTTTGTTCGCTGAATTGCTTCCACGAGACGGTCTTCCACCCTGAGCCGACGGGGTATGAGAAGGCCGTCTTGTCGGGCGTGGCGGCGATACGGCCAAGCAACATCTCGGGGACAGTCTGATACCGGGTCGTCATGCGCTCTCCGTCGAATGCAGCGGGACGCGCATGTTACGGGTGTGGACCCCGCGTGCAATGACAATCAACTCACAGGCAGCCGGTGCCCGCCTGGCGGGTGGTCGGCGTGGGGCTCAGAATGGCCGACGCGTTCACGCTGCAGCCGCCGGTGGTGTTCAACCGAATTCGACCCACGCCGCCGCCGCCGCCCCCCGAGAAATCAGCCCCGGCGTTGGCTCCGGTGCCGCCCGCCGAGCCGTTGCCGCCTTGCCCATCGCCCAGTCGAGATTTGCCGCCCAGCGCCGGCATTTTGGTGGTCGTGCCCGCCACGCCCGATTGCCCCGGGTTCGCCGAGAGATCGCTCGATTCGCCGCCAGACCCGCCATTGGCGGTGAGGCTGGCCGTGTCGGTGAGGGTGATGATGGTCGCCTCCAACAGAATCGCGCCGCCGCTGCCCGCACCGTTGCCGCCGTTGACCACCAGCGCGGTGCCCGGAGCCCCGAGGCCTCCCGTACCCGGAGCGCTGATTTGGCCCGACACCGTCAACGTGCCGCCGACCGAGATCTGCAGCGCGCCGCCGCCGACCGCAATCATGCGGTTGTTGCCGCCGCCGGTGCCGCCCGAGCACCCACCGCGCAGAGGCACCAGCAAGGGGTCTCCGTTGGTCGTGCCGCCCGCGCCACCGGCCGAGCCACCGCCCGACTTCGCGCCAGCGCCGCCGATCGAGCCGAAGCCCGCGCCGCCAGCCCCGCCGTTGCCGCCCAGGTCGGAGGCGCCATTGCCACCCGAGCCACCCGCGCAGGCCCGAAACCCGGCCTCGGCTTTGATCGGCCCCGCCACCGTCGCGTCGCCGGTGACGACGATCAACGCGCCGCGGGTGCCCTTGACCAGCACGCTGCTGGTCGCGTCGACCTGAAAGGCCTTGAACGCCATCACCATGATCGGCTGCTCACCCGACTGCGAGACCAGCGCCGCGCCGAAGTCGGGCAACCCGGTCTTGCACCAGTTGGTCACCGTCGGAGGCAGGGTGCTGGTGTCGATGGTCGTCTGGCCGCAGTTGAAGACCGTCACGTCTGGCGGCGTGTTTGGTATCTGCGCGAGCGTCACGTTGCTCGGCGTGTAAGGAAAGGGGAGGTTGCAGCTGCCGGCGCCGTTGCACACGCCGGTGGTGCGGCACTGGGCGCCCGCGTTGGTCGGCATGTACTGGCAACCGCCGTCGCCATCGCAGCTGCCAGAGAACGCTTGGCACTCTTTGAGCGGGCAGCTGACGAGCACTCCGGCGCAGGTGCCAGCGGCTGAGCAGCGGTCGCCGATGCTGCACGAGTTGCCGTCAGAGCAGCTCTGACCTTCGACCAACGTGTACACGCAGGCGCCACCGTCGGTGCCGCTGCACAGGCCCACCGCGGTGTGACACTGACTGGGCGGGTTGGTGCACATTCGGGGGCTCCCCACGCAGGCGCCGGTCGCGCCGCAGCGATCGCTCACCGTGCAGGGGTCGCCGTCGTCGCACGCCGCGTCGACGCGCGGGCTGTACGCGCAGGTGCCGGCCGGAGCCTCGCAGTTGCCGCTCGCCGCGAAGCACCCGTTGGGCGGGGTGGTGCACTTCTTGACCGTGCCGCCGACACACGAGCCGGCCGTGCAGCTCTGTTCGACGATGCAGGCGTTGCCCTGGCTGCAGCTCTTGGTGTTGCAATCGGGGTCGGCGCAATCGACGAGCTGATCGTCGTCGTCGTCGAGGCCGTTGCCGCAGTTCTCACCGGTGAGCAACGCCCGGCGTACCCGCAAGGTCACCGCAGTGGTCGGCACGTTTTTCACGAAGCGGGCCTCGGTGCTCAGCGTGTCTTCGGCTGGCGAGGTCAAGGTGCGGCAGGCCTCGTCAGAAAACCCGAACGCCTGCAGCGTCACCACGTTGGGAAAATCGCCCTGCGCCACCGCGACCCGGGTGGTGGTCGAGCCGGTGAGCACGATGCCTCCGCTGCGGCGCTCGGTCGAGCCCACCCGCGCGACCAGCTGCACGCACTTCGAGGTCAGCCCCGGGTCGAGCTCGAGCGTCACCAGCAAACCGCTCTCGACGCCGTTCGAGGCGCACCCCGCGATGACCACCCCGATGACGCACAGCCACGCCTTCATGGGGTTCCCTCTGGCACATCACGCCCCTCACCGAAACCCAACACGGCGAAAGACGTCGGTCTTTTTTGAAGCGCCGCAGCCAGCGCCTCGAGCGGCTCGGTTTCTCCATCGTCGGCCAGGTTGAAGGTGCCGTAGTGCATCGGCACCGAGAGCCCGGCGCGCAGATCGTTGGCGGCTTCCACCGCCTGCTCGGGTGACATGTGAATCGGAGACATGAACCACTTGGGTTTGTAGGCGCCAATCGGCAAGACCGCGAGGCGAAAGGGCCCGAGGCGATCGCCGACCGTCTTGAAGTGCGGGCCGTAGCCGGTGTCGCCTCCGAAGAAGGCGCTGCCGTTGCTGCCAGTGAGGGCCCACGCCGACCACAGGGTGCCGTCGCCGTCGGTCACGCCCCGGTTCGAGAAGTGCTGGTTCGGCACGCTGGTGATGGTGACGCCGTTGACCTCGCGGTGCTCCCACCAGTCGAGCTCGGTGATGTTGCCCAGCTTCTGGGCGGTCAAGAACGCGGCGTTGCCAAGGCCCGCGAAGATGCGCGCGTGCGGGTAAAGCTCGGTGAGGCGCTTGAGCGTCGCCACGTCGAGGTGATCGTAGTGGTTGTGGCTGAGCACGATCACGTCGATGCGCGGCAGGTCTTCGAAGCGAATGCCGGGCGGGCGAACCCGCTTCGGGCCCGCGAATGACACCGGGCTGCACCGCTCGGCGTAGATCGGGTCGGTGATGACGTTGACCCCGTCGAGCTGAATCAGGGTGGTGGCGTGGTTGATGAAAGTGACCCGCATCGCGCCCCTCGGCACTTGGGCGGGCGGGCGGGGGCCGAAGGGCTCGTCTCGGTACTCGCGCCAGGGCCCGCGCTCACGGTGCAGCTGCCAGTCGAGCAGGCTCTTGAGGCCGCTCAGGCTCGAGAAGCCGCCGTGCTTTTCGGGGGCGCCGGGGGTGACGAATTGTTCGCCGTCGAAGTGCTCGGTCACCGGCCCCTGCCAGCGAGGCGCAGACAGACAGCCCACCCCGACCACGGCGCTCACCACGACCACGCCGCTCAGCGCGGCCACCCGGCGAAAGACAGTCATGGCGATGCGCTTAAGGCCTTGGTCTTCAGAAAGCGATTGTTCAGGGGATTCCTTCGGGTCTGAGACCCCCGACGCGAGACCACCTGAGGTCTCGGTGCAGGGGTGACCCCCCCTGGAGGCGAACGCGACGCGACACCCGTTCGGGGGTGCGGCCCCGCGGTCAGACGTCGGCAGGTCTCGCGGCGAGCCTTGAACTCCTCTTTTTTCAAGCATTTACGTTCTCGGCTCGGGCGCTCGAGAGAGAGAATGGAGGGCGTCTCGACGCCTTCGCGGTGTGTGCGTGCTCGAGGTTAAACCGCGATGTGCAGGCTGCAGCACCTGTTTTGTGTTCGACTCAGCTCACGTCTTTGCGCCCGTCGGTCGGTATCAGCGCCATCACCGCCGCCGACTGCACCACCACGTTTCGTTCAGCCGCCACGAAGTCATCACGCAGCCGCCCGACCAGGGCCGTGGGCGTCACCACCGGCACCAGCGACAAAAAGAGCAGCACGAAGGGCACTGAGGGCGAGTCGAACTTGATCAGCGGCGAGGTCATGCCCAGCGTCTCATCTGACAGGGTCACGTAGCCCCCCAGCGGAGCCCACAGCGCCGGCACCACCACCATCGCGACGGCCGCGAACATCATCGCGCGCCGCGCACCCCCAGGCGCATTGCTCGCGAAGAGCATCGCGTGTGTCGCGGCCAACGTCGGCACTACCAGCAGCGGGTTGATCACCACCGCCAGCGTGCCCACCGCCACCAGGCCAAACACCCCAGCGGGAAACTGCCAGTCGCTCACCCGGCGGCTGCGCGCCGCGGCCCAGGTCGCCACCGTCGCCGAGCTCATCAGCGCGAGCGTCAGAGCGGCCAGCGCGTTCGACTTCACCCCGAGCAGCACCATCGTCGCGCCCATGCCAAATGTCCAAATCAGCAGGCGAAACGCGCTGGCGAGCAGCAGGCTCTTGGTGCGTGCGGCGTCAAGGGCGTCGAGCTGCCGCTGGGCCTCGACCGGCGTCTCGAGCGGAGGCGTCGCCAGCAGGGTCGACAGCCGCGTCAACGCCTTTGCATTGGTCGGGTCGAGGGCCAGCGCGCGCCCGAGGGCCTGCAGGGCTTGCCGCCTCCCGGCCTCGCTCTCACTCATCGCGTTCGCGGCGATGGTCAGCTGCGCGTCGGCCAGCTCCCGTCGGCGAACCTCGTCGCGCTCACCGTCGAGAAACCGCTCGACCGCGTCGGCCATCGCGCGTGCCGACGGGTAGCGGTCATCAGGCGAGGCGGCGCAGGCAGTTCGCCAGATCGCGTCGAGCTCTGGAGGCACGTCGTCGCGGCGTGAGTCGGGCAGGTGCCGCCGCCGGGTGCTCAGCAGCCGCTCGACCGGCGTGTTGGCCCCGTGCACCGGCTCGAGAAAGAGCAGCTCGTGCAGAATCACCCCCAGCGCATACACGTCGGTGCGCTCGTCCAACGTGTCGAGCAGGCCATCGGCTTGCTCCGGTGACATGTAGCCGGGCGTGCCCATCGCCGAGCCGGCCGCCGTCTGGTGGCCTGCATCGGTTTCGCCCTCGCGAATCACCGGCGCGCTGTCACTCGCTTCGGGCTCGGCGCTGCCTCGAATCTTGGCCAGGCCCCAGTCGAGCACGTGCACTTCTCCGAACTCGCCCAGCATGATGTTGCCGGGCTTGAGGTCGCGGTGGAGCACCCCGCGGCTGTGGGCCGAGTCGATCGCCAGGCAGACGGTGTTGAAGGCCGCCAGCAAGCGCCAGCGGGTGAACCTCGCCGTCGCGGCCGGGTCGCCGGCTTTGAGCAGCGTGATGACCTGAAACAGGGTCTGCCCGCGAACCCGCTTCATCGTGAAATACGGAGCCCCCTCGGGCGTCAGCCCCAGGTCGTAGACCGGCACCACCGCAGGGTGCTCCAGCTGCCCTTGCACCCGAACTTCGCGCAAGAAACGCTCGATGTACTCGGGGTGGGTGAGGGTCGAGCGCAGCCGCTTGAGCGCCACCTCGCGATCGAGCCGAAAGTCACGTGTCAGCCGCACTTCGCCCATGCCGCCAGCGCCCAGCTCGCACACGTCGCGGTACCGCTCGGCGCCCTCGAGTCGCAGCACCTCGGGCGAGCTCCCGCGCGGGCTCGACGCTGGCCCGACGAACGTCTGATTCGAACCGGAGTCATCGTCGATCATGGCCGCCGACGATAAGCGGTTCAGCTGCCGAAGCACGCTTGTCGCCAAGGGCTTGCCGACACCCGCCCACATCGCTCGCGCGTCGCGGTTGAGATTTTCGCTCCTCTGCGCACAGTGGCCTAGCCTTCGGCCCGACGCTCCGCTCCTCATGGTGACCCCCGCTCCGACCAACATTTTGCCCGCGACCCTCACCGGGCGAACGCTGGGCGACTTTCTGGTGATGGAGAAGCTCGCCGAAGGGGGCGTCGGCGCCGCATACCGCGCGCAACAGACGCTGCTGGGCCGCGAAGCGGTGATCAAAGTGCTGCTCGCCGGCAGCGACGCCGACGGCCATACCCAGAGCCGCTTTCTGCGCGAAGCCCGGCTCGCCTCTCGGCTCGACCACCCTTACGCGGTCGCGGTGTACGCCTTCGGCGCCGAGCCCGACGGCCTGCTGTGGATCGCGATGGAGCTGGTGCGCGGCAAGAACCTCGGCGTCTACCTCAAAGAGCATGGCCCGATGCCGCTGGCCCGCTTCGGCCCCTTCTTCGACGCGCTGTGCGACGTGGTCGACGCGATGCACGAGAAGGGCATCATTCACCGCGACATCAAGCCCTCGAACGTGATGGTGATGATGCGCAACGGCCGGTTGCTGCCCAAGCTGCTCGACCTGGGCATCGCCACCGTCGCTCAACGCGAGCAACAAGAAGCCCTCTCGGTCGACGAGGCCACCTTTTTGTCGAGCCTCGACAAGACCCCTCGGTCGTCGGTCGAGACCCGCTCTCGCACCGCCGCCCATGGAGGCCCCTACGTACCGGCGCCAACCCCGGTGCTGCTCAAGACCAACACCGTCATCAACACCCCGACCACCCTCAATCGCATCGAGCTGGCCGAGAAGCTCTCGATTACCAGCGTCACCGACGCGGTGGGCAGCCCGGCGTACATGGCGCCCGAGCAGTGGCTCAACAGCCGTGACGTGACCGCCCAGGCCGACGTGTACTCGCTGGGCGTGCTCGCCTGGCAGATGCTGACCGGCCAGCTGCCGTACCTGGCGAAGACCACCAGCAGCATGGCGCTCTCGCATCTGCAGGCCGCCATCCCCCGCTTGCCCAGTGGTTTTCCCGAGGGGTTGCAGGGGGTCTTCGACCGGGCGCTCGCCAAAGACCCCAAGGCGCGGCCAGACCGCGCGGCCAGCCTGGGCCGGGCCCTGCTCTCAGTGGCGCTCGCCAACCAGCGGGTGTTGCCGTCGATCTCCGAGGCGCTGCGCCAAGAATGGGTCGACGCCGCGCCCCAGCCGTTGGCCGAGACCATCGCGCTGCTCGAGGTGGTTCGCACCGCGCAGACCGGGCTCGACACCTCTCGCAAAGCGCTGCGGCTGTTGGCCCGGTTTCTCGCGCTCTTGGCCGTGATGTGCCGCCAACGGGTGGGCCCCGCGAGCGCCGAACAAGAGGCCCCGCTCACCTCGCTCATCTCGGCGCTGCGAAACGGCCGGCTCGAGCACCATGCGTGGGTCTCGCTGCTGTGGCTCGCGGTGCACCCGTGGGCGTTGCAACGCGAGCGCTACCCGTTGCCGGGGCTGCTCGATTTTTGCGTGACGCCCGAAGGCACCAAGACCGAGGCGATACTCGCCCTCGAGAACGCCGAACTCGAGCAGGTGCCTGGCAGCGAAGAAGAGGCGCTGGTGTGCTTCGAGCGGCTGGTGGCCAAGCTGGGGCCGGTGTTGCGCGCGGCTGATTTCTTGCTGCGTCACACGCTGACCCGCGCCTCGGCTGAGCCTGGCGTCTTCGAGGCGTTCAGCGGGTGCCGGCGGCCGGTGCGCTCGGCGGTGCAGGTGAGAATGCCCAGCGCGGTCGAGGGCGACCTGTTTCTGGTCGACGAAACGCTCACCGCGACGCTGCGGCTCAACCCGCTCATTCAGACCCTCGCCCCCAGCCCCGGCGAGCCCCCCGACATTTTTCTCTTCAGCGGAGCAGGGCGCTACGGCGCGAGGTTGGTCTCCGCTCCGCGTGAGTTCGAGCGGCAAGACGAGGCCACCTGGAGCTGGCTCGACGCCAACTGGCCCCGCGCGAGCCACGACAGCGACCTGACCCGGGCCGAAGACAAGCCGCCCTATCGCGGCCTCGCCTCGTTCACCGCCTCAGACGCGCAAGACTTCTTCGGCCGCGAGCCCGAGGCGCAGGCCGTCGCCAACCGCCTGCGGGTGAGCCCCTTCTTGGCGGTGGTCGGCCCTTCGGGTGTCGGTAAGTCATCGTTCGTTCAAGCCGGTGTCGCGCCGCTGCTCGCCGATGACCTGAGCTTGGTGGTCGTGCGCCCCGGCAACACGCCGCTCGCCACCCTGGTCGCCAAGCTCAAGACCCTCGGAGTCGACGCCGAGGGGCTCCAAGCGGCGGTCGAGAAAGACCCGACTGAGCTGGGGCGCCGCTTCACCGAGCTCGCCAACGCGAAGCACGGCAAATACCTGGTGGTCATCGACCAGTTCGAAGAGCTCATCACCCTCTGCCAATCGGCGACCGAGCGAGAGGCCTACGCCGCCGCCCTGGTGAGCGCCTCTTCGAACGCCGACGGGCCGCTGCGGGTGGTGCTGACCCTGCGTGACGACTTCTTGATTCGGGCCCAGGGC
>JANLPS010000506.1:0-6828 GCA_031367385.1 Archangium sp. | reverse complement strand
GCGCTGGCCCGGGCCATCGCCCACGCCGGCAAGGTGGTGGCGTTCTCGGCCCTCGCGGTCGGCCTCGGGCTCATCGCGCTGATGTTCTTCAACGGCTCGTACCTGATGACCATGGGCGTCGGTGGAGCCATCGTGGTCGCGCTGGCCGGCATCTTCGCGCTGACCTTCTTGCCTGCGTTGCTGGCGGTGCTTGGGCCGCGCATCAACGCACTGAAGATCCCCCTCCCGCGGCTGAGCACGAAGGTCGGCCTCTGGCACCGCATCTCTGAATGGGTGATGGAGCGCCCGGTGCTGGTGATGCTGCCGACGCTGGCGGTGCTGCTGTTTTTAGGCTCGCCGTTCTTGAAGATTCGCCTGGCCTCTTCTGACGTCTCGGTGCTGCCGCCGAGGCTCGAGGCGCATCGGGGCTTCGAAGATCTGAAGAAGAGCTTCCCCGACGAGGCGGCGACGCACTTCAACATCGCGGTCGAGTTTCCCACCGAGCCGGCGCTCACAGCCGAGCGCATCGGTGCGCTGTACGACGTGTCGGCCAAGCTCACCAAGCTGCCCAATGTGACCAAGGTTCGAAGCTTGACCTACGGCGACTCGAGGCTCGATCGCGCGGGGTACCAGAGGATCTTGATGAACCCCCCGGCGCCATTCGCCGCTCGCATCGAAGCCGGCAAGGCCGCGACCAGCCGAGGCCACGTGGTGATCATTCAAGCGCTGTCTGCGGCGGCGCCTGAGAGCGACGCGGCGCGCGCGATCGTGAATGAGATTCGCGCCGATCGCGCCGTGGCCGACGGCATCTTGGTGGTCGGTGGCGAGAGCGCCCTCGACGTCGACACCACCCGATACATGCTCGACCGCGCGCCCTGGGCCGTGGGCTTCGTGGTGATTGCGACCTTCATCGTGCTCTCGCTGCTGCTGGGCTCTGTGCTGCTGCCCCTCAAAGCGGTGCTGATGAACTTCTTGTCACTGGCAGGCTCATTCGGAGCGCTGGTCTACATCTTTCAAGAGGGCCACTTCATCTCGGCACCGGCGCGCCCGCTCGAGCCCGCGCTGCCGGTGCTGCTGTTCTGCGTCTTGTTCGGCCTCTCGATGGACTACGAGGTGCTGATTCTCTCGCGCATGAAGGAGGCGTACGACCGCACCAAAGACAATCGGCTCTCGGTGGGTGAGGGCCTCGAGAAGACCGGCGGGCTGGTGACCAGCGCGGCGGCGATCATGGTCTCGGTGTTCTTGGCGTTCGCCTCAGCCGAGGTCGTGTTGATCAAAGCGGTCGGTGTCGGCATGGCGGTGGCGGTGGCGCTCGACGCCACGCTGGTGCGGGTGCTGCTGGTGCCCGCGACGATGCGGCTGTTCGGAGACGCCAATTGGTGGGCTCCCGCCTGGCTGCGCGCGCTGCGACGAAAGCTCGGGCTCGAAGATCACCACGCGGCGTTGCCTGGCGCGCCGAGACCCGCGAACACGCTCGGGTCGACCGAGCTACCGCACTCGTAAAGCGGTCTCAGCGAGTGATGAGGTACGCCGCGCCACTCGACACGAGATCGTTTCGCGATTGATTGCCGCCGATGCCCGAGGCGCCGCTGTCTTCTCCGGTGGCTGTGACCAGCATCGTGACGCCGTCGCTCGAGATGGCGACCGCGGCACCGAAGACGTCTTCGGCCTCTGTGTTCGAGGCCTTGATGTAGTTGGTCTGCGCCCAGCTGCCGCTGACGCGCTCGAAGCGGTAGACCGCCCCGGCGCACCTGGCCGAATTGTCGCTCTGTGACCCCTCGAAGCCGCGGGCCACGCTTTGTTCGCAGAAGGCGCTGGCCACGAGCACGTTGCCATCGACCGAGAGCGCAACGGCGTACCCGAACCCATCGAGGGTCTCCGAGTTCGAGCTCTTGATGTACGCCTGCTGTGACCAGGTGCCATTGGCCCAAGCGAAGAGATACGTCGCGCCAGAAAACTGAGCTGAATTGTCGGCTTGATTGCCGTTGATGCCTCGCGCGCCGCCACCTTCGCCCCTGGCGCCGACGGCGAGCGTGTTACCGTCACCGCTCAAGGCGACCGAGTCGCCGAAGCAGTCACCGAGCTCGGCATTCGAAGCCTTGAAGTACGTCGTCTGCGCCCAACCCGCGCCCGTGTGCTCGAAGAGGTACACCGCGCCGCTTTGAAACGTCGAGTGACCAATCGGGGTGCTGTTGATGCCCCTCGAAGCGCTGCTTTCGCCCCGGCTGGTCACGACCAGACGCGAGCCGTCGTCGCTCAGAGCGAGGCCACTGCCAAACGTGGCAGAGAATTGGGGGTTCGACGCTTTGACGTACGCCCTCTGGGTCCAGCCGGGAGCCGAGCTCGTGAAGACGTACGCCGCACCGCTCCCGTCGGTCTGAGAGTCAGTCGACGCATGGGTCGGCTGCTGTACTTCAAGCAGACCACGAATCACAACGCGCGGCCGAACCGTCGAAAACCGGCGGCATCGGACCGGTGGTTTGGCGTCATTCGTAACCGCGCTGTGGTTGCACCTCGAAACGTCATATGACCGTCGGTCACTGCGGAGATCTATGACAACGACGAACAGCAGCACGTCTCTGGCGCTCGGGCTCGTGTGTACGCTCGCCGGCTGTACCGGAGTTGTAGGGGCCGATCAGAGCGCCGATGCGCAGGTTGGCTTTGACGCAGGGCTCCACGACGCGGGGTCGGCGATCGATTCGGGCGCACCCACCGACGGTGGGTCGTTCGTCGATGCCGGCGCCCTGGGAGACGCGGGTGCCTTGGGAGACGCGGGCGACCCGGTGGGAGATGCCGGCCAGACCTCACCTGCGGATGGTGGCGACTCGGCGGCCGACGCGGGCGCTCTCCCGGGCGATGCTGGCGGCACCTTCACCCCCGACGCCGGTTCGCGACCCGACGGAGGCATCATCAACCCGTACTACACCTACCCCGGGTGGAAGCTGTGGGCACTCGACGCATCGGTGGTGCACTACACCGGCTTCAACTTGGGCGACCCGGTGATGAAGGCGGGCGACTTCACCGTCACGCCCGAAGCGACTCGGGCCTACCCCGACCCGTCGGTGAACACCTACCCGGTGCCGTTCTTGAAGCTGCAGACGCTGGCGACCCAGCCCGCGATCGCCGGCTCGTGGGACGACGCCTACGCCACCCGCGACGGAGCGCACACGGTCATCGGCACTTTCTGGGGCGACAGCAACGGCAACGGCATCAACCTGGGAGGCCAATTCGTGCGCGTACCGTTCGGCCAATGCCAACCGGTCGATCTGGCCCGGTTGGGCATCAACTACACCAGCGAGTCGTTCGCGGGCTCCGGGCACCAGTTCATCGATCAGCAATACGTCGTGACGTACACCGAGCAGTACTTCTCGTTCGCCAACACGGTTCGCGGCACACCCGCGTATCTCTCGTACGCCGAGACGATCGCCGATCGCGGCATCGACTCGTACGATGCGTTGTATTCGCACGCCTTCAACTCGGTCGGCCGCTCGGGCAGCGAGACGGGCGCGCTGTTCAAGATGCTGACTGCCGGCGCCTACATGCCCCGCGCGACCAAAGACCTGCTCAAGCTCAACGGTGCGTACGCGATGGTGATGATCAACCTGTTTCGCCAGACGCTCCCGTACGCCGAGGTCGATGGCACTGCGGTGTCACGCGCGAACGAGATGATTCAGCGCCCCGCGTACTTCTCGAATGGCACCAACGTCTCGCAGGAGTTCGTGCCGCGCAATGCCTCGTACCATCAGTACGACGAGAGCCTGCACTTGTACCGAATGATTCAAGCGGCGCGGGCGATGGTGGTGGCGCCCCCGATCGCGATCATCAAAATCGTGGGCATCACGGTGACGAAGGCCGGAGCGACGCTGGTCGACAATGCGGCGACCGACACGCGCATTCACTCGGCGAACAAGACCATGGCTCGCATTTGGGGCAACACCGGCGAGACCATCGCGCTGCGCGTCGACGTTGGCGGCTCGTACGACCTGCAGGCGCGCGCCCTGAGCGCCGGGTTCGACAGCGTCTACCCCGAGCAAAAGAACATCAACATCGTGCACGAGGGCGGCACGGTTTGGCGCATCACCGTGACCCACAATGCCGCGTTGCCGAAGGGCCGAATTCCGGTCGCGTTGTTCGTCAACAACGGGGTGCTCGACAGCCCTCCGGCGTTCATCAACTTCTATTGGGCCGAGCCCGGGCAGGTCGACACGCCGCCCTACGTGTCGGCGACCAGCCCGGTGTCGACCAGCGAAGTGCAGAAGAACTTGCGGCCTCTGTTGAGCACCAGCCTCAGTGACGACTGGGTCAATGTGAAGCCCGGCGCGACCGCGGCCTTCGACCTCACCTGCACCGACCCCGAGGGCTTCTCGGTACGCTTCTATCGCTGGCTCAACGAGGTCGGCACGCTGGCGGGTACCCACTTTGGCTATACCGCGCCCGCGACAGACCCCGGCTTGGTGCACCCGGTACATGTGATCTGCGCCGACGGCACTGGCGGGTACCAGAGCACCTTGGTGCGCGTGGCGGTCACACCCAACGACGGCCCCTTGCCCGTGCCGTGGCAGAGCACCGTCTACGGGTTGCCCGAGGCCTCTGGGAGCGTCAGCTACGACGGCGGGTTCGAGGTGGTCGGCAACGGCCGCGACGTCGGGTATTACAGCTCGTTCGACGAAGGGCGAATCGTCTTTCAAGAGCGCACCGGTGACGTCGAGCTGACCGCGCAGGTGCTCGGGTTCACGGTCGATGGCAGCACCGCGAGCAGCACCGCCAAGGGTGGGGTGACGATTCGCGAGAGCCTGAGCACGCTCGACAAAGAGGTCTTCGCGTACGTGCAGGGCAACCAGAATTCAGCCTCGCCGCTCACCCTGGGGGCGAACATGCGGCCTGCCCAGACCGCCTACCTCGGCAACAAAGCAGGTGACGCGAGCCTCGCGACGTCGCCCACCTACCTGAAGGCCGTTCGGCGTGGAGCGCTGATGGTGGGTCTGGGCTCCGGCGACGGAGTGACTTGGGAGCAGCTGTGGGCGGGCATCGCGAGCACGCCGACGGCGAAGGTGTACGCGGGCTTGGCGGTGCTCAGCGCTGACCCGACGCGGCTCGACGCGGTGGTGTCTGCCCGCGGGCGTTTCAAGGTGCTCGCCGACCCGGTGGTGTCGATACCAGTCGCCAGCCTCGCGGGCACGGCGACGACGAATACGTACAGTTACGCCGCGAAGGTGACGGTGTCGTTGGTGCCGGGGGTGAGCAGTGATGCGATTCGGTACACGCTCGATGGCAGCGACCCGACGGTGGGCTCTCCGTTGTACACGGGGGCGTTCGACGTCACGACCCAGGGTGACACGGTGCTCAAGGCCAAGTCATTCGCGGGCGCGAATGCGTCGGGCACGACGATTTTGAAGCTGACCGTGACTCCGTGAAGGTGGCCAAGGGCACCCCGGTGGCGCTGCGCGTACCGTGAACCGTCGAAAACCGGCGGCATCGGCCCGGTGGTTTGGCGTCATTTGTAATCGCGCTCACTCGCTGAGAAATCGAGCACTCCAGGTTGCACAGGCATTGAACGCGGCGTGTCCCTCCGACACCTATGCGTTTCGTTTCCGTGAGCTTCGTCGCCGTTGTCAGTGCTCTGGTTGCCTCCCCTTCGTTGGCCCAAGTGATTGCCGCCGACACGGTCTGGTCAGCGACCAAGACGCTCGACCGTGACGTTCGCGTCGAAGCCGGAGTCACGCTCACCATCGACGCCGCCACGGTCGTCACCGCCGCCAGCACCGACGCCGCCAACCTGGGCACCGACACCGCTCGAGTCGAGATCATCGTCAACGGCACGCTGGTGATCGCGGGCACCTCGGGCTCGCCGGTCACGATCGGTAGCGCCGGCACGGCGCCGAGCACGTGGGTGGGCATTCGAATCAGCAGCACCGGCACGATGAGCGCCGCCAACGCGGTGATCGAAGAGGCGTTGATCGCGGTCGACACCTCCGGCACGACGGTCTCGATCTCCGGCTCGACCCTGCGAACCAACACCACGGGTGTGCTCGCGCGAGCCGGCACCGTCACCGTGGGCACTTCGCAGCTGATCTCGAACAACACCGCCGTCAATGGCTCGGGCGGCTCGTTCACGGTCGACCACTGCACCATCGTGAACAACTCATCAGGCGTGTTCTCTGGCTCGACGACCGCGGCGACGCTGCAGGTCAATAACTCGGTGATCACCAACAACTCGAGCTCAGGCCTGTATCGATCAGGCTCGAGCGCGAACATCAGCAACAGCTACAACGACGTCTGGCAGAACAGCACCAACTACGGCAGCGTCAGCGCCGGCACCGGCTCGATCTCGGTCAACCCGCTGTATGTCTCGGCGACCAACTTTCGGCTGACGTCGAATTCGCCGGCTCGAAAATCAGACAGTGGCGGCACCGACATGGGCGCGCTGCCGTACACCTCAGATGCGACGGTCGGGCTGATGGGCACCCTCTGGGCCGACACGACCCTCGGCAATTCGGCGCTGCTCGGCGACCTCACGGTGCCCGCGGGAGTCACCGTGACCGTACCCGCCGGCGTCAGCTTGACGGCCGCCGCCGGAGACGCGCTTCAAGCGGGCAATGACACGACGCACGTCGAGCTGATCGTGCTCGGCACGCTCAACGTCACCGGCACGCCGTCGATGCCCGCGACCTTCACCTCGACCGGCACCGCCGCGAGCTCCTGGGTCGGCGTTCGGGTGCTCGCTGGTGGCTCGTTCACCGGGAGTGGCGTGATCATCGAAGAGGCCACCTCCGCGCTCGACACCGCCGCCAGTGTCAGCCTCAGCGGCTCGACGCTGCGAACCAACAACTCCGGCTTCGTCGCTCGGGC